>JAGAFT010000091.1 GCA_017627975.1 Oscillospiraceae bacterium
GCCAAGAACGACGGCCTGAAGGACGCCATCGAGCACGTCCTGAAGCTGAAGGTCATCAACCTCAAGACCGACCCGCAGCTCATGGGCGCTCTGGGCGCTGCCGAGTATGCCCGCCAGAAGGGTCTCGCGAAGAAGTAAGTCTCCCAACCAAAACTGACTGAAAGGAGCTTATTCCATTGAAATTTGTGAAGAAGCTGTGCAAAATTCTGTTTTCCGTGGTCGCGATTCTGTTCGTCGTGTATTTCTGGAACCTGGACCAGAAGCTGCTGGGCTGGGCCTACAAGCGCGTCAACGAGATGTTTGACCAGAAGAAAGTCGACCTGGTGTTCTGATCCCCATGGAGCTCTATAATACCCTGTTTCAGGACACCCGAGCCTTCCTCGACGGGAAAACGCCGAAAACCTGGGACTATGCCGAGCGCGACTGCTGGACCGACATCGGCTCAAGCGAGCTGGTCATGCAGCGCGACGCGGCCTACGAGCTCGGCGCCAGCGGACACGGCTCTGCCAACTACGTGCTCTTCTCCTCGAATCCGGACTTCGTGAGCAAGGACCAGGTCCTTCTCTACGGCCCGGACCTGCGGGAGATTAAGGCGGACACGGACTTTGCCCGGATCGTCCTCCTGCGCGTGGGCGTCCTGGACGACGACAACGAGAAGGTTTATCGGATCCTGAAGGACATCGAGTTCGCCAAGTACCACGTCTACCCGGAAGGGTACATGGTGCGCATCTCACCCGAGAACTACCGGGAGCAGATCCGCGTCTCCAAGCAGGCCATCCGGAAGGGGATCAGTTTCCGCAGCATCGGCTGCAGCTACATCAAGGCCTACAAGAAGGACGCGAATGTCCTGAACGCGCAGGTCATCTTCGTCACGGCCCCGGGCCTGAACTATTCGGGCATGAAGGACACGGCGAAGAAGGCAAATGATATCACGAATACCCTGACGACGATTCTCGAGGGCATCCCAACCGACTGCAGCGTCTGTTCCCTGAAGGGGATCTGCGACGAGGTGGAAGGAATGAAGGAACTGCACTTCGGAGTCGGCGCCGGCGGCACGGAAAAGAAACACTAATAGCAAAAGAAGAGGGGAGACGGAAAACGTCCCCCTCTCTTTTCGTGCTTTTTACTATTGCCGTGGTTTCCGACGCAGACAAGAGGACCTGTCATCTTTGTATGCCCGGACAAAAGAAGAGCTCCTGCAGCTTCGTTACGATGCAGGAGCGGGGGAGTCGCATGGGACGTCTGTTCTAGTCATATACCGGAATGTATTCAATTTCGCTTTCCTGTTCGAGCCTTACCTTGGATTGTGAGGATTTGAGCTCCTCATCAAATCCCCTCAGAGCAGAAAACGGTGCAAAGATTTTGGCCCGCTTTCCCGGATCCATCGGTGGATGCCTGCACCAGAAGTCGTCAAATTTCTGATGCTGGGGTCGCCCGGCTTTGACAAGTTCCGCATATTGAAACCCCTCCGGCATTGGCATATACCCGATTCCCATAGACATGATAAAGCCTCCTTTTTTGAAGTTTACATAATAATAGCAAAAAACCTGTCCGGAAAAACGGACAGGTTTTTTGCTCGTTCAGATAAAAAGCGCCAGCACCTTCGCTGCGGCGCGGGAGCGGGGGAGTAACTGTTGTTCTGTATTTGTTGACACGTTAGATTGCCAAGTGTTATGATAACAAATACGTACGATCCATCTGAGAGGATATCGATATGAAGAAGCATCTTATCATCGGCGTCATCGTTCTTTTTGTTGTCTCTTGTTTTGTATATGTGCTGAGTGAACTCTATTCGGCGAAGATCCTGGTTCCGCCTGATTTGAAAGCCGGGCTGAATCCAGCTGCCGATGTGTCTTCCGAGACGGATAAACTGAGCCCCGACGAAGCGCGCCAGAATCGGATCCGGCAGCTGGCTGAACGTGAACAGCTGAAGCTCGGGATGGAATTCAAGAATGCGGAGATCAAGTGGCATCTTGAGCAGGATGAGGCGTATTGTTTCTTTGACATTACGTCTCCGGATATCGGGGAAGAGCTGGTTGAGCGAGTCGGTGAAGGGGACCATGATGCCGAGACGATATGGTCTGATCTGACAGTGCGTCTTCAATCCGTACAGAGAGGGATTCAAAAACAGTTTTATGATGAAGATCTGGATATTGCCGTTGTCCTGCGGGTATTGGATCCGCAGAACAGAAAGGAGACGCTTCTTTCTGCGGCGCATGGTGTCGTGGGATATGATGTGGCGAACCATCTGGATCTGAAGAACAAGCCTGCTGCACCGACGCGTCATACAAGCGAGGATCCTGGCGAGTCGCAGGAGCGGGGAGCAGAGTAAAGCCCTGAGCATTTACGCTCAGGGCTCTTTTCCGTCATTCTGTATCGTTGTTTTTCCGTCAATTTCTTTCATATATCCGGCAGTGATGATGCCTGCGGGCAATGCAACAATTGCGATTCCCAGGAGCGAAGAAATCATTGTAAGAAGGAACAGCCGCTGACAGGAAACAAAATGACCGCCCGATTGGGCGGCCGTTTCCGTTTCAGGTATTGTGTTTGGTCAGGCGGCGGAACATGTTGTCGTGTGCGGTCTGCTCCGCCCGGTCGTCCAGCGGATCGAGACGGACGCTGCCGTAGCGCCGGGTCAATGCGGTTTCAAGCAGATGATCGCAGAAGGCCGGGTTCTTGGGCAGCATCGGGCCGTGGCTGTAGCTGCCGAAGACGTTCTTATAATGCGCGCCTTCGGTTTTGTCTTCCCCGTTGTTGCCGAAGCCGACTTCCACCTCCGCAAGCGGTGACACGGAGCTTCCGAGCCAGGTCTTGCCGCTGTGGTTTTCAAAGCCGACCACGGTGCTGCCGCCGCAGTCCGGCGTGCAGCGGAAGACGGTGTTGCCGATCATGCGGGTCTTGGAGCCGACGGTATAAAGATCCAGCGCGCCGATGAAATCACAGCGGACGCCGTCATAAGTTTCATAATACTGCCCCAGCATCTGATAGCCGCCGCAGATGGTAAGGGCGGTGAGCCCGTCTTCGATGGCGGCGCGGATCTCGCGGTCCTTGCCGCTTTGAAGGTCGGGCAGAAGCACCTCCTGCTCAAAGTCCTGGCCGCCGCCGATAAACAGAAGGTCATAATCGCTCAGCTTCAGACTGTCGCCGATCATGACACGGGTGACATCCGAATCGATTCCCCGCCATTTCAGGCGCTGTTGCATGCAGATGATGTTGCCGCCGTCGCCGTAGAGGTTCAGCACATCCGGATAGAGATGACAGATTTTCAGTTTCATGTTCCGAACAACTCCCTTCTCCGGTTTATTCCCAGAACTCGGCGCCGCCGCAGCGGTGCACGATGACGCCCCTCAGGTCCAGCATGGCGGTATAGGTCGGCAAAATGTAAACCGGAAGCGTCTCTTCCGAGAGGGCATCGGTAAGCTTCTCGGGGCTGTACTGCACGGTGATACGCTCATCCGGCACACCGGCGTATTTCAGGCGCAGGCGCATGTCGTCGGCGCGGTCGCCGGAGACATAGATCTTCCGGATCCGGTCGGCGAAGGAGGCGAGCAGTTCAAAGTTCGCGTCCCAGATCCAGGAGATGTCCGTCCCGTCTGCACCGCGGTCGTTGAGACAGCAGACCAGAATGAGATCCGTCTGCACACCGGAGAGAAACTCCAGGGCCTGGGAACATCCGGCCGGATTCTTCACAAGGATCATGCGGGTGCCGCCGGCGAGAGGGAAGTTCTCCATCCGGCCGAAACCGCAGGAGAAGCGCCCCAGGGATTCCAGGCAGGTTGCCATGGGAATTCCCATGGCTGTTGATGCACATACGGCCGCCGCCGCGTTATAGAGGTTGTAGCTCGCAGGCAGATTGACGGAAAGATTCTTTTCGCCCTCCGGCGTGCGAAGGATGACCTCACTGTGGCTGTCGTCCATACAGAGGATCCGGGTAACGGCAAAGTCCGGCTCGTGCCGGTGATAGCCGCATTTCGGGCAGCGGAAGCCGCCCAGATGCGCATAGGTATGATAATCATATTCGTATTCCGCCTTGCAGTGGATGCAGTGGCTGGCATCCGAGAGGGAAGAGGGAATCGCCTTGAGCGCGGCGGAGGCGTTCACACCGTACCAGAGAATCGGGTTGGGGAGGCCGTCGTCGGCGAGAGAAGCGGTCAGGGAGCAGTCTGCATTCAGACAGAGCTGCGCCCCGGGGACATCGCGGATTCCCTGACGGATATTCGAGAGCGTATGCGTGATCTCGCCGTAGCGGTCAAGCTGATCCCGGAACAGGTTGGTTACGACGATCACCTTCGGCTGCAGCTGCGAAAAGACCTTGGTCGCGGCGGCCTCGTCGCATTCGATGACGGCATACTCCTTCTTCATGCGGCCGAAGAGCGTGCAGTTCATTACAAACTCGGTGGTAATCCCGCTCATCAGGTTGGCGCCGGAGCGGTTGGCGAAGTAATTCAGCCCGGCTTCGGAGAACGCTTCTTCGATCATCCGCGAGCAGGTGGTTTTTCCGTTTGTGCCGGTGACGGCCACGGTCTTTACACCGCCGGAGAGCCGGGAGAGAAGATCCGGACAGACCTTCATTGCAAACCGTCCCGGCATCGCCGTTCCTCCGCGATGCAGAAGACGGGAGACGGCGCGAAGAAGTTTACATAATATTACGGCAAGAATGGCACGAAAAGATAGTTTCATGAAGAATCCCCGTTCAACGTTTTTCAAAGCGCAGGTATTATAGCATGCGTGCCGCCCAAAGGCAAGGAAAAGCCGTACCTGGGCTCTCTTCACGCAAAAAGAAAACGGAGCGGGAAAACCCGCTCCGCTTCCTATATGGTTGAGGACAAAATGAAAAAGATGAAAAACTGTTACTTGCATCCTTAATATACAGTGAGAATGTTACAGAAATAAGATAAGAAATGTTTCACAATTGTAAAATACAACAGAAAACAAAATTTTCCCACATTCTCTTTCTGCTCTTTTCCGATGCTTTGATTTGTGTTATACTACGCCTCGGTCTTATGTTTACGGAACATTCGAATGCGGCTGCGGCTGCGGGAAGGAGAGCAACAAAGAATGAAACCACATGTTTCCAGTTATGAGCGCGGGAGAAATATCGTCAGGGTGCTGGTGGTACTGGCGATTATTCTGGGTGTTTCGGCCCTGATGTTTACCCAGGAGAATTCGCGGGAGCAGATGGCGCTGGTGATCGCGTCGGCGGCCTGCGTTGTCGGCGTGATTGTGGTTGCGCGGATTCTCTGCGTCTGCCCGCACTGCGGAAAGCGGATTGTGAGCGGTGTTCTGGTTCTGCGGGTCTGCCCGAAATGCAAGCATGACCTGATTACCGGCGCGAAAGTCAAAAACAAGAGATAAAAACAGAGCGTTTTCATGGCGGGAACACCGCAAAACCTTGACTTTTTCTGAAATTTCGGTACAATATAATGTATTGTGTCTTTTGCAATGACCACGAATCAATCATAAAAGGAAAGGAATCGGAACGCATGAAGTACATCATGGCTTTGGACCAGGGAACCACCAGTTCCCGCTGCATCTTGTTTGATCACAACGGGAATATCTGCAGTTCAGTGCAGAAGGAATTTCGTCAGATCTATCCTCAGCCGGGCTGGGTGGAGCATGATGCGAATGAAATCTGGGATGTCACGCTGGAGGTCTCCCGCGCCGCACTGGACAAGCTCAACGCAACGGCCGCGGATGTGGCCGCCATCGGCATTACGAATCAGCGCGAAACGACAATCATCTGGGACAAGGAAACGGGTGAGCCGATTGCCAACGCGATCGTCTGGCAGTGCCGCCGTACCACCGAGACCGTCGACGAGCTGGTGGCCGCGGGCTATGGGGACACCATCCGCAAAAAGACCGGCCTGATCCCTGACGCTTATTTCTCCGGTACGAAGGTAAAGTGGCTTCTGGACCATGTTCCCGGCGCAAGACGGCGGGCGGAAGCCGGAAAGCTGCTCTTCGGAACCGTCGATACCTGGCTGATCTGGAAGCTGACGGGCGGACGGGTGCATGTGACGGATTACACCAATGCCAGCCGTACCATGCTTTTCAATATCCGCGAGCTGAAGTGGGATGAGGAGCTGCTGAAGATCCTGAATATCCCGGCCTGCATCCTTCCGGAAGTCAAGCCCTCCAGCGCGGTCTACGGCAAGACGGACTTTGAACTCTACGGCGGAGAGATCCCCATCGCCGGTGCGGCCGGGGACCAGCAGTGCGCCCTCTTCGGACAGTGCTGCTTTGAGCCGGGCAGCATGAAGAACACCTACGGAACAGGTTGCTTCCTGCTGATGAATACCGGACGGGAGATTGTCGAGAGCAAGAACGGCCTTGTGACAAGCATAGCGGTCGGTTTTGAAGATCACGTGGAGTACGCCCTGGAAGGCTCTGTATTTATCGCCGGCGCGGCGATTCAGTGGCTGCGCGACGAGCTGGGTGTGATCTCCACCGCGGCGGAGAGTTCTCAGTATGCCGCAAAGGTGGCCGACTCCAACGGCGGTTATGTGGTTCCGGCCTTTACGGGCCTTGGCGCTCCCTACTGGAACCAGCGCGCCAGAGGCGCGATCGTCGGCTTGACGAGAGGCTTCAACCGCGCACACCTGATTCGTGCCACGCTGGAATCCCTGGCCTATCAGACCTACGATGTGGTCCGCGCCATGGAACGTGACGCCGGCATCCACATCGGCGAACTGAAGGTGGACGGCGGCGCCTGTGCCAACAATTTCCTGATGCAGTTCCAGTCCGACCTGATCGGAAGCGACGTGGTGCGTCCGCGCTGCATCGAGACCACGGCTCTGGGCGCGGCGTATCTGGCCGGCCTCGCGGTGAAGTACTGGGACAGCCTGGACGATGTGAAGAGCAACTGGGAAATCGACCGGGTATTTACCTCCGAGCTGGAGGAAGAAAAGCGGATCAAGCTTTTAAACGGCTGGCACAAGGCGGTCAAATGTGCCCTGCTCTGGTCTGAGGAGGAATAAGAAAATGGATCTGACCAAACTGAAATCCTGCGAGCTGTTCCTTTTCGACATGGACGGGACGCTCTATCTGGGGGACAACGTTTATCCGGGCGCCCATGAGCTGATGGAAGCGCTGCCGTCCCTCGGCAAGCGCTATATCTACCTGACGAACAACTCCTCCCGTGCGGGGGCGGACTACATTACGCGGCTGCGCCGTCTGGGCTTCCCCTGTGAGGCGGAGAACGTGTTTACCTCCGGTATGGCAACCGGCCTGTACCTGAACCAGAATTATCCCGGTGCAAAAGTCTATCTGGCCGGAACGAAGGCTTTCTACCGTGAGCTGCAGAGCTATCAGATTAACCTCGTAAACGACGAATTCGGCCACACCGATGAAACCGCGGTGGATGTAGTTGTACAGGGCTTTGACACGGAACTGGTGTATGAAAAGCTGAACCTTGCCTGCCACTTCCTGCGGCGCGGCGCGGCCTTTATCGCGGCGAACCCCGACTGGGTCTGCCCCATGCCCGAGGACGAGGTCCTTCCGGACTGCGGGAGCATCTGCGCGCTGCTCACCGCGTCCAGTGGCGTGAAGCCGACCTATATCGGCAAGCCGAACCGGAACATGATCGATGTGATTTCAAAGCAGACCGGAATCCCCAACGAGAAGATCTGCGCGGTGGGCGACCGCCTGTACACCGATATCGCCGTGGCCCAGAATGCCGGGTCCGTGTCGGTCCTGGTTCTCTCCGGTGAGACGACGCCGGAGATGGCCCGCGCTGCCGAGCGGCAGCCGGATTATATCCTGCCTTCGGTCAAGGAGCTTCTGGACGCTTTATGCTGACCCCTTCCTTCGCATTCGCAGTTCTCACCTTTGTGCTGCTGCTCCTGTTCTTTTCGGGGCTTCCGAACCTGAAGACCTGTGAGCTGCCGCACGCTCTGAAAAAGAACGAGCCGGATCGTCAGAACCGGCTCGCTGTCATGCTGATTACCTTCCTCTATGCCCTCTGCGCATTCTGGAATCTGGGCAGCACCCGATCCCCGCAGACCTTTGTCCCGATGGAGGGGCGTGACGTGATTCTCCGGCTTCCGGAGAACGGCATGCCCGACCGGCTGGTGCTGTTTCCGGGCGTCGGGCAGGGGAGCTACAACATTGAATATTCCGCTGACGCGGAAGGCTGGTACCCGCAGACGACCTTTACCCAGGATCATGTCGCGGTGCTGAAGTGGGCGTATGTTCCCCTGAACCTTTCCGGACCGGTGAACTTCCTCCGGATCCACTGTACCGGCGGAACCCCCTGGCTGGGCGAGATTGCGCTCTTGGACGCGGAGGGAAACGCCGTACCCGCGACGTCGTCGATTCCGGAGCTGACGGACGAGGGAACGCTGGTTCCGCCTGCGTCAGATTTTCTGAACTCGTCCTATTTTGACGAAATCTATCACGCCCGTACCGCCTGGGAACATCTTCACGGCATCTGGCCCTATGAAATCTCCCATCCGCCTCTCGGCAAGGAGATCCTTTCCCTTGGGATTCTGCTCTTTGGCATGACACCCTTCGGCTGGCGCTTTTCCGGAACGCTGGTCGGGATCCTGATGCTGCCGGCCATGTACCGTTTCCTGAAGCGCCTGCTCGGAACGGGACGCGTAAGCGTGCTGGGGACCGCGCTTCTGGCCTCCGGCTTTCTGCATTATGTCCAGACCCGGATCGCCACGGTGGACAGCTATGCGGTGTTTTTCATCCTGCTGATGTACGATGCGATGTATGCGTGGCTGTCGGAAGGGAAGACGAGGGACCTGGCCAGGTGCGGCGTGATGTTCGGCCTCGGTGTGGCCTGCAAGTGGATCTGCCTCTATGCGGGGGCCGGCCTGGCTGTTCTCTGGCTGGCACACTGGTGTGTCAGGGGGACGGTTCTCTTGACACATTCTGACCCCGGCTCTGACGAAGCCTCTGACACTCCCGAAGCGACCGAACCGTCGCCGCGGCATTTGACACGGCAGGGGAACAGCCCTGCAGGGGCCTTTGTTCGCTCCTTTTTCGGCAATGCAGCGCTCTGTGTCATGTTCTTTATCCTGATCCCGGGTCTGATCTATTACCTGAGCTATCTGCCCTATGGCATCTCCCAGCATGCGCCGCTCTTCAGCCGGGAGTATACAAGGCTGGTTCTCGATAACCAGGCCTTCATGTTCTCATATCATGTGAATATTCGGGCGGAGCATCCTTACTCCTCACGCTGGTATCAGTGGATGCTGGACATCCGGCCGATCCTGTATTATCTTGAATACCTGACGGACGGCAAGCGCGTAAGCTTCGGGGCATTTGTGAACCCGATGATCTGCTGGGGCGGACTCCTGAGTCTCCTGGTCCTGATCTATACGGCTGCTGTACGGCGCGACCGGACGGCGGCGTTCCTGCTGATCGCTTACTTATCCGGGCTGGTGCCCTGGATGTTCATTACGCGCCTGACGTTCGCGTATCACTATTTTGCCTCGGCGCTGTTCCTTGTGCCGTCGCTTTGTTACGTCTTTTCCATGATGGAACAGGCGCCAAGGCGCTTTCGCCGATATCCGGTCTGGTTCACCGCGGTTTCCGTACTGTTCTTCGCCTGGTTTTTCCCGGTGCTGAACGGCATCACCGTTGAAAACGCCCTGGCGACCAAACTGCTGGGCTGGCTGCCCAGCTGGCCGTTCTGATGATGGACCGGTCTGATGTTTCATGATGCCACATTTGACTTTTTACATACCACATTGTATCGGGGGTAATCCATGAACCTGCAAAACCTGGATTGGAACACGATCCTCATTGATGTCGGCATGCTGGCCTTCCTGATCCTGGCTGTTGTCGTGGTGGTGAGGATCCTTGCAAAACCGATCAAAGCGCTGCTGAAGTTCGCGCTCCATGCCGCGACGGGGATACTGGTTTTCTATGCGGTGAACTATGTCGGAGGCCGCTTTTTCGGCTTTACCATGGAACCGACGAATCTTCGCCTTGTGATAGCCGGCCTTGGCGGCGTTCCCGGCGTGGCTTTGATGGTGCTGTATCAGCTTTTGTTCTGACCTGTATTTCTTTTGCGGGCTGCATGCGGAACCGGATCGTGTCCAAAAAAACGGACAGAAAAAGTGGTAGAATAAGCGTATCATCGGAATAAGGGGACGTTATAAGCTTACGTTTTCAAGCGCTCTTTTATTTCAAATTTCTCATTACACATTTCACATTGTTTAAAGGGTGTTATATGGCAAAAGCAAAAGCGACAAAAGAAAAACCCGCTGCGGAATACGGCAACGACAGTATTTCTCAGCTTCAAGGCGCGGACCGGGTCCGGCTCCGTCCGGGGGTCATCTTCGGCTCGGACGGGCTGGACGGATGCGAGCATGCCGTCTTCGAGATCCTCTCCAACTCCATAGACGAAGCGCGGGAGGGCTACGGCGACCTGATTATCCTGACCTATTACAAGGACAAGAGCATCGAGGTCGAGGACTTCGGCCGCGGCTGCCCGCTGGACTGGAACAGCCGGGAACAGCGCTGGAACTGGGAGCTGGTCTACTGCGAGCTCTATGCCGGCGGCAAGTATAACAACAACGACTCCGGGGATTACGGCTTTGCCCTGGGCCTGAACGGCCTTGGCGCCTGCGCGACGCAGTATGCCTCCCGCTATATGGAGGTCACGGTGCGCCGGGACGGTTTCCGCTACGACCTTCGCTTTGAGCGCGGAAGTGTCGTGGGCGAGCCGGGGAAGGAACTGCGCAAGACCGAGGCGGACCGGAAAAAGACCGGTACCGTGACCCGCTGGCTGCCGGACCTGGATGTCTTCACGGATATCAATATCCCGCGGGAGTACTTCGACGACGTGCTGAAGCGCCAGGCGGTTGCCAACGCCGGGGTCACCTTCCGCCTCCGCCTGGAGAAGCCCGAGGGCGGCTTTGAGACGAAGGACTTCCTCTACCCCAACGGCATCATGGACTACGTGACGGAGCTGGCCGGGGAGAATCCGCTGACCCTGCCGCACTTTATCCAGACGGAGCGGCGTGGCCGGGACCGCGAGGACAAGGACGAGTACCGGGTGAAGATCTCCTGTGCCTTCTGCTTCTCGAACCGGGTGAACGCCCTGGAGTACTATCACAACTCCTCGTGGCTGGAAAACGGCGGCGCGCCGGACAAGGCGGTGAAGAGCGCCTTTGTCTCCTCGATTGACGCCCTGCTGCGCACCACGAACCGCTACCAGAAGAACGAGTCCGCGATCCGCTTCCAGGACGTCCAGGACTGCCTCGTGCTGGTGACGAACTGCTTCTCGACCCAGACCTCGTATGAGAACCAGACGAAGAAGGCCATCAACAACCGCTTCATCCAGCAGGCCATGACCGAGTTCTTCAAGGAGCAGCTGGAGGTTTACTTCCTGGAGAACAAGCCGGAGGCCGACCGCATCGCCGAGCAGGTCCTCGTGAACAAGCGCAGCCGCGAGACGGCCGAGCGCGCCCGCCTGGGGATGAAGAAGAAGCTCTCCGGCACCATCGACATCGCCAACCGGGTCCAGAAGTTTGTGGACTGCCGCAGCCGGGACCCCGAGCGCCGCGAGATCTACATCGTGGAAGGCGACTCGGCCCTGGGCGCCTGCAAGCTCTCCCGGGATGCCGAGTTCCAGGGAATCATGCCGGTGCGCGGCAAGATTCTCAACTGCCTGAAGGCGGACTACGTGCGCATCTTCAAGTCCGACGTCATCACCGACCTCATGAAGGTGCTGGGCTGCGGCGTGGAGGTCAAGGACAAGCACACGAAGGACCTGCAGAGCTTCGACCTCTCGGCCCTACGCTGGAACAAGATCATCATCTGCACCGATGCCGACGTGGACGGTTACCAGATCCGCACTCTGATCCTGACCATGCTCTACCGCCTGGTCCCGACCCTGATCCGCGAGGGCTATGTCTACATCGCCGAGTCCCCGCTGTATGAGATCAACGCCAAGGGCAAGACCTGGTTTGCCTATACCGAGAAGGAGAAGGCCGAGATCCTGGCCGGGCTCAAAAACGCCAAAGCCGCCATCTCGCGCTCCAAGGGCCTTGGTGAGAACGACCCGGACATGATGTGGCTCACCACCATGAACCCCGAGACCCGCCGCCTGATCAAGGTCATGCCCGAAGACGCCGCGCGCATGGCGGAGGTCTTTGACCTGCTCCTGGGTGACAACCTGGAGGGGCGCAAGGCCCACATCGCCGAAGTCGGCGCGAGTTTCCTCGACGCCGCGGACCTCTCGTAACAATTGGAGTTTTCAATGAAGAAGAAATCCTCTCCCAACGACGCTGGCCCCAGAATCGTCGCCAACCCCAACGTCCTCGGACTGCGCGGCGAGACCACCGAACAGGCCATCACCGACACCCTGGAACAGAACTACATGCCCTACGCCATGAGCGTCATCGTCTCCCGCGCCATCCCGGAGATCGACGGCTTCAAGCCCTCCCACCGGAAACTTCTGTACACCATGTACAAGATGGGGCTTCTGACCGGCGCGCGCACCAAGAGCGCCAACATCGTCGGCCAGACCATGAAGCTGAACCCCCACGGCGACGCGGCGATCTACGAGACCATGGTCCGCTTGTCCGCCGGCAACCAGGCCCTGCTCACGCCCTTCGTGGACTCGAAGGGAAACTTCGGCAAGGTCTACTCCCGGGATATGTCCTACGCCGCCTCGCGCTATACCGAGGCCAAACTCTCGAAGATCTGCACCGCGCTCTTCGAAGACATCGACAAGGACGCCGTGGACTTCGTGGACAACTACGACGGCACGATGCAGGAGCCCACGCTCCTTCCCACGGCCTTCCCGAACGTCCTGGTCTCGGCCAACTCCGGCATCGCCGTCGGCATGGCGAGCCAGATCTGCGGCTTCAACCTCAACGAGGTCTGCACCGCCGCGATTGCGATTCTCCGAGACGGGGACGCGGACCTGCTGAGCCTGATGCCCGCGCCGGACTTCCCGACGGGGGCCGAGGTGATCTACGACCGCGCCGCGCTGGAGAACGTCTACCGCACCGGCCGCGGCAGCATCCAGGTCCGGGCCCGCTGGCGCTATCTCCCGAAGGAGAACATGATCGAGATCACCGAGATCCCCTATACCGCCACCTGCGAGGCGATCCTGGACAAGGTGGCCGAGCTCATCAAGGCGGGGAAGATCCGCGAGATCAACGACATGCGGGACGAGACGGACCTCTCCGGCCTGCGCCTGGCCATCGACCTCAAGCGCGGCGCGGACCCCGACCGCCTCATGCAGAAGCTCTTCAAGTCCACGCCCCTCCAGGACGCCTTCCCCTGCAATTTTAATATTCTCATCGCGGGCAATCCCCGTGTCATGGGCGTGCGCGAGATCCTGGACGAGTGGATCGCCTGGCGCACCGAGTGTGTCCGCCGCCGGATCTTCCACGAGCTGGCGGGGAAGAAGGACAAGCTCCACCTGCTCCAGGGGCTCCAGCGGATCCTTCTGGACATCGACCGGGCCATCGAGATCATCCGCAATACCGAGCTGGAGGCCGACGTGGTGCCGAACCTGATGGTGGGCTTCGGCATTGACGAGAAGCAGGCCGAGTTCGTGGCGGAGATCCGCCTGCGGAACATCAACCGGGAGTATATCCTGAAGCGCACCTCCGAGACCGACGCCCTGGAGAAGGATATCGCCGACCTCGAGGCCACGCTCAACAACCGCCGCCGTCTGAGGAATGTCCTCATCGGGGAACTTGAGAAGATCAATAAGCAGTTTCCGACCCCGCGGCGCACGGGGATTGTGTATGAGGATGAGCTGCCGGAGCTGACGGAGGAAGAGGAGCCGGACACCGACCCGGTCACGGTCTTCCTCTCGAAAGAGGGCTACTTCAAGAAGATCACGCCCCAGTCCCTTCGCATGTCCTCGGAGCAGAAGTACAAGGAGGGCGACAGTCTCCGCCGCAGTCTGGAAAGCGCGAACAACCGCGAGCTTCTCTTCTTCACCGACCGCCAGCAGGTCTACCGTCTGCGCCTGGCGGACATCGAGCCGACCAAGGCCTCGGTCCTGGGAAGCTTCCTGCCCACGCTGCTGAAGATGGACGACGGGGAGTCGGTCCTCGACATGGTGGATCCCGGCGACTATCAGGGAAGCCTGATCCTGGCCTTCTCAAACGGAAAGCTCGCGCACATCCCCCTGGAGTCCTACCGGACAAAGGGCAACCGCAAGAAGCTGGTCGGTGCCTATTCTGACAAGAGCCCTCTGGTGGGCCTGCTGCATCTGACGGAAGCCGCAGATTTGTTCATTTTGACAAATGACGGCCGCGCCCTGGTGGTGAACTCTTCGCTTCTGGCCCTGAAACCCACGCGCAATACCCAGGGGGTCTCGGTGGTAAGCCTTCGGGGGCGGAAGGAGCTGACAGGGATCATGCTGCTGGAGGATGCGAACCTGAAGGATCCGTCCCGGTACCGGGCCCGCACGGTCCCGAAGGCACCGGTGGCGCTGACCCTGGAGGACAAAGGCGAGGAGCAGCTGAGCCTGCTTTGAAAGGAGAAAAGACAATGGAAAAGCTGAACGAAGACCAGCTGGAGGCAGCCTCCGGCGGAGTGAAACGGGAGAAATACGTGTCTGCATTCTACTGCGAGGTTTGCCGAACGACCATCCATCTCCCCGGCGTCTATAGCCTTGAGAGAGCCAAAAAGGACCATTACATGAAGTTCCACCCCGAACTTCTGACTGCTTTTTCCCAATCTTGACCACGATCGGGCATACAATGAAGAACGAATATGGTAGTTTTTGTATAAAAGTACCATATACTTTTCTATATGATGATGTTATAATTCTGAACGAAACCTAAATATAGGAGGAATGTATAAATGTCACCGAAGAAAGCGGTTGCTGCTGATGCGAAAACCGAGGCAAAAAAGCCCGTCGAAACCAAAACTGTTGCTGAGAAGCCTGTCGCTGAGAAGGCCGTTGAGGCCGTAAAGGAAGTCAAGGCTCCCGCGAAGAAGCCCGCCGCAAAGAAGCCGGCAGAGAAAAAGACTGCGGAGAAGAAGCCTGCAGAGAAGAAGCCCGCCGCAAAGAAGCCGGCTGCAAAGAAAGCTGCAGAAGTTATCATCCAGTCTGAGCTCGGCGGCGAGATCACCGCGGAGGCAATTCTCGCGAAGGTTGGCACGGTTGACAAGATCTATGTCAGAGTCGACCAGAATAAGGCGTACTGGGTACGCGGAGAAGAGACCGGCAGCGTCGATCTCTGGTAATCGATTTTTAAGCCCGGCCGAGTGCCGGGCTTTTCTTTTTACCTGTCTTCGTTAACAGGGGTCCGGCAGAGCGAATTCGGTACACCGGATCAGGCGGTGCTATTCCGGAATTCACAAACATGTCATTGAAATAACAGCAGGATTCGATATAATGTGTTAAACATTATGAGCTGAGGCGTGAACTTGTTTTGAAGAGCATTTTTATTAAAAACTTTGCCACCACCGCGCTGCTGCTCGCGTTCAGTTTTCTGTTGCTTGCGGTGAGCTTTATCGGGATCGGCAGAACCTATCTGATCGAGGATTACCGGCGCGGTATGATGTCCGCCGCGGCAGAGGTTGCGCATACGGCATCGGCCATCGCGAGGGGCAATTCGCTTTCCGACTGGACCATGAGCATGGTGATCAGTTCCATCTCCGGCTCGACGGGGAACCATATCTTCATCACGGATGAAAACGGCATGATTATCACATGCTCTGACAAGCGTCCGCACTGCGAACACATCGGTAAGCAGATTCCCGATGAAGTGATCCAGCAGATGGAGCTGGGCAGTTTTGACCGGCTGACAACGCTGGACGGGATTTATCCGGAAAAGCGCTATGTGGTCGGAAAACCCATTTCCGCGGAGACCAACGGAATCCTGCTTGGATACTGCTTTATCAGCTCGAAGATCTCAAATATGCTGGGCGCGTGGACGACTTATCTCAGCTGGGCGATTGTGGCGTTCTCTGTCGTCTCCCTGCTTGCAATGCTGATGGTGATGGTATACAGCAAGCGCATGGCGAGGCCGCTGGATGAAATTGCCTCCGCCTCCCGGAAATTTGCCAGGGGTGATTTCTCCGTTCGCGTGAAGCAGACCGCCGATACCACGGATGAGATGGGGGCGCTGATCGACTCGTTCAACAAAATGGCGGATTCTCTGGAACAGGCGGAAAAGCGCAGAAGTGAATTCATCGCAAATATCTCGCACGAGCTCCGAACACCGATGACGACAATTGCCGGATTTGCCGACGGCATTCTGGACGGGACGATCCCGCCGGAACAGGAACGCAAGTATCTGATCTCCATTCGGGATGAGACGAGGCGCCTGTCGAGGCTGGTACGCGACATGCTTGATGTCTCCAGAGCAAAGGCGAAAGCGGCGGATGCCTCCCGGCGGACCGTGTTTGACCTGACGGAGCTGATTCTTCAAACGATGCTGAGCTTTGAGAGCAGGGCAACCAAGAAGAACCTGGATGTGGATCCGCAGCTGCCGGACAGCCATCTGATGGTCATTGCCGACAAAGACGCGATTACCCAGGTGATTTACAATCTGCTGGATAACGCGATCAAGTTCGCCGCCCCGGGGAGCTGCCTGATTGTGCGGCTCTACAAGGATATGGGCAAGGCCTATGTCTCCATTAAGGATTACGGAGAGACGATTCCCGCCGACGACCTGCCCTATATCTTTGACCGTTTCCACAAGTCCGACCGTTCTCGCAGTCTGGACAAGGAAGGCGTCGGTCTGGGGCTTTATCTGGTAAAAACCATCATCAATGCGCATGACGAGGATATCGCCGTGCGAAGCGAAGACGGAATGACGGAGTTCGTATTCACACTTACGCTGGCAGAGAATACAAAGCAGGGAAGAGAAAAAACATGAATCAAAGCTGGTACAACACACAGAGCTGGTATGCTCCGCTTGTCTCTGACGAACAGGGGGCGGAGCTGCCTCTGGAAAACATCGAAGCGCTTCCGGAGGCGACAGAGAGGAAACGCCGGAAAAAGAGATCCGGAGGCCTGACACCGGGACGGATTGCCGGCCTGGTGATGATTCTCATTGCGGTAATCGTCGGGTCATCGCTGGCATTTCAACAGATCGACGATGACGCAGAGCGTCCTGTCTCGCCTTTTTCCGATCCCTCCGATGGGGACACGGAAATGCCGGACAGCCCGGCGGATTTCTTCGACCAGTTTTATGAAGACGTGGAGAGCAGCGAGGCCGAGGTGAACATCCCCAGACTGGAAGACCGGCCCACGGCGACCTTTGCCATGCAGGAGGCGCCGGAAGAGGAACTGAGCCTTCAGGAACTGTACGAAAAATGCGCCCCTTCCATCGTCTCAATCTCTGCATATAAGGGAAAGAATATCGGCTTCTTCTGGGGATCCGGCGTCGTGATCCGAGAGGACGGACTGATTCTGACCAATACCCATGTGCTGGAAGACTGCGACCGTGCCGTGGTGACGCTGGACGACGGAAGCGAATATGAAGCGAAGCTGATCGGCGCGGACAGCATCAGTGATATTGCGCTGCTGAAAATCGACGCGGAAGGGCTGACGGCAGCCGAGATGGGCGAGAGCACGACACTCCGGGTCGGCGACCGGGTCGCGGCCATCGGAAATCCTCTGGGAGAGGACTTCCGCAACACGCTGACCGACGGGATCATCTCTGCCATCGAACGCGGAATGACCTATAACGGGCGCAGCATGACCCTGCTGCAGACAAACACCGCCATCAATGAAGGAAACTCCGGCGGGGCACTGTTTAATCTCAACGGACAGGTTGTCGGCATTACCAATATGAAGATGATGTCCAGCTACTCCAGCATCGAGGGAATCGGCTTTGCAATTCCGTCTTCCACCGTCTGCAAGGTTGCAAACGCACTGCTGAAGGACGGGGAAGTGAAGGGACGCCCTGCCATCGGGATTACGGTGGGAGAGATTCCGCAGACAGCGATGGAGCATTACGAGCTTCCGGAGGGCCTTTATGTCTCGGCGGTCAGCGACGGCTCGGATGCGAAGGAAAAGGGCATTGTACCCGGCGACATTATCACCGCGGTAAACGGCACTGAGGTCAAAACGACCGAAGAGATCAGCCGGATCAAGGATACGCTGGAAGTTGGGGACGGCATGACGCTGACCATCTGGCGCGACGGAGAGAGCCTGGACATCACAATTGTCCTGGTCGACACAAACGACGTATATTCCTGATGAACGTTGACGTTATTCGAAGCAGGCGCAAAACCATGGCGCTCCAGGTAAGAGAGAGCGGAGAGATTGTCGTCCGAGTGCCGATGTACGTACGGGAAGGGGAAATCCGGCGTTTCGTCGAAGAACATCTTACCTGGATTGAGAAGCAGCAGAGGAAACTCGCTTTTGCTGCGGAACAGAAAAAACAGATCCGGCCGCTGACCGAGGCGGAATTATCCCGGATGGTCTCTCAGGCCAGGGGAGATCTGACGGGGCGTGCGGCATATTTTGCACCCCGGATCGGGGTGAGCTACGGTCGGATCAGCATCCGGCACCAGAAAACCAAATGGGGAAGCTGCTCTTCAAAGGGAAACCTGAATTTCAACTGCCTGCTGATGCTGGCACCGGAAGAGGTGCGCGACTACGTTGTCGTGCATGAGCTCTGCCATCGGAAGCAGATGAATCATTCCGAAGTATTCTGGGCGGAGGTGGAGCGTGCTCTGCCGAACTACCGGGATGCGAGAAAGTGGCTGAAAACTCACGGCAGGGAGCTTATGCAGTATAATCCGATAGACTGAACTCCAATCAAGCGGCACTTGCAAAAAAAACCTGTTCATGGTAGAATATTCTAACCTGTAACCATAATTCTTGTGAAGAGGGTGTATACATGAACTTGAGAAATTTCCGGAATGAAGCACGGGACGACTACCTGGAAGCGATCCTGATGATCACCCAGGAGAGAGGACACTGCCGGTCAATTAACATCGCAGAGACCCTGGATGTGACAAAGCCGTCGGTCAGTGTTGCGGTCGGAAAGCTGATTGAAGCCGGACTCATCACAATGGACTCTGACAAGATGATTCATTTTACCGAGGAAGGCCTTGCACTGGCAGAGCTCACATTGGAGAAGCACAACTACCTGAAGCAGATGCTGATGAACGCGGGGATCGATGATGAAACCGCAGAACGCGAAGCCTGTGCGATGGAGCACGGGATCAGCGAGGAGAGCTTCCGAAAGCTTGCCGCCCGATATCCGCTCAGCCTCTCATAAGTCTATCAGTTAAAAAAGCGAAGCAGTCCGAAATTGGACTGCTTCGCTTTTTGCAGGGCATACAGAAGGATCAGCGTCTCATGGAAGAGAGCAGACTGAGAAGCTGCGTGCCGTTAAAATCGTTTTCCTGGCTGGCCTGCGGTGCGGAAGAACCGAACAGAGAACCGAACAGGCCGCCGAGGCCCGCATTGTTTCCGCCCAGAAGCCCGGAAAGCAGGCCGCCGCCGGAAGGCTGACTCTGGGCCTGCTGGGTGCCGACAAACATGCCCATGAGATCGGAGAGATCAAGGCCGTCGCTCAGATCCACTTTGGGAGCGGAAGAAACCGAATTGGTCGCGGCGGAAAGTCCGCTCATCAGAGCCGGGGCGATTCCGGCCAGGGCGGAATTGACATCGCGCTGACTCATACCGGACTCCAGGGCAAGCTGATTGGTGACGTCTTCGGACTCGCTGCCGAAGATGTGGTTGATGATCTTGCCGCCGTCTTCGGTATCGGCTTCGTCGATCTGGTCAGAAAGGGTTTTCTGATTGGTGTGCTGTGAAAGGGCACCGAGCAGAGAGAGCGCACCGGACTCATTGGAAGCGTTCTTGGTCAGAAACTTGAGCAGCAGGGGAATTGCCAGGGGAATGAGCTTCTTGAGAGAGGATGCGTTGAGACCGGTCTTTTTCGCCAGAGCGGAAATGCTGGAATCCGCCAGAAGGGACTTGAGCAGGAGACTGAGAAGATTCATAAGATACCTCCATATAATAATTGCAAAATTGCAAGGATATTATACAGCACTGCGGCATATTTTTCCACTGTTTTCTTCACATGGATACGCCGGTGCAAAATTTGCCCCTTTTTGCGGTGCCGCCAAGGTGCAAGCAATCCGGTTGCAGTTCGGGAGAGAATCTGCTATAATACCGACAGATTGGAACAATCAGAAAAGATTACAGAGCAGGCGGGAGAACAGATGGCAGAGATACTGGATTATTTTGACCGGATCAACATTGATGTGGCGAAGAGAAAATACTATAACGTCAACAAGGTCAACACCGTTCTGGAAGAGCTTCGCGGGCTGGCGGAGGAACTCGTGGAAGAAAACGAGAGGCAGCAGCGGGAGCTGGTTCAACTGCGTGCGGAGCTGGAACAGAAAGCAGCGGACGGGGAACAGTCCAGAGAGCTTCTTGGCACCATACAGCAGCTGTACCGGGATACCCTGACAAAAGCCCACAGCAGGGCGGACGGAATTGTTCAGGAAGCAGAGGAGCACAGGGACAGGGTGATTCATGAAGCCGAAGCGGAGCGGGCGTATGCAGAGCAGCAGGTCAGAGAGTGCTTCCGCGTCCTGCAGAGCCGGGAAGAAGAGAACCTCCGCTTCCTGCGCGGCTATCTGGAACAATTCTCAGGCAGAATGCAGCCAGCAGATCCCGCAGAGGAAGCAGCCCGTCCTGTAGAGCCGGGCGGGGAGAAAGAGCGGCACGATATGCCGGCACGGTTATCTGAAAGGCCGTATCGGATGCCCGCTGAGGCGGAAGACGAAGAGGAAGAACTGCCGCCCGCCGGATTCGCGCAGCTGAAGGATCTGGAACTGCAGATCCAGAGACTGGCAAATGAGATCAGCGCACTGGAGTCCGGCCGCTGAGCGGTTTTGCGAGTACCCTGTCTGTCCGGAAGCCTTCCGGCCGGGCTAACGAATGAGAACTGAAGCTGACAAAACACCTGTCTCAATCCCGAGACAGGTGTTTTGTCTTGCGCTGGTACTCTGTATCACACATCAGGCGCCGGTAATGACGTTCATTCCGGCTGCAAGCCAGCGGCCGTTGGTACTGACAAAAGCGAGCTCATAGGCATTCTCCAGCTTGTAGCTGTACTGTTCATACCAGTTCTTCGCCGTCATGTCCGCGCTGTAAATAACGGTACAGACAAAGCAGTAGGGACTTACCATGTGGAAGTTTTCATACCGCAGATCGTTGTATTCGGTCTGGGTCCCGGAGGCCCAGTACATCGCCTCCTGAGAACGGAAGACATACTCGTACAGGTCGCTCTGGGGCAGGATGCGGTTGAGCAGATTGGAATAGCGCGTATACTCAAACGCATGCGCGGAGTACTCCATATACGCGCTGAAGAAGCTCTCGGCAACGGAACGCATTTGCGCTTCCGTCTCCGGCTCGCCGTGATGGAAGAAGGTCAGAGTTTCACCGGAGGTGGCGACGGGGGTCACTTCCTCGCCGTCCGTCTCAATCGCAGTTACCGTCGGTGTGAGGTAGAGGCCTTCAATCCGGTAGGTGTTTGTCAGGCAGTTTGCATCACCGGTATAGAGCTCCAGCCCCTGAAAGACGCCGAGGGTGGAGGAGAAGGCCTCGTCCGGTGAGACCTTCACACCGTTAATAAAGAGCGGCAGGTCTTCCGGTGCGGTGATCGAAAGATCTTGTTTTCCGTCAAAGGTGTGATAGACCACCAGACCGTCGTGTACTTCGCCTTCCGGAGAGATAGAGTTTCCTCGGGCATCCGTAAGCGTGATCTCTCCGTAGAGAGGCCCGACCTCATAAGTGAGAAAATGCGGAGGATTCTCCATCTCGGCCTCATAGCGGACCAGGTCATCGATCTCTTTCGGCTCGCCGGTCAGGTGATCCTCAGTGAGAGGGACGCCATTGAGGGCCAGTTCGGTTCCGGACACAGCCTCCACCTGCGCAGTGACCGAGGGGAGAAGATCCGTGATCCTGGCGGCCTGTACACCGGAGACCGACCAATAATTCCGGCTGAAGCCGGGGGAGTCGCCTTCGGGTTCCAAAAAAACTTCGCAGATCAGATTCGGTCCGGACCGCACATCATACACAAGATGCTCCGCTTCGCTTTTCTCTGAATTCGCACGGTAGGAGAGCGCACGGCTGAGATCAATGGCCTCCACATAAGAGCTATATAGCTCAAGGGGATCTTCAAACTCCGTCAGTTCAAAGGGAATATTCTCCTTTGCCATGTCGATGATCTCGTCCAGCTCGGTGTTTTGAATAAAATCGTCCATTACCGGATCAGGTCTTGTGACCTCGTAAACGCCCAGATACTGGTAGAGCAGGTAACAGCCCGCCCCGCCGAGCAGCAGCAGGACCAGCGCCCAAACGATAAGAAAACGTCCCCAGGCAGGGTTCTTCGAACCGTTGTATTCAGCCATAGGTCACACCTTCTTTCAGAACGATAAAGCCGGTGGGAATCCGTCTGGGACCGGTGACAGAGGCGCAGTGATTGACGATCTCACCGTCATAAACCATGACCGACGAGGAGCCGCCGTCCAGATTGCCCGCGTTTACGGCGCCGTATTCCAGCATGATGTTGACCACATCTTCCATCGTCGCGCCGAGCGTGTTGATGCTGCGGCCATCGAGAACCAGCAAAAGGAGCGCTCCGTCGTCCCGCTGACCCAAGGCCGTACGGGGATTGACACCGCCGCCGAGATTCTGGTGCTGGATTTCTCCGTTGATAATAAGAGAAGAGGCAAGTCCGTCATGCGTGACAAAGCTGACCGCCCATTGAATTCCGTTTTCCACCGCTTCCCGTCCGTTCATCGAGCCGACATGAAGAATGCCGTCCTGATCCAGTCCGACCAGATGGTATGGGGTGAGGTCGTTGCCGAAGATGACTTTGCCGTTGACAATGACAATTCCCTGGGGAATTCCGCCGCTGCCGGTGCCGTTTTCATCATTGAAGCCGCCGGCATTGATGCCGGCAAGACCGTCATATTTTGCCACCATGTCGGTCAGCTGAAGCCCAGGCTGTTTGACAAACTCATCCGATGTCCCGAGAATGACCTGCTTCGGATCCGAAACGATCAGAAGCTTGCCTTTGCAGGTGCCTTCGGCGATGTCGATGAGCTTGACGGATTCGCTCTGATCAGAACCGGATTCCCGTTTTTCAGCCGCCTTCTCAACATGAATGAGAGAGGTGTTGACGCTTTCAGTTGCAAGATCTTCGGTGCTGACACTCTTATAATCGTTCAGCTCTTCCTCTGAGAGAAAAATATTGCTGATCCAGCGGATAGCGCTGGTTTCCCGGACGGAGCGGGTAAACATGCCGGTGACCGTTGGGGAGGGGCCGCGTTCCAGTACCCAGATAACTCCCAGCAGAGAGATCAGAAGACAGAGCAGCGTAATGCCGAGGACGGCAAAAAAGCGCCCAATGGGATGCTTTTTCTGATTCATTCGGCGTTCTCCTCTTCACTGTCCTGAAAGACACGGCGGATCCGTTCCGCATAGAGCCGGACCTCAACCGGGGCATCCTCCTCCGGAAGCATCAGAACAAAATGACTTCCGCGATGGGGCAGCCCTGTCAGAATGTCATGAAGGGCATCCAGGTTTTCGCCGTACCAGGGCTCCCAGGCCATTTTCGATCGAAGCTCTTCATAGAGAGCGGGGATATCCGCCGAATGACGGAAATCCAGAAACACCACATCGGTCAGTGCTTCAAAGAGCCCGTAACAGGCGCGCTCCATCTCCTCGAGACAACCGGAAAAATCACGCGTGTACCAGGGGTCCGCGATATCCTGATCCCCGAGTCCGGCATATTCGTTCAGATTATGCAGCTTTCCATCCGGATCGCCGTGGAAGAGCCTGCTGAGGTCCCAGCGGTTCTCTTCATCCATGCCGATGATAAGGTCATAGGCGTCATAATCACTGCGCCGCACACGTCTTGCGCGGTGATGGGAGCAATCCAGACCGCGGGCTTCCAGCAGAACACGCATCGGAGGGTAGATGGGATTGCCGATCTCTTCCGAAGAAGTGGCTGCAGACGAGATCTCAAAGGACGAGAGAAGCCCTGCCTGCTCCGCCATTTTTCGGAGAAGAAGCTCTGCTGCGGGACTGCGGCATATATTGCCGTGGCACACAAAAAGTATCTTAGTCAAATGCGATCAGCCTCCTGAAAAGCCGTATTCTGCCCCGATTTACCGCGATTTGCCGGGCAGAAAAAGTTGTTAATAAACTGTGACTCTGTCATGGAAAAAGCAAAATACGGCAAAATGCGGCAAGTCAATGCCGTCAATGGTAGTCAAATGGTAGTAAAAATCGGGGTGGTTTACTACCGTCGGGTGAAGGGATACCCTGGGAAATCAGCTAAAAAAGGACCCGTTATATTTCATCTGTGCTTTGATCATCAATCCAATACCAGCAAAAAAGCCGATGCCGAACGCGATCCATCCTGCGCCTGTCTGAAATGCGAGATTGATAATCCCAGTGAAACAAGTCCCAATACCGATCAGGAGAAGCCCGATCCCCATGAGGCGTGTATAGGCGGGCACATCTGATTTCTGTACATTCTTATGGTGATAGTCATGTACAAGAGAGATCATCTGCTTTTTCCAAAGTAACAGACCCAGCACAACGCATAGAAGACCCACAATCATGCAAACAATAAAGCCGACTATCATTGTGCTAAACACCCCGCAAAATTAAGTAGTTTATTATACACCATCACCACGGATTTTTCCACTATAAAAAAACGGCACTCTGCTGCGGCAGAGTGCCTTGCTGGCTTTGTGGTTAAACGGCTTTGAACAGTTTCTGTGAGTCATTCGCCTTGCCCGTGGGCTTTTCCTCTGCTCCCGGCGGGCCGCCTCGGCTTCCTCCATGCGCCGAAGTTCCTCGGCGGCGTCTTCCATCCCCAGGTGAGTGTAAGTGTTGAGCGTGACGCCGATATCACTGTGTCCTATCAGGTAATGCAGCGTCTTTTGGGTTAATCCCGGCTTTTGCTTTCGTTGGCTTGGTCAACTTCTTCGTTCAGAAGATGACCCAGGATCTTTATTCCCTCCACAATACGATTCTCCTGCATGGTGGAAAAGTTCAAACGCAGGTGGTTACCGTGTCCGCCGTTGGGATAAAACGGCGCTCCGGGAACATATGCAACTTTCCGCGCAGTCGCCTTTGCGGCAAGGGCCTTGGCATCCATTCCCTTCGGCAGCGTCACCCAGAGAAAGAGGCCTCCCTCCGGGTACGTTGCGGTGACGCCCGATGGGAAATATTTCTGAATGGAATCATACAGAAGAGTGCGGCGCTTGCGATAGAGCGTTTTCAGTGTCTCCACATGGGCATCCAGATCGAACATCTCCATGAAGAACGACACCTGCCGTTGCGCATATGACGAACATTGCAGATCCACGTTCTGCTTGAGCAGATTGAGTTTATCCAGAATCTCCGGCTCGGCAACGATCCATCCAACACGTAGACCGGGCATGAGAATCTTGGAGAAGGAACCGAGAAAAATGACGTTCCCTTTTGTGTCCATGGACTTGAGCGCGGGCACTGTCTCACCATCGTAGCGCAGTTCGCCATAGGGATTGTCCTCCAAAACGGGGAAATCATAGCGGTTCACGATCTCCATGACAGCTCGGCGGCGTTCCATCGTCCACGTTACGCCGGTGGGATTCTGAAACTCAGGAATCACATACATCATGCGCACGCGCTCCGTCGTGCGAAGGATCTCCTCCAGCGCTTCGGGGATGACACCCTGCTCGTCGGTGGGGATCTCCACAAACTTCGGGCCGCTGATTTGGAAAGCGTTAATCGCACCGAGATAGGTGGGGGTTTCCACAAGCACCACGTCGTCCTTGTTCAGGAAAAGCTGTCCAAGCAGTGAGAGGCCTTGCTGAGAGCCTGAGGTGATAAAGACCTGCTCCGCGTTGCAGCTGACATGGAATACCTGCTTCATGCGCGCAGCAATCTGCTCCCGTAACGGCAGATAGCCTGCTGAGGAGCCGTACTGCACCGCCTGCTTTCCCTCACGGGCGAGGATCGCGTGATTGACTTCCTCCAATTCTTTCAACGGAAAGAGCTCCTCGGCGGGAAATCCACTCGAAAAATTATACATCTCTGGCTTTCCAGCGAGCGCCAGCAGGTCACCGAGGCCGGAATCTTTTAATTGGTTTCCAATATCAGAATAACGCATCTGTTTTATCCCTCTTTCTTTGTATTGTACGCGCGAAACGACGCCGCGACGTCAGAATAATGCCGAATCAGACTCAGGATGTCCAAGCCGTAAAGAATGTTATCGAAGCCCTCGGAAAGCCGGCGGTGCATGTCTTCCTCGCTGCCGACAAAAATCATACTCATTTTCCCATTTGACTTACACGCGGAGAGGATCCGTGCGACTGCTGCGCGAAAGTCCGGCTGCTCAAACTGCCCGTCGAGGCCCATGTCGATGCTCAGATCATATGGACCGATCAGAATCCCATCTACACCCGGGAGCGCAGTGATCTCCTCGATGTGCTTCAGACAGCCGACGGTCTCGCATTGGGGAATCAGCAAGGTCTTTTCGCTGCTCTCGAGCATGTACCCGGAAAGTCCGCCTTCATAGGCTGTGTCATAACCCCATTTGCCGTCCCGGGTCATGCAGTAACCCCGTGAGCCGAGCGGCTGGAACTTGGCGTATGCGATTAACGCTCTAACCTGCGCTATGTTGTCAATGCACGGAACGATCACGCCCTTTGCACCGACGTCCAGGGCGTGCAGCACCGCGCTGCGCGTACCCTCTGCAACTCGGACAAAGGACACAATATCTGCCGCGTCTGCTGCTGTGATTGCGTTCTGAATGTCACCCCAATCCATCGGGCAGTGCTCCATATCCAGCAGCACATAGTCCAGCCCCGCCGCGCCGATCGCTTCCACCGCAGCGGGACTTTTCAAATGGGCAATCGTACCAAGCACCGATTGTCCCTGCATCAGTTTTTCCAGAACCTTGTTTCGCATATGGACCTCCTTCCTGCGTCCCTTCTGGCATCAGTTTATCAGGCAGTATATGCAGGTGTCTAAAAGAAAACCAACGACGCTGTGTGGCGTTTGCCATGCATGAAAAAAAGAACGATCCTGTTTCAAATAGACAGAATCGTTCTTCTCTTGATACCGTTTGTTTACCAGTGCCCGACGATATCCAGCATCCCGGCAATGTCGCGCTCGATGCGTTCTCTGGCCATCCCGGCAAAGCCGAGTCGGATCGCGTCATAAACCGCATGCAGCTGCTTCCCTGAGCCAACCATGATCGGTGCGACTGTCTCACGCGGAACCTGTGTGAACAGGAAGTGGCGATAATGCAGGATGCGCGGCGAAATCTGCGAATAGATCTCTGCGATCACGGTATTTTTGGCGGTGTTGATCATCTCCTGGTGGAACCGGTGATCACAGTCGACCATTTTGCCGACGTCCCATGCCTGACAGGCGCGGAGATAGCCTTTGATGCTTGCCTCCATTCCAGCCAGGTCCTCTTGAGTTGCACGTTCCGCAGCCCAGAAGGCCGCTTGCCCCTCAATGGCGATGCGTGCCTCCATCAGTTCCCGGCAATCCTCCTTGCTGATTGCTGCGACTTGAAAAGACTGACCCTTTGTCTGTGTAACAAGACCGTCGCTTTGAAGGCGGAGCAGAGCATTACGTACCGGACTGCGGCTGACGGAAAGCTGATTGGAAAGTGCTGTCTCCGAGAGTGTCTGGCCTGGTGCGAGCGTTAGATCAATGATGCTCTGGCAGAGCGTTTCATAGATTCCTTCGTTCAAATTATAAAACGGATGCTTCGTCATGATTGCGTCAAGATGTTTCTTCAACAAGTCTATTCGCTCCCTCGCTTCTCATATGTTGTCGTTTCAATGAACCCAAGCGGTATCGTAATTCATCACTCCGGTACCGCTGATTATATTTGACATATCTGCTTTTCAGTCTGCTGGACAGCAGTAAATGGTAGCAGCCCGTTTATGCCGTTGCCGATATTTATCGAATCTGTTTGAATCTGCCGAGGGAAGGGGACTACCGCCGCGGAACACCAAAAGCATCTTTGTCAAGTGCGATCAGCCTCCTAAAAGCCGTATTCTGCCCTGTTTTGCCGCGATTTGCCTGGCAGAAAATGTTGTTAATAAACTTTGGCGCTGTCACGGAAACGGCAAAATGCGGCAAGTCACAGCCCTCAATGGTAGTAAAATGAAAGTAAAACTGAGGGGTTCTTACTACTGTCGGGTGAAGGAGATAAACTGTACTTTGAAGATTATAACAGTTTCAGCATCATGTACTCATTTACAAAAGAACCATCTTTCATTCGTATCGCATCTGGTTTTACACCTGTAATACGAAAGCCCATTTTCTCATATAGATGCCTCGCCCTGCTATTGCCTTCGATAAAATCAAGTTCAATCTGCCGGACTCCATTACGCTCTCTGGCGATTTGGAACATCTCTTCGAACATTCTTGTCCCAATCCCAAGGTTCCAAAACTCTTGCAAAAGTGCGATTGCAACAGATGCTCTATGTCTGTCTTTCTTCCCGGTCCGAAAGGAAATCTGACAATTTCCAGCGATTCTTCCGTCCACAACACAGGCAATCATCATCGCGTTTTCATTCTGGTAAGCTCCATTCAGAAAGTCCTTTTCCTGCTTAAGCGTAAAATCTGCATATTCCTCTGGATATGCCATCAGAAAGTCTGTCTCACCAGATGCTTTTATGATGAATTGGAGCATTTCCTCTGCATCATCTTCGTGAGGACTGCGAAGCAGTGCAGTTCGTCCATCTTTTAATGTGAATTCCGTTTCTTTGAAAACCACTGCCGTCCACCTCACAAGCAGAAATTCGGCATGTCAGGAACTTCCCGTCACACCCGCAAAATTAAGTAGTTTATTATACACCATCACCACGGATTTTTCCACTATAAAAAACGGCACTCTGCAGCTCGCAGAGTGCCTTGCTGGTTTTGTCGCTGTTTTCAGACCGCGTTGAACAGTTTCTGAGAATCCTTCGCCTTCCCGGCGAGCTTCTCCTGCTCCCTGCGGGCTGCCTCGGCTTCCTCCATGCGGCGAAGTTCCTCGGCGGCGTCTTCCAACCCCAGGTGAGTGTAAGTGTTGAGCGTGACGCTGATATCGCTGTGGCCCATCAGGTACTGCAGCGTTTTCGGATTCATGCCCGCCTTGGCCTGATTGCTGCAATAGGTATGGCGGCAGACGTGCGGGGTGATGTTGGGCATCACTCCGGCACCGCCATTTTTTATACTCTCAAGAAATAGATTATAAAGATCCTACCGCTTCCGTGACAGGCATGGACATGATTCGCCTGGCCGGTCCTCTCGCAGCCACAAAAGCGGAGCAGAGCACCACGCTGATGATAATGAGGAGCTGCTTCCAGGGAATCTGCCATGCTATGCCCCAGTAGTTGCTGATCACAGTGCGGTAGAACCACGCATGGAGGGGGAGTCCCGCGGCGCAGCCGACCAGACAGCCTGAAATGCCGTAGCCCAGTGATTCAGCGGTTATCATCTGCCTGAGTTGATCTGAATCCATGCCGATTGCCCTCATCATGCCATACAGGCGGTGCCTGGCGATGACACTCATAGAAATGCTGTTGATGATATGGAACACCGTGATCATCGCCACCATGGCGAGGAAACCGTAGACCAGAACGGAAAAAGCAAGATAGGTGCTGTTCGCCTCGGTTTTTCCCTCGCGCCTGTCGCTCAGAATCATGCTGCCGTCCGTAACGTTTCTGATTTCTTCAACCGTTTCGTTCCCAAAGCCCTTTTTCAGCTGAAGGTCGATGACGGAGTAGTTACCGACGCCGAAGATTTCAGTGAAGGTCTCTTCCGAACAGATAACCGTTGGATTGCCGTCGGACTTGAAAGGACTGTCGGAAAGGAGTGCGGCAACTGTGAGGGTTTTTCCGTTAACATCCATCGTATCGCCTAACTCGAACCTTGCTCCTTTTTCGAAGGCAATGATGACTTTTCCAGTTTCATTTGCCGCTGCGTCAATGCTCCCGCGGAGCAGGTCAGCCCTGGCCCAGGCAAACTGTGTTTCATCGTAGGAGATGAGGTCTATCCGATCCGCCTTTTCGCAGTTTTCAACGTCTGTAAGGCGGTGCATGCGGCCGCACACATTCTTTACGCCCACGATGCTGCGCAGATCATCCACAAGGTTAGAACTAAGCCGTGCGCTGTAGTCCGAATAGTACAGGCTGATGTCCGGGGAATACGACTTGTTTGTAGTGAGTGAGTTTTCTATCCATGCAATCATGACGGAAAAGGTGAGAAACAGGATGATGCTCAGAGCGAAGGAACCTGTCATAAGAATCAGATTCTTCTTTTTTGCAAACACGTGATGGACACCCAGCGTGATCGGTACAGAAGCCTTCCCGAGCCTTACCATGCCTGTGTTCTGTCCGTCACCGTTACCGGAAACGGCTGTGATCGGAGATACTGCAGCGGCGCGCTTTGCGGGGGCGGCCGCAGCAAGGATGACGGTAATGTATCCGACCAAAACACCGGTGCCTATTCCTATCCAGTTGATTCTGCCTACGGGCATTCCCGCCCATTCCCCGCCGATGCCGTATGCGAGTACGGCACAGATAAACCAGCAGATGAGCATAGAAATGGCAATACTCGCAGGAATTGCCAGAAGAAGCCAGCGCAGCGCTTCCCTGCGAACCAGGCGTTTGATCTGATTTTTACCGGCTCCTATACAGCGCAGCATTCCGTAGTACTCTGTGCGCTGTGCGACCCCGGCGTTCAGGCTGCCGGAGATCATCATGACGCCGGCCAAAACCACGATGACGACCAGGACCGCAGCAATGCTGTAGAGACCCACGATGTAGTTGTTTGTGCTCATCCCCATGATGCCGAGAACGGCGATGTTTTCTCCGACGTTTTCATCCGTCCATCCGTGCGCAGCCTTCAGATCGGCGATGGTTTTCTTTATGGAGAGGCCCTTTTTGAACTGGATATAGTACTGCATCTCACGGCTCTGGTCGTTTGCTCTGACCATTCGCCCAAATTCTGTGTAATCGAGGACGGCGATCAGGGCGTCCTGGGCAAGACTGTACGAGGTGTCGCTTATAAAGCCGCATACCGTGTAGGAATACTCGCCTGCGGGAGTCTGGATCATGACAGTATCACCGATCCTGCAGCCGAGAACATTTACGGCGTTTTGATTGAGCAGCGCCTCGGAGCCGTTCTGCGGGAAACGGCCTTCTGTCAGCGTATCCTTCATTATTTCCGTAAAGAAGCTTTCCTCTGTGCCGATCATGCAGATCGGGCGGCCTTCAAGATAGATGGGCTGGTCAAGCCGGTAATTGAAGGTATCATACCAGCATGCTGCTTTAACATCGGCCTCATTCCACACGCTTTCCGCCTCTTCCTTCGGTACATGGCTAAGCACGATATGCCAGTTGCCGTGGTCTCGAACCAGCTTTTCCGTCATATGCATGTATTCAAAGTCCACCATGCTGAACACCGAGATTACCAGAACCACGGCAATCATGATGCAAAGCTGCGTTACCCGGTTGTTCCTGCGGTGCGCTTTTGCCGATATCTCCGCCAGAGATAGATAGCTGCGCATCAGGTACACCTCCCCAGGTCCGTCAGGACCCCGTCGGAGACCCGCAGAACCCGCTCGGCACTCTGTGCGATGGCACGGTTGTGGGTGATCATCAGAATGGTCTGCGAATATTTCTGCGACGTTTCTTTCAGAAGGCGTATGACTTCGCGGCTGTTTTCAGAATCCAGATTGCCGGTCGGTTCATCCGCCAGAATCAGCGCAGGGCGGGGAAAGAGAGCCCGTCCGATGGCCACGCGCTGCTGCTGACCGCCGGAGAGCTGACTCGGAAGATGGCTGCGCCTTTCCTCAAGCCCAAGAACATGCAGAAGTTCATCCAGATACTTTTCATCGGGTCTGCGGGAATCCAGAAGCACCGGGAACATGATATTCTGTTCTATGTTCAGCTCCGGGATTAGATGGAACGACTGGAATATAAAACCGATATTGCGGCGACGGAAAACCGTCAGTTCTTTGTCGTTCAGTGAAAATATGTCGTTTCCGTCGATGATGACACTGCCGGATGTAGGCGTATCCAAGCCGCCGATCAGATTCAAAAGCGTGCTTTTGCCCGAGCCGGACTCGCCGACAATCGCAGCAAATTCGCCTTTTTGAAGCGTAAAGCTTGCGCTTTTGAGCGCATGAACGGCAGTATCACCGCTGCCATAGGTTTTCGACAATTGATTGACTTCCAGTAATTGCATAGTAACCTCTTCCTTTCTTAGCTTCAGAAGAAGTATTGCATATTCGTCTTACATGCAGATGAATTCTATCTTACATTTTTGTCGGAATCGGGTTTTCAAGTTGTTGCATACGCTCACAAGCACTTTTCCCTCCATGGGGTAGATAAATAGAGAAGCAACTTCCTTTTCCAAGTGTACTGTCTACCTCTACGATTCCGCCGTGGCGCTCGGCAATGGAACGAACCAGTGCAAGCCCCAGCCCGATACCGCTCTTGTCCTTAGCAAAGCGGCTGCGGTAAAAACGCTTGAAGATGTGATAGATGTCCTCAGGATGAATGCCGCTGCCGTTATCCGTTACCTGCAGGCAGACCTCTCCTGCGGTCATCTTCCCGCTCAATGTGACCGTGTCGCCCGGCTGCGTATGGTCGAGTGCGTTCTTGACCAGATTATCCAGTGCTTCAGAGATCCAAATCGGATCACAGAAGACGGAGAGTGTTTCATCGGGGAGTTCAACTGTGATGTTCTTTTCTTCTCGGGACGCACGAAGGGCAAAGCGCTCACGGGTTTTCAGAATGAGCTCCCGGACCGAAGTTACACGGCATTCCAGGATATCCGTATCCGCATCGAGCTTTGTAATCTTCAGAAGATTCTGAACGAGAAGTTCCATCCGCTCAAGCTCCTGCGCAGAAAGTGCCTGAAAATGCTGACGAGATTCGGAATCAAGCGTTTCGTCCGCCAGCAGTTCCTGATAAATGGACAATGACGCCAGCGGTGTCTTGAGTTGATGGGAAATATCCTGGATGCTGTTCTTCAGGAAAATCTTTGCCTGAAGTTCCGCGTCGGCATGAGCACCCAGTACAGATGCCAGAGAATTGATTTCATGATAAAGACGGGCGCGTGATCCTTCGCCATTGCATTCCAGTCTTGCCGCGGGATCCCCATCAACCATACGACGCACGATCTCGGTTGCCTCGTCGGCGCGGTGTCTCTCTTTGATAACATGTATGACAAAGACTACCATCACTCCGGCCAGCAAAAGCAAAGCCGTAATCAAGAGCGGCATCATGCGTCAACCTCCGCATTCCACTTGTAGCCCATACCCCTTACAGTCATAATACGGCAGGGGTTGGATGGGGTATCCTCAATTTTCGTTCTGAGACGGCGGATGTAAACGGATAACGTATTATTGTCGACAAAGTGACCGTCACAATCCCAAAGGCGTTCCAACAGTTGGTCAGCGGACAGAACCTGGCCCGGATGCTCCATAAAGCAGCGCAGCAGCCGGTACTCGGCATTCGTCAGTTCAACAGCCCGTTCCCCGAGATATACCTTTCCCTGCAGAAGATTCATTTTTACACCTGCTGAATTCAGTTCCGCCCGTTCCTCCGTAGCGCCGTTGCTTCTTCTCAGCACAGCATTGATGCGGGCATAAAGCACAGAAAGCTTGAAGGGTTTGGTAATATAGTCATCTGCGCCCATATCAAGACCGCGAACCATGTTCACTTCGTCATCAAGAGCGGTCAAAAAGATGATGGGGACACGGTTTGCCCTTGCGCGAAGCCAGTCGCACACCTCAAAGCCCGTACCGTCTGGAAGCGTTACATCAAGAAGCAACAGGTCATACTGCTGGTTCAGCAGCATCTCCTTTGCTTCGCTCATGGTTCCGGCCGTCTCCAGAAGGTAGCCCTGCCGCAGCAGCGAGTATGAAAGGCCATCCGTCAGCGCAGAGTCGTCTTCAAGCAAAAACAATCTGTATTGCATCTTTCCCTCCTTATGGTTTCCGCCCTTATGTAATCCTGAATATGTGTATCTGCTCATGCTCTCTAAATGTTATAATTATAGACGCCCCATCTGTCATCCTCAAGGAAAAGATTTGTGAACGAAAAGCAAATCTGTCAGGCTGTCGCATCCGATAGGGTTGTTCCATTCCACTCAGGCTTCAACCTCCATCCAGCACTTCAGCCGGAACACGATCCAGTCCTTGCTGTGCTCCGTCATGCTGTCTACCAGCCCGGCTCACAGGCTCTCGTCAAAGTCGGTGATGAGCTCCGGCAGATCCTTCAAGCTCGCGCCCTCCGCTGTGACGGATGATCCCGAAAAGAAGCCCACAGAAGAGTCTGAGGACGAGCAGAGCTAAAACTGAAAAAGGTGGTACCGGAACTGATCTCTCCGGCACCGCCTTTTTTTATCACATAATTGTTTTTCAGTCTTCCGTACGGTAGTAAAACGGTAGTAGCCGATACCCGCGGTTGCCGCAGTTTGCCGCAATCTATTTCAATCTGCCAAGGGCAGGGGACTCCTGCCGTGGCACACAAAAAGTATCTTAGTCAAATGCGATCAGCCTCCTGAAAAGCCGTATTCTGCCCCGTTTTGCCGCGATTTGCCGGGCAGAAAAAGTTGTTAATAATCTGTGACTCTGTCACGGAAAAAGCAAAATACGGCAAAATGCGGCAAGTCAATGCCGTCAATGGTAGTCAAATGGTAGTAAAACTGAGGGGTGGTTTACTACCGTGGAGTCCCTGTTAATCCTTGTGATTGTTTGAGCGTATTTCTGATATGATCAGTGATGTGCATCCGACGACCAGCCCTGCAAGGAGGATTATGCCAATGTAAATGGGATAGATAAATGTCTGCTCCGTATTTCCACCGATAATCGGGCTAAGAATACTTCCCCAAATTCCACCGCACGGCCATACAACAAGGAAAAACATAACAAGCATTGCTATTACCGCTTTTTTCGTCGCAAACACTCCTCTCGTTCGGCATTGCCGGGATCTCCCGTCACGCCGAAAAATTAAATAATTTATTATACACCATCACCACGGATTTTTCCACTATAAAAAACGGCACTCTGCAGCTCGCAGAGTGCCTTGTTTGGTTTTGAGGTCAAACGGCTTTGAACAGTTTAGCGGGTCCCTCTTCTGTTTTCAGCTTTGTTTCTGGAGAACGATGGATACATCACAGTATGTATCCAGTGCAATGAATTCCTCCGCATTCTTCTCATACCCTGTGGGAGCCTTCAGAACATGAACCGTATAGGGATGTCCTTCCGCGGCATCCGGGAAGGATACGATACCTTTATCATCCGTCTTGCCCATCATGCAGGCCGTATCGTCACAGAACTGGATCGTGGCTCCCTTCACAGGTTCCCCACTGTTGTCCGTGACGATCACGCGATAGACACCCTCATCATTTTCAACGGCCGCTGGCGATGCTGCGCTTTCGGAAGCAGGCGCGGCTGCTCCGATGAATATATCAATCAGCTGTTCATACTTGGACAGATCACTCGGAACACCCTCGATAGGTGCCAAAAGGATAATGCCGTCCCGGTTGACAAAGAGTGTCGTGGGGAGGGTGGAGAGGTACAGCTGCTCATCCATATTTTCAAAGGGCAGAAGATTCAAATACTCCACGTTTCTCTCGACAAGGATTTCTTTACAAGCCTCAAGTTCTTCGTCCGCGTCATTACAGATTCCGACGATAGCAGCGTCTTTTCCTTCTGCCTCAATGCGGCGTGCGAGGTCCCCGAGCTCCGGCATCTCGGCCTTGCAGGGACCGCACCAGGTCGCCCAGATGTTGACCATCGTGACTGCATGGGCAGCGAAAAGGTCCCCGCTTTTCACTGCATTGCCTTCGAGGTCAGTGGTTTCAAACTCTAGAGTCGTGCCAAGGAGATCCGCTGTTGTGGAATGAGGCGAGAAGTACTCCGCGTTTTTCAGAACATCAATCATAGAGGCCTGGAGATCAAGATACTCTTCCGCATACTCGGAAGGAATCCTCTCCGCAAAACCGTCGTACAAATCTGGTTCGGTCAAAGCGTAATAGGAAATCCCGTCGTTCTTCCCCACCAGGATGAAGTTACTTTCCTGAGCACCTTCAAACCCCATCACTTCCATCAGATCCGCGAGACTGCGGTCACCGTCGATTCCCATCACGATGAGCAACGTGCCCATGGCGTTTAATATTCTGGCGGTATCTTCTGCTGACAGGTCTCCTTTTTTGGTCTTCTCGTTAAAAGCGTCAGACTCTGCTTTTGAGAAAGCATAATAGTTGAACATCATGGTATAAATGCCGTCCTTCACCACAGGGTAAGGGTTCGGCAAAAAAATACCTTTGGTGTTGATGAATTTTTCGGGATATGTGAGTGTAAACCCCATTTTATCCCAGGTTTCCTTTTTTCCTTCAGCAAAGGCAGGCATGCTGAGAACGAAGATCATCACGGCGATCAATACGAGTGTTACAATTTTCTTCATTGGTCTTTCCTTTCTGATAAGATATCCTGATTCTGTATTTTTGCCTTCTTCAGTTCTTAGTTCGTTTTTTCCCAAAGAATTTATTAATTTTTCAGCCTCCAAATCCCAACCCGCCGGGATCTTCCCGTCACACCCGCAAAATTAAATAATTTATTATACCTCATATCGGCGGATTTTTCCACTATAAAAAATCGGCACTCCGCAGTTTGCAGAGTGCCTTGTTGATTTTATTGCTGTTTCAGAATCGGTTTAAAATCAAAGCCGAGTTCTTCTGCCTTGTCCGGTCAGAGAGCAGTATCCTTGATCTTTGAAATGCGTTCTTTCCTTGACAACAGGAAAACTCTGTGATAATTTATAATTACCATTTGGTTAATATTAACCACAAGGTAATTATTAAAGGAGGCATTCCCATGTCCGACAAACAGACCGCTGCCATGCTCGATAAGAAGCTGGATGAAAAAACCTCGCATACCATGTTCGTCTGCGGAATCGTCATGGTTATCGCCGTGCTGATCCACGACGGCGACCACATCCGCCAGGCGCTCAACTGGGGCTATCATATCCCGCTTGCGATCTGGGCACTGAATCTCACTGTGTACATTTTCCCCGTCGTCACGATCTTCCTCGCCAAATCCCACCGCATGTCCGCAACCCTCGTCGGGGCGATCGGCGGCATCTTCACGCCGGCGTCCTTTCTGGGCCTGCACCTCTTCGGCTCGGCCACTGGTCTGTGGGGCGTGTGGAACTTCTCCTATTTCGCGCTTATGAAAGGCGTGGAGTACCAGGGCAATTTCTATCAGGGTGTCGACTGGCTGAGCTGGGTGCTGCTGTTCCACATGGTGCCCTGCTGCGTGCCCTGCACTGTGATCGGCTTCAAGCATTGGCGCAGACTGAAAAAGGAAGCGCAGCTTGGATAAGGAAACCGTCATTCTCGGCTGCGGCTGCGAGGTATACGGAAACGAGGCGGAGGAGCTGAAGCAGCGCTTCCGTCTGCTCCGGCTGCTGATCGTCTCTACCGCGCTGAGCATGCCGCTTCTCTGGGATTTGCCGCCGCGCTTCCAGTTCGTACTGGCAACGCTGCTGCAGTTCGGGCCGGGTCTGTACTTTCTCCGAAATGCGATCCGGGGGCTGAAAAGCCGCAGCCTTGGCATGGATCTGCTGGTGGCGCTGTCCACCACGGCGATCTACGTTTACAGCACGGTCGTCGCCTTCACTGTGACGGAGAACATCAAGCTCTATTATCTCTGTGACGGCGTGCTGATTTCGCTGCTGCTCTTTGGCCGCTATCTAGAATCCGTGGCGATCTACCAGAGCGGTGAGGCGGTGCGCGGCCTTCTGCGCCTGCAGCCCAAGACCGCGACCGTGCTGCGGGATGGGGTCGAGACCGAGATCGACGCTGCGGAAATCGTATCCGGCGACACGATTCTGCTCCGACCCGGCGAACGGATTCCCGCTGATGGGAAGATCCTTGTGGGAAACTGCCTGGTGGACGAGTCCCTGCTGACCGGCGAGAGCGAACCCGTGCAAAAAAATCCCGGCGACAGCATCACCGGCGGTACGCTTGACCGCGAGGGCAAGGTCACGTACACGGCGACCTCGGTTGGCGAGGATTCGACCCTGCAGCAGATGGCGGCCTTCGTGCGCCGCGCGCAGAGCGAAAAGGCGCCGGTGCAGCGGTTTGCGGATCGGATCGCCGCGATCTTCGTCCCATCTGTTATCGCGCTTGCTGCGCTGGTCTTCGCGCTGTGGTTTACCCTGCTCGCACCCGGTGACTGGGGAAAGGCGGTCTCGACGGTCTGCGGCGTGCTGGTGATCGCCTGCCCCTGTGCGCTGGGTCTCGCCACGCCCGCAGCCTTGATGACGGCTTCCGGACGGGCGGCGGAACTGGGGATCCTCTTCAAAGGCGCCTCGGCCATTGAAAAGGCATGGAGCATCGACACGGTCGTTTTTGACAAAACCGGTACCCTGACCGAGGGCCGCGTGGAGCCGGGGATCCGCGATCCGCTGCGCGAGGACGCGAAAAGCGCTGTCGATGCCTGCAGGGCGCTGGGCTTGGAGGTCTGGATGATTTCTGGCGACAAAGAGGAGACGGCAAGACGCATCGCCCAGGCCTGCAGGATCGAGCACATTCTCTTTGAGGTGAAGCCGGAGGAAAAGGCAGCGCAGATCACACGCATAAAAAGCGAGGGTCGCCGCGTCGCCATGGTGGGAGACGGGATCAACGATGCCCCGGCCATGGCGGAAGCGGATCTCGCGATCGCCATGGGTACCGGAACGGACATTGCCATTGAGTGTGCCGACGCGGTGCTGCCCGGCGGGCGCATCGGTCGGGTGCCGCAGGCATTGCGGCTCGCCGGAGCTGCCCGCAGGACGGTGCGGCAAAACCTCGGCTGGGCGCTGTTTTATAACCTGATCTGCATTCCCGTCGCGGCCTGCGGGATCGTGAATCCCTCCATCGCCGCGGCGGCCATGACGCTCTCATCCAACGGTATTTTGCTGCATTCGCTGCGGCTGAACAAGGCGGAGGCATCGAATGAAAACGGAAAGCTGTGAAATCAAGATCCGCAGCATGATCTGCCGAAGTTGCACCGACGAGGTATCCGGGATGCTGCTGCGGACAAAAGGGGTCGTCAAAGCGACTGTGAGCTATCGCAAGGCACAGGCTGAGGTCAGCTATGATCCCGCACTTGTTACACCGGATGAATTGGAAAGACGCATCAAGTCACTCGGTTATGAGACCGGAGAACGCAGCCGCGCCGAGCGCTTGCTGGACTTGGGCTGTGCTGCCCTTACCGTTCTGCTGGTCTGGCTGCTGCTCCGATGGGGCGGGGCCTCGCCCGAGATCGGCGGTGCGAGCTTCGGCGCGCTGTTTCTGGTTGGCCTCTCGACCAGTCCGCACTGTCTCGGCATGTGCGGCGGTATTCTGCTCTCGGCCTGTGCGGGTCGTGAGGGACGAAAAGCGCAGCTCGGTGCTGCGCTCGGCTATAACGGCGGGCGTATGATCTCCTACACAGTACTGGGGGCCGTGTTCGGCGCTTTGGGCACGGTGCTGACGTATACGCTCAGTATGAAGTCGATGCTCTTCACCATGCTGGGGCTTATCGTTGCCCTGCTGGGCCTCAACATGTGGGGACTGCTGCCCGCGCTGCCGTCCCTCCCAGGGGAACAGAACGCTGCCTGCCGCCTGCCCGACAAGCTCCAGAGTCAAACGCCGCTGCTGGTCGGTCTGCTGACGGGCCTCATGCCCTGCGGCGCTCTGTACGCCGCATGGCTCTGCGCCATGTCCTCCGGCAGCGCAGGAAAAGGCGCGCAGCTGATGCTGGCCTTCTCGCTGGGCACCGTGCCGCTGATGCTGCTTTTTGCCTCGCTTGGTGCTCTGCTGCCGCGCGGCTGGACAAAATATCTGCGCAAGCTCGGCGCTGTACTGGTCACATCCATGGGGCTGAAAATGCTGCTCGGCGGTCTCTTGCTTTTACGGGGATAATTCGTTATACTTTCTCCGAAAGCGAGGGATCCATATGCCTTTGATCGTCGATAAAGAGGCCGTTCGCAAAGAAATCCTGATGGCCTTTGAGCGCTGCATCGAAAAGAAACCCATGACGAAGATCACCCTGCGGGATATTGCGGAGGAAGCCGGGATGTCGCACCCGAAGCTCCTGCATTATTTTGAAAGCCGGGACGATCTGGTGGTCAGCTATCTGCGCTATACCAAGGACTTTATGACCGAGAAATGCAAGCTTTGGTTTGCAACACATCCGCGCGCGGACTACGACAGCAACCTCGCCTACATGAACGCTTTCATGGCCTATGTGGCCAAGGGCGATCCCGAGGAGAAGCGTCCCAACGCCACCACGCAGACCTATGTGCTGGCACATTACAGCGACGCGGTCGCAGATCTGGTCAAGGGGGAGTTTCGCGAATGGCGCGAGACCATGGAGCAGTGCCTGATCGCCATCTACGGCCCGGAGGTCGGTCACCGTGAGGCCGAGGCGATGATGATCCTCATTGCCGGAACCTTCATCTGCAACTACAACGGTGCTCTGACCGGCGAGATCAGCGAAAATATTATCGGATACTTGGGAAACCTGACACATTCATAAAAAAGGATGATTCCATGAGAATTCATGTGCTGCAGTGCGGAAGCATCCGCGTCGATCCGACCGTTCCCTTTGGCAGACGGCTTGATCTGATCGAAACCGCAAAGCAGCTTACGGCAGCGGATAAGGACCGGATCACGCTTCCCGTCTTTACCTATCTGATTGAGCACCCGAAGGGACTGATCCTTGTGGATACCGGCTGGTGCCGGGATATAAGTCCCCAGAGCGTATACGACCTCAAGGCAGCAGCCGCGGTTCTCCCGACTCAAATGGCAGCGCTCTTTCATCCCTTTGTACTGAAGGGGATGGCGATCCACGAGCAGTTGGCAGACCTGGGCATTCAGCCGGAGGATCTGGACTATGTGCTGCTGACGCATCTCGATGTCGACCATGTGTCGGGGCTCCGGCATGTGAATAAAGCAAAGCATGTCGTTCTGCCGGAATATGAATACTATTGGTCCTGCCGGACTGTGTACAAGATCAGGCAGCCGCAGAATCTGTGGATCCAATATCCCATGGAGCGCCCGTTTTACCGGGGCTCACCGCTCGGACCGAATCATTGGGTCATTGATCTGCTTGGGGACGAGAGCGTCCAGATGGTCAATGTGCCCGGCCATACGGAAGGCCAGGCAGCGATCATAGTCCGAAACGGAGGAAGATTTGTCCTTCTGGCTGCAGACGCGGCATTCTCTCCGCGCAACTGGCAGGAGAACATTGTGCCGGGCTTCGGCTTTGCCCGGGATTTTCAGAGGAAGAGTCTCCGCTGGATCGCGGACATGGCCGCAGACCCGGACTGCGCCGCTGTTCTGTGCAGCCATGACCCGGCGGTTGCGCCGGAAGTTATCTCTCTATAAAATCTTCAGATATTTCCATATATGCTTTTTTGATCGAAAATAACAGCCTCACAGGAATCTGAGAGGCTGTTTTGCTATGTAGGGAAGTGAATTACGGTACGTAGGTACACCTGTCCCAAACACTTGAAATTATATTTTATTTGTTAAACAGATACTCCAGATGAGCACGGAATTCCTGAGGAGTAACGCTGACAAAGTTCAAGGGATCTTTCATTAGAGATTTAAACTTCAACGCTGCGCTGAAATAAACATATTTTTCTCTCAGTCCACTGAACGGTAGTAAAACGGTAGTCAGCTGCCAATGCCGTTGCCGTAGTTTGCCGCGATTTATAGCAATCTATTTCAATCTGCTCCAGGCAGGGGACTCCTGCCGTGGCACACAAATAAGATTTTGGTCAAATGTGATCAGCCTCCTGAAAAGCCGTATTCTACCGCAATATGGTGCGATTTGTCGGGCAGAATAAGCTGTTTTGATTTTAAGTCAAGGAAAAAGCAAAATACGGCAAAATGCGGCAAGTCAATGCCGTCAATGGTAGTCAAATGGTAGTAAAAATCGGGGGTTCTTACTACCGTCGGGTGATGGGGAAGAAAGGTGGTAAACTGCAATCTGACGCTTACAACAGTTTCAGCATCATGTACTCATTTACAAAAGTACCGTCTTTCATTCGTATCGCATCCGGTTTTACACCCGTAATGCGAAAGCCCATTTTCTCATATAGATGCCTTGCTCTGCTGTTGCCTTCGATAAAATCAAGCTCAATCTGCCGGACTCCGTTGCGTTCTCTGGCGATTCGGAACATCTCTTCAAACAATCTTGTCCCGATCCCAAGGCTCCAAAACTCTTGCAAAAGTGCGATTGCAACAGATGCTCTGTGGCAGTCTTTCTTCCCGGACCGAAAGGAAATCTGACAATTACCAGCGATTCTTCCGTCCACGACACAGGCAATCATCATCGCGTTTTCATTCTGGTAAGCTCCATTCAGAAAGTCCTTTTCCTGCTCAAGAGTGAAATCGGCATATTCCTCAGGATACTTCATCAGGAAATCTGTCTCGCCAGATGCTTTAATGATGAATTGGAGCATTTCCTCTGCATCATCTTCGTGAGGACTGCGAAGCAGTGCAACTCGTCCATCTTTTAATGTGAATTCCGTTTCTTTGAAATCCACTGCCGTTCACCTCACAAGCAGAAATCCGGCATGCCGGAAACTTCCCGTTACACCAGTAAAATTAAACAATTTATTATACACCATCACCACGGATTTTTCCACTAAAAAAACCAGCACTCTGCAGCTCGCAGAGTGCCTTGCTGGTTTTGTGGCTAGACGGCTTCGGCCGGCTTTTGAGAGCCCTTCACGATCCCCGTCAGTCTGTGTGGTCAAGCTCATAATACTCAAGGAGATACATTTCTCTCCCGCTGCTCTGCCAGTAGATCGGCGAGCACACAGCGGTTCCTGTGTGCACGGCCGTGATGGTCCCATTGGCCGCCAACTGTGCCGCCTCCGCGGGAGTCAGATGATAGTACTTGGACGGGATGCCCAACTCATCAAAATAGATGTCCAGATCCAGCTCATAGAGGGTGAAGCGGAAACGACAGGTCCCGTCATTGAGCCGATATGCATCATCCACCACCGTGAAACGATTATAACTCTCCCCGTCGCCTGCAGGGTAGTAGAAACGGCCGTTTTCATACCAGCAGTGGTTCCAGTCAAACGTGCCGATACCGAGCGCGGCAGAATAGTCTTCCCCTTCGATGGGCTGAAGATCTGCCGGATAGGCAATTCGAGGGCCGATAATCTCAAAGAACGTCTCGCGGGTCATGGTCTCATAACTGCCTCTGTACTCCATCTCCGTCGGCCGGTTGATCTTAGCCCAGAGATGGGCGAAGGAGAACAGCTGCGCGATGCTCGTATCAGCGGAATCGTAGTGATCGAAAGTCCCGATCTCACAGAACCATTGCTCGGAGAAATTGCTCAGAGAGAGATTTGCCGCATACTGCTGCGCTTCCGAAAGGGTAAACGGATCACCTGTTTCGGTGGGAGTTGCTGTAAGCGTTTCTTCCTGTTCACCTTGCGGAGAGGTGTTCTCAATCGGATGAATCTCCTCCGCTGACGCTGCTGCGGGCTTGGGTCCGGCTTCCGTTTCGTCAACAACGCTTTCCGCAGAAACCGGCGCAGCCGTCTCAGTCTTTCCACAGGCGGCTGTCAAAAGGACTGCAGGAAGGATAATAAGAAGCACGGCTGTTCTCTTCCATGGTTTTAATAAAACTTTTTTCATAAATACATATACCCTTTATCAGATCTCTTCTGGCTACGGGGCGCACCGACGCATATTAAATATATTATACACCTCCACCACGGATTATTCCACACAAAAATCGGCACTCAGCAGCTGGCAGAGTGCTTGCTGTCTTGGGGAGGTTCTCAGAGCGCTCTGAATACAGGCGGGATCCGGCACGAATTCAGAAAATGTTCATTGGAACATCTCCGCGGAATCGAGTATAATAGGTCCTCGGCAAGTGGAGCACTGAAGCTGCGAAGCAGGCCTGTGTGACACTTGTGTGACAGAAAAGGTGATAAATTCACACATAAGCTTGAAACCGAATACAAGCGGAAAGAAGTTTGAAGGATGAAAATGAAGAAGAAGTTAACAATTCTGATTGCGCTGCTGCTCACCGTGAGCCTTCTGGCGGGATGCGGCGGAAATCCGTCAGGAACTGCACCGGCTGCGGAGCAGCAAACGAGCGCGGCAGAAGCGGTCAAGACCGAAAAAGCAGCAGAAGCGACCGAGACGGAAGCGACGGGGTACCGTGCCCAATATCTGGAGCTGGAGGATCCAAACCTGACCGCAGGCCTGGATCATGCCGCAGTCGTGGGAGAAACGGTGTACTTCACGTCGCTGGGCGTGATTTCGGACGAGACACCGGCGGAGGTATCACCGGAATGGCCGGAACAGTACTGGGTCTACGGACCGGTGCTGTGCAAAGTCGGCACTGACGGATCGATCGAGAGACTGCCGTATCAGCCGAAACAAAGCGATGCTGGACAGGGGGAAAACAGCGGAGTTGTGTTTGAAGGCCTCTGCGCCGCACAGGACGGGAACCTTTGGGTTCTCGAGAAGCACTACCGCTACGGCAGCGAGCCTTCGGGGGAAACGGCAGGGACAGAGCAGGAGCACGGCAGTTCTATCCGAAGCGAAGAACATGAGATGCTGGTCTGTGTCCGTGAAGACGGAACAGTGGTTTCGGAGTTCTCTCTCGACGGACTGAAAAACCATGCCGAAGAGGTAAAGGACCTCGAGGGAAGCTATTCCTTCGAAGTGCCCGGTATGGCGCTGGACAAGGACGGACATATCTGCCTTGCGATCCATGAGTGGTTTTCCGGAACGGCAAACTATATCCAGGAAGACCGGATTGTTCTGCTGGATCCGCAGACGGGCAGCGTGGCGGACTCCTTCCGGATGAGCAGCACACCGGAATACATGGTGGGGCTGGCAAACGGTGAGATTGCGATCTGCTGCTACGAGCGCGGGGAACTGATCGGGCTTCTGGATCTGGAGGAGAAGGGCCTGAAAGACACGGTACAGCTCGGCGTTTTTGTAAACGGAATGGCAGCCGGAGACGGGGAGTACCCGGTTATCTACAGCGCCGGTGACAGCGTCTACGGGCTGAATTTCGAAAACGGCGAGCCGGTGAAGCTGTTCAACTGGATCGACTGTGATGTGGCACGTGAGGGCGAGGAGAGCTTCTGTATGCTCCAGGACGGAAGAATTGTCACCACGTCCACTCAGGAGACCGTGAACGGGATTGAAAACGACCTGATTGTACTCTCAAAGAATGCGGCCGGAGAGGTATCCCAGAAGAAGGTCCTGCGTCTGGCCGTCATGAATCTGTATCCGTTCACCAGCAAAATGGTGAGCCGCTTTAACAGAAGCAATCCGGACTACCGCATCGAGGTGACGGATTACTCCCAGTACAATAACTACAGCTCCGCAAACGAAGATGAACGGAATGCGGGCATCAACCGCCTTCAGACGGAAATCATCGCCGGTGACATGCCGGATATCCTGGACATCAGTCTCCTGTCGGCGGACCGACTCGGAAGTAAAGGTCTGGTGGAAGATCTGTACCCCTATATGGACGCGGATCCGGAGCTGAACCGCTCTGACCTGCTGGAGCATGTTATCCAGGCGTTTGAGGAGAACGGGAAGCTCTATCAGACTGTCGGCAACTTCTATATCCTGACCACCGCCGGACTCAGCAGGGTTGTCGGAGATCACATCGGGTGGACGATGGACGAGTTCCAGGACGCGATGAGCAGACTGCAGGCGGAGAACCCGAACTGCACCGTTTTTGAGCGCTATACAACGCAGGATCTGGCCCTGACCTTCCTGCTGTATCTGGAGCTGGAAAACTACGTGGACTGGAGCAGCGGAGAGTGCGGCTTCCAGTCAGACGGATTTATCAAGCTTCTGGAATTTGTGAAGAGCTTCCCGACAGTCTACAGCTGGGAGACCGACGGAGGAGCGGATGACTATGACACGGACACGCGCCTTCTGATGGGGCTGCAGCTGATGAAGCAATGCAATTTCGCCTGCTTCGAAGATCTCCAGGTGAATACGGCCGGCCTTGGCGGAGAACCCTGCACCTTCGTCGGTTACCCGACGGAAAACGGCGTAGGAAGTATGTTTGCCCAGATTGGAAATTCCTTCGCCATTACGTCAAGCTGTGCGGACAAGGATGCCGCCTGGCAGTTTATCCGTCAGTTCTTCCTTCCGGAATATCAGGAACAGTTCCTGGGAGAAGTTTTCCCGACCAATCGCAGCGTCTATGAGAAGATGAAAAGCGAAGCCACAACAACAAAGTATCAGCGCAATCCGGACGGGAGCTTCATGCTGAACGAGGAAGGAAAGCGGATCGAGGAAGATCTGGGCAGCATGCAGGTCAACGGTGTGACAGTTCCGTACAGAACCGCGTCCGAGGAGGATGTGGCGAGAGTGGAAGAGATCATCAACGCGACGACCAACATTCTGCACACCGATGACAGCCTTAAGAGAATCATTATCGACGGTGCTCTGCCATATTTCGCAGATCAGCGCAGTGTTGACGAGGTTGTGAAACTGATTCAGAGCAAAGCCATGCTCTATGTCAATGAGCAGCGCTGAGCAAATCCCGAGAGGGAAGAAGAGGATCTGATCTGCTGGACATCTGTTGGACAGATGATGATAGAATAGTGTAAAATAAAAAACAATTGAAATGGAGGATATCAGAAATGGAAAAAGCAGTACTGAACGATGAACAGCTGGACAACGTCACCGGCGGCTCCAGAATCACCTATACGGTGAAGTCGGGCGATACCCTGGAGGGGATTGCCAAGAAGATGGGCGTTTCCGTCAACAAGCTTGCAGAGTGGAACGGCATCACAGACCCGAACTTCCTGATGGTCGGCCAGGCGCTGAAGGTCAAGTTCTGATCGGCAGTTTGCTGAACCTGATGAAGGAATCGGCGCGCAGGAAAATCCTGCGCGCCGATTCCTTTTATCTGATTGATTTGATAGCCGGAGAATGATAAAATACACAATATGGGTAAGCTTTGCAGGACGACGGCGAAAGCCGTTGCAAGGAATATCCCGCGGAGACGGAAAGGATGCGGCGCTGACATGAGTACCAATATGCAGTTGCTTGGAAAGCTGGAACTGGCGCTGCTTCTGCAGCTGATCGGGCTTGTGATCGTTGTGATCGCGGATTCGTACCTGCAGAAAAAGCAGAAACGAATTCTTCTTCTCATCGCCCTGCTGGCTTTCAGCCTGCTTGTGCGGGACAGATGGGACAGCATCCTGGCGGAAAGACCTGACAGGCTTCTCAGAACACTTCTGGGGATTTACGGCTACGGCATACAGCCGGTGATCCTTGTGCTGTACCTGAAGACGCTGGAAATGAACCGAAACAGAAAGCTCCTCTGGAGCCTTGTTGCGGCCAATGCGGCAATCTATGCAACAGCATTGTTTTCGGGAATCTCCTTTCGGATTACGGAGGAGAATCTCATTGCGATGGGGCCCCTGGGATACACCGGTCATGTGCTGTGCACGGGACTTCTGGCGCTGCTGGTCTATGAGTCTGTGAGAAAATCACAGCAGCGAAACGCGACCGGAAGCTTTATTCTCCTGCTGGGTGCAGGATTGCTTGTGCTGGCGACGGTTTGGGACTGGACGCAGAATGGCAGTGGACCGGTCAGCTGGCTGACTGTTGTTGTGGTCAGTTCCTGCCTGTTCTACTATCTCTGGCTGCATATGCAAAGCGCATTCGCCCATGAGCAGGCTCTGGAGGCAGAGCAGAGAATTCAGATTATGATGAGTCAGATTCAGCCGCATTTTCTGTTCAATACCCTATCGACGATACAGGCTCTGTGCAGAATTGATCCGGAAAAGGCCTCGGAGACAACCGAGAAATTCGGCACCTATCTCCGGATGAACATTGACTCCATCAGCCAGTCCAGCCTGATCCCGTTCCGAAAGGAACTGGAGCACACCAGGATCTATGCGGATATCGAGATGATGCGCTTTCCCTATATCCATATCAGCTATGACATCAAGGAGGATAATTTTGAACTTCCCGCGCTCAGCATCCAGCCCATGGTAGAGAATGCGATCCGCCACGGAGTAAGGGGCCGCTACAACGGCGCGGTAAAGGTTATGACCCGCGGAGAAGAGAACGAGATTGTCATTTCCGTGATCGACAACGGCAAGGGCTTCGATCCGGAGGGAACGGAAGAAGCAGGCGGAATGCACATCGGAATCCGGAACGTGAGGGAGCGTATCGAAGTGCTTTGCGGCGGAACTTTGGAGATCGAGAGCGAGCCGGGCAAGGGGAGCACGGTGATCATCCGGCTTCCGCGGAGAAAGGAGAAAGAATGACAGCGATCTGTGTAGACGATGAGCCTCTGGTGCTGCAGCTCAGTCTTTCGTTGATTCGGGAACTGCCGCAGTTTGAAGAGGTGGAGGGCTTTGGCGGATCCGTGGAAGCACTGGACTGGCTGGAGACACATCGGCCTGATCTCGCACTGCTGGATATAGACATGCCGGCGATCAACGGAATCTCCCTTGCCATCCGCATCAAGGAACGCTACCCTGATACCGCTATTATTTTCCTGACGGGCTATACCCAGTATGCGGTGGAAGCATTTGCGCTGCATGCCTCAGGATATCTCATGAAACCGATCAGTCGGGAAAAACTGTCCGCTGAAGTGGAATATGCCCTGAGCGGAAGGCATTCCCGCCGAGCCTCTCATATCCAGGTCCGGACGTTCGGCAATTTTGATGTGTTTGTGGACGGAAAGACGGTGACTTTCAACCGCTCCAAATCAAAGGAGCTTCTCGCGTATCTTGTGGACCGCCGGGGGAGCAGCGTTTCGCGTACGGAGGCCTTTGCCATTCTGTGGGAGGACAGCGCCTATGACCGATCCATGCAGAAACAGCTGGATGTCGTGATCCGCAGCCTGCGCAGCACCCTCCAGGAATACGGCATCGGAGAGATTCTTGAAATGAAGAGCGGAAATATGCGTGTGATTCCGGAACTGATAGACTGTGATCTCTATCGCTTCTTTGCCGGAGATGCCGAGGCCATTAATGAATACCGCGGAGAATATATGAGTGCTTATTCCTGGGCGAGTCTGACAGAGGCCAATGTAGACCGGCATCTGCAAAACTACGAAACGCGGGTTTTCTGAACCCGGCAAACGGAGAATAGTGACCGAGAGTGTGACACTTGTGTGACAGTTCCTGTGTTAAAATGAAAATGCTGCTGAATTTGTCCCGGCAGTATAAAACTGTTTTCAGTATCGGTTCCGAAACCGAGTCACGTTTTTGCCATTACGCGGATAAGACAGATTGACGTGCCTGGAAAGAAAGTGTATAATCTTTCTACAACGTCTGATCGGAGGAAAACTAGATGATGGAACTGACGGTTGAAGCGAAGCTTGATAACCTCAATCAGGTGCTTCAGTTTGTTGACGGTCGGCTTGAGGAAGCGGATTGTCCCATTGGCATGCAGATGAAGATCGATGTTGCGGTAGAAGAAATCTTTGTCAACATAGCCAGCTATGCATATACACCTGACTCCGGTCCCGCCACCATCCGTATGGAAGTGGAAGAAAATCCAAAAACGGCGGTGATTACCTTCCTGGATCACGGGGTGCCCTACGACCCGCTGGCCAAGGACGATCCGGATGTCACGCTCTCCAGTGCGGAGCGTGAGATTGGAGGACTTGGAATCTTTATGGTGAAAAAAAGCATGGATGATATGGATTATGAATACCAAAACGGACAGAATATCCTGACCATCCGCAAGCGGATCGGATAAAACGCGGTTTCCGGCAGGGCCGGAAGAAGGCTTCATAGAAATGCGGACAGCGAATAAATGATATTGGACATTTGCCGCATAAACTGTTATAATGTAATTTGGTTGCTTAGACAACTTTAGAAATGGAGGAAACGACATGCTGAATATCACGAAGAATCTGGAAGACACAAAACTGACCGTCTACCTCGAGGGAAGACTGGACACCACCACGGCTCCCCAGCTGGAAGAGTCGATGAAGGAGAGCATCAACAATGTGACCGAGCTGATCATGGACTTTGAGAAGCTGGAGTACATTTCCTCCGCCGGACTGCGCGTTTTGCTGTCTTGCCAGAAGATCATGTCGAAACAGGGCAGCATGAAGGTGATTCATGTCAGTGATCTGATCAAGGAAATCTTTGAAGTGACAGGATTTATCGATATCCTGACGATCGAGTAAAACAGGATGGATAATCAGATTTTCAGAAAAGAAAGCCTGGATCAGATCTCCTCTCCGGAACAGCTGAATGATTATCTGCGCGTCACGAATCCCGCGGTATGGCTTGTGCTTACCGCGGTGATTCTGCTGCTTGCGGGTATGCTTTTCTGGGCCTCCGTTGCGTCAATTGACAGCTTTGCCTCCGGAACGGGGCAGGTTCAGGACGGCACGATGCGGATCATGTTTGAAGATGCGCAGATCGCAAAGAGCGTGCAGACCGGTATGACGGTGACAGCCGGGGATGTGTCGGCTCAGGTGAGCAGCATCGGCTACACGGATGACGGAGAAATGTTTGCTCTGGCACCGACGAGCCTTGCCGACGGAACGTATTCCGTTCAGGTGGTTTACAAAAAAACCCAGGTGCTCAGTCTTCTGTTTAACTGAGGGTAGGGTAGAATGAGTCAGAAGAAGGTCAAAGAGCCGGTCTCCAAAGGCAGGGCGAAAGTCCCGGTGGTGATGCAGATGGAAGCACTGGAATGCGGTGCTGCATCCCTGGCCATGGTGATGGCTTATTATGACAAGTGGGTTCCGCTGGAACAGGTGCGCTTGGACTGCGGCGTGTCAAGGGACGGATCGAACGCAAAGAATGTCCTGATTGCGGCCCGAAGCTACGGCTTCGAGGCACAGGGGTATCGATGCGAGATCGATTCCCTGAAAGACAGCATGCAGTACCCCTGCATCATCCACTGGAACTTTAACCATTTTGTGGTGCTGGACGGGTTCCAGGGGAATTACGCATGGATCAATGATCCGGCAAGGGGCGAGGTCAAAGTTCCGATGGAGGAGTTTGGCCGCTCTTTTACCGGCATCTGCCTCCAGATTAAGCCAGGTCCGGATTTTGAGCCGGGCGGCAAACCGAAAAGCACCCTGGCATTTGCCAGAAACCGGCTTCGCGGCGCAGGCGCAGCCGTCGCTTTTGTACTCTTTTCCACTGTCATCGGATATCTCTTCGGCATCATCAATCCGCTGTTCTCCAGGTTCTTTATGGACCGTCTCCTGACCGGAGAGAACAGAGAGCTCCTGATGCCGTTTCTTGTGCTTCTTGCCCTGATGGGCGGAGCGCAGGTGATTACCTCCTGGGTTCAGGCCGTCTATAACATGAAGCTGAACGGAAAGATGGCCATCGTCGGAAGCAGCGATTTCATGTGGAAGATTCTTCGCATGCCGATGGAGTTCTTCTCCCAGCGCATGGGCGGAGATATTCTTCAGCGGCAGGGAACGAATGCTTCCATTGCAAGCACCCTCGTCAACACCCTTACGCCGCTTGCGCTGAATACGATCATGATGGTCTTCTATCTGGTCGTCATGGTGCGCTACAGCGTGCTGCTCAGCATTCTCGGAATCCTGACCATTTCCCTGAACCTGCTGGTATCCAGGATTATTTCGGCAAAGCGCGTCAATGTCACCCGCGTTCAGATGCGGGATGCGGGAAAGCTGGCCTCGGCCACGGTTTCCGGCATTCAGATGGTGGAAACCATCAAGGCCAGCGGAGCGGAGAACGGCTATTTCCAGAAATGGGCCGGATACCAGGCATCCGTCAACACGCAGAACGTAAAATACGCCAAGATCAACCAGTATCTCGGCATGATTCCGACCCTGCTTTCTGCCATCGCAGATGCTTCCGTCCTGATTGTGGGCGTGTGGCTCACCATGTACGGGAACTTTACGCTTGGTATGATCATGACCTTCCAGCAGTTTCTGACTTCGTTCATGTCTCCCGCCATGACGCTGATCTCGGCCGGACAGACGATCCAGGAAATGCGCACCCAGATGGAGCGCGTGGAAGATGTCATGCAGTATCCTGTTGACCCGAACTTTTCCGACCATCCGCTGGACGACAACGCGGACTATTCCAAGCTGTCCGGGAGCGTGGAGCTCAAGCATGTGACCTTTGGTTATTCCCGGCTCGGCAAGCCGCTGATTCAGGACTTTTCCATGAGCATGAAGCCGGGAAGCCGCGTCGCATTTGTCGGCAGCTCCGGCTGCGGCAAGTCAACCCTGTCAAAACTGATTTCCGGTCTGTACCAGCCTTGGAGCGGGGAGATTCTTTTTGACGGGAAGCCGATTTCGGAAATTGACCGCAGTGTGTTTACCGGTTCGGTGGCGGTGGTGGATCAGGACATCGTTCTGTTCGAGGATACCATCGCAAACAACATCAAAATGTGGGATGAGTCCATCGAGGACTTCGAAATGATCCTGGCAGCGCGGGATGCGCAGATCTATGACGATATCATGGCGCGTGAGGGCGGCTTTTACGGAAAGCTCACCGAGGGCGGCAAGGACCTCTCCGGCGGACAGCGCCAGCGTATTGAGATCGCGCGCGTCCTGGCGCAGGATCCGTCGATCATCATCATGGATGAGGCCACGTCCGCACTGGATGCAAAAACCGAATACGAGCTGGTAAAGGCGGTTAAGGACCGCGGAATTACCTGCATTGTCATCGCCCACAGACTTTCCACGATCAGAGACTGTGACGAGATCATCGTCCTGGACAAGGGAATGGTTGTGGAGAGAGGAACCCATGAAGAGCTTTACGCAAAGGGCGGGTACTATTCGGAGCTGATTTCGAATGACTGAGGAGGTGTGGTAAATGGGCTGGTTTGACGAACAAATCAGGCAGAGAAAACTGAGCGATCAGGAAGTCTTTGAGGAGTCCATTTTCCGCATGGCTTCGGTTGTCCTTGGAAAACAGCGGGCCGGCGTACTGGACGACGATCGGATCGTGACAAAAGCCGCGATCGATGAAATCCTGAAGTTTTATCATTACAAACCGACCGATATTCCGGAGACGATCCGGGACTTCGACGAGCAGATGGAGTTCTGCCTGCGGCCGCACGGCATTATGCGCCGCAATATACACCTGGAAGAGGGCTGGTATAAGGACTCTTTCGGGCCGGTTATGGCGTTTCGCAAAGAAGACGGAGTACCGGTTGCACTGTTTCCAAAGCCGTTTATCGGCTATTGGTACAAGGATGCGGACAACAAAAGGATCACGGTTAACCGCGAGAATGCCAAACAGTTTGACAGAGATGCGATTTGCTTTTATAAACCGCTTCCGCTTCGCAAACTGGGCATCTCGGATCTGATCGTATACCTTACCGATTGCCTGAATACCGGCGATATCGTGACCTTAGTGGGCCTCACACTGATCGGTACGGTTTTCGGCATGCTGATAACCAACATCACCAGGGCATTGACCGGTTTCGTGCTGGAAAGCGGCAGGGGAACACTTCTGCTTGGAACGGCGGTCTTTATGATCACGGTGATCGTCTCGCAGCAGCTGATTGCCGTGGTTCGGTCCCTTATGATGAACCGGATTGAAATCAAAACGTCGCTCTCGGTCGAGGCGGCGATGATGATGCGCGTGCTGAATCTCCCGGCCAATTTCTTCCGGCAGTATGCCTCCGGTGAACTGTCCAGCCGATACAGCGCGGTGAATCAGCTCTGCTCGCTTCTTCTGGGAAGTGTGTTTTCCACGGGGCTTTCCTCCCTGATGTCGCTGCTGTATATCACGCAGATCTTCCACTATGCTCCGGCATTGGTGGGGCCGGCGCTGATCATTATTCTGATCAGTGTCGCCATCAGCGTGGTAACCACGATTGCCCAGATGAAGATCAGCAAACTGGCCATGGAGAAGCGTGCCAAGGAAAGCGGCATGAGCTTTGCCCTGATTACCGGCATCCAGAAAATCAAGCTGGCCGGTGCGGAGAAGCGGGCCTTCTCCCGCTGGGCCAGAGCCTATTCCGAGGCGGCGGAACCGACCTACAATCCGCCCACCTTCATCAAGGCCAATGCCGCCATTACGAGCGCGGTGTCTCTTGCCGGAACCATCGTTCTGTATTTCCTGGCCGTGCAGACCCGGGTCAGCCCGTCTGAGTACATTGCGTTCAACGCGGCCTACGGCGCCGTAACCGGCGCATTTGCAGCGCTGACCGGTGTTGCCATGTCGGTCGCCCAGATCAAACCGATCCTTGAGATGGCGGAACCGATCCTGAAGACCGAGCCGGAATCCACAGAGAACAGAAAAATGGTGACCAAGCTCAACGGAAGCATCGAGCTGTCAAACGTCTACTTCCGTTATAACGAGACCATGCCCTATGTGGTAAACGGCATGAACCTGAAGATCAAGGCGGGCGAGTACATCGCCATTGTCGGAACCACCGGCTGCGGAAAAAGCACGCTCATGCGTCTCATGCTGGGCTTTGAAACGCCGGAGAGGGGAGCCATCTACTATGACGGCGTGGACATGTCCAAACTGGACCTGCGCTCCCTGCGGAGAAGAATCGGGGCGGTGACCCAGAACGGCAGCCTGTTTCAGGGGGATATCTATTCCAATATCGTGATCTCCGCGCCGCAGCTTACGCTGGATGAGGCCTGGGAAGCCGCGGAACTTGCCGGGATCGCGGACGATATCAGAGCCATGCCGATGGGAATGCAGACCGTTATCTCCGAAGGACAGGGCGGAATTTCCGGCGGACAGAAGCAGCGCCTGATGATTGCCCGGGCGGTCGCTCCCAAACCGAGAATCCTGATGTTTGACGAAGCGACTTCCGCATTGGACAACAAAACACAAAGGCAGGTTTCCGAGGCTCTGGACCGGCTGAAATGCACAAGAATCGTGATTGCCCACCGGCTCAGCACCATTAAGAACTGCGACCGGATTCTGGTTCTGGACAAGGGCCAGATCCTCGAAGACGGCACCTATGACGAGCTGATCGAAAAGAACGGCTTCTTTGCCGAGCTCGTTGCGAGACAAAGACTCGACAACATTTCAGAAGGGAAGTAACCACATGGCGCATCCGTTAATCAACGGCACTTTTTACAATGCAATCCTGCATTTTGAAGACAGTGATGAAGCGCAGGATTATTACTACAAGGTCATGAACAGTGTAGTGGAGCGCAACGGAAAGCAGCACACCGTGCGGGATCAGATCCTCCGTGTCTATTCGATGTTGTTTTGTGACGACATCGGCGCGGTGGCCGGCCAGATCGCCAGTCCTGAGGATGTGGAGGCGACGGCGGACCGTCTCTATACCGGGGCAATGGGCTTTGACCCAAGGCATTGGTATCGGATGCAGCACCATTTCCCTGTGATCGACGAAGACAATTACGAGCGCTTTGCGGCACTGGTCATCGCCGATCTCAGTGCCGGCCCGCTGCGGGAAGCGGCTCTGAACGGCGGCGACATGCTGATCGTCGGAGAAAGAGACCCGCTGACCATGACGCCGGAAGAGAGAGAACATCAGAAAGTCAGGACGATCGATGTAAATGACGTTCTTCTTGGAGGAGAAAAAGGATGACCGTCCTTATTGTGCTGGAAAACGAAACAGAGCTGTTCAAGACCAGAGATCTCATTATAGAGATTGTTCCGGATGCGGATTTGCTCTGCTTTGAGAACAGTCTGCCGGCTCTGGCGGCAGCCCGTTCCAGAGAGATCGACGTTGCCGTTCTGGATACGAAGCTCACGGAACTCGCCGGAATTGACTTCGGTCAGTATCTTCAGGACCTTTATCCTTTTATCAACCTGATCTACCTTTCCGAGGACAAGGAATTGGGTTACGCAGCCATGAACCAGCATGCAAGCGGATACCTGCTGAAGCCCGCCTCCCGGGACAATCTGCAGAGGGAACTTGAGGACCTCCGTCATCCGGCGGCGCAGAAGAACCAGAAGAGGCTCTTTGCGCAGACGTTCGGGAACTTCGATTTGTTCGTGGACGGGAAGCCCGTGGCATTCAAGTACTCCAAAACCAAAGAGATTGTCGCGCTGCTGATCAACAACCGCGGCGCCCAGACCTCCAACGGAGAAATCATCGCCACGCTCTGGGAGGATGACGGAGACCCGGAAAAGAAGGCGTCCTATCTCTCGAATCTGCGGCAGGACCTTCAGAATACATTTACGAAACTCAAACTGAACGGAATTATTCTGAAACAGCGCGGAAGCATGGCAATTGCAAAGGACCGGATCGAATGCGATCTGTATGACTGGCTGGAGAATAAGCTGAATTCCAAGTATCAGTACCTCGGAGACTACATGAATCAGTACAGCTGGCCGGAGACGGTTCATGCGGAGCTGGATGAGATCAGCTATTCACTCTACGACGATTAAAGAGAGAAGGATGATCCATAAAAAGACTCAGAGAGAAGCAAAAGCTGTTCACTCTGAGCAAAGCTGAAATCGAAAGAAGAGAGAATCCGTTCCATGAAGAAGCTGTTCCTGCAGATCCTGATCGTGAGCATCCTGTTTCTTGGCATTCTTTGCCTTTGTATCCGATTGGGCGGGAACGGGCTGATCCTCTATTTTGAGCAGCCGCCTGAGGCCACAGGGATGGAAGTCCGGTTCAATCCGGAAAACATCGTCCAACTGGCGGACAGTCAGGTTCTGACGGAAGAACAGGAAGTTCAGCTTTTATTTCATGCCGTACAGCGAGGCAAGACAGAAGTTAGCATCCTCTGGGAAGGACTGGACGAGGACTCGCTGTATGAAAAAGAGATCCGAATGACCATCCGATCTCTTCCGATGGGAATCCTGACAGACAGTATAACCTGGAATTTCACGGGATGGGAATATCTTGTGATCTGCCTGTCATTTTACTTTCTGTCCCTTTCCCTTATCTTGCTTCTCGCTTCGCGCAAAGAACAGAAACGTGTTTTCTTCAGCTACCGTTCGATCCGCTTCCTCGGCCTTGCAATCTTCTTTTTTGCCCTCAGCTTCTTCCGGACGGAGTATCTGCTCGCATTCCTGAAGGGGCGAAACGCCGGGACCGTCTGGACGCTGCTGCTGGGGATTATTTCTTCCGCACAGACCTTTGTACGCTGGACCGCTTATCTGCTGGCCGTATTTGCTGTTCTGACGGCGGTGAGCAATGTTGTACTGATGCGGCATGAAGGCGTGCGGCCGGCAAACATGCTTGGAATCCTGGTTGCGGCCGGAATTGTCGGCGGGGCGCTCATCGGGATCGGGCTTTCCAATTCAAGACTGACCTTTCCGATGCGGAATGTTCTCTGCAATGTCTACGCAGGACTGTTTGTCTATTTTGAATGTCTGCTGACGGCGACGGTAGTCCGCGCGCTGGAAGCCGGAAAGCATGAACCTTCGTATGATAAGGACTACATCATCATCCTGGGATGCCGAATCCGGCAGGATGGGACGCTCTATCCGCTGATCCGCGGAAGAGTGGACCGTGCCATCGAGTTCGCGGAAGCCCAGGAGGCTGCCACCGGAAAAGTGGCGGTTCTGGTACCGAGCGGCGGACAGGGGAGCGATGAGCCCATGTCAGAGGCGGAAGCGATGGCAGGCTATATCCGAAGCAAAGGCGTGCCCGATGACAGAATTCTGGTGGAGAACCGCTCCCAGACAACGAAAGAGAATCTTGATTTCTCACGAAGTCTGATCAGGGAAAGAGAAGAAAACCGGAAAACTGCATTTTCCACCTCAAGCTATCATGTGTGCCGGGGTGGGATTCTGGCAGAAGAAATGGGATGGAACATTGACGGCATGGGAAGCCGTACCAAATGGTATTTCTGGCCGAATGCTTTTTTGCGTGAATTCATCGGACTGCTGGCCGAGAGCTGGATGCAGCAGCTGGTCGCGGTGTCGGTTATTGCCGTTCTCAGCGGATTGCTGACAATAATTATGTAAACCAGGAGTAAACATGGCGGAGAGAATTAAATTGATGGACGACAGGGAAATAGAACAGATCACCGGCGGAGCTTACACAGGATCCGTTTTTGTCTATACCGTACAGGAAGGTGAAAGCCTTTCGGTACTGGCACATCGCTTTGGCACTTCGGTCAATGTGATTGCGGAGCTGAACGATATCAAGAGCGCGAAGAACGTGCAAGCCGGAATGAAGCTGCTGATTCCGCTGAAAGCCTGATGGTTTATGAAAAAAGAACCCCCGACAGCCTTAAAGACTGTCGGGGGTTCTTTTCAAAGCGATCAGCCGACCAGATTCAAAACCAGGGTCAGAACGACAAAAGCAAGTGCAAACCACTTTGTCGCTTTGGCAAGCTTGGCATCCAGGGTCTTGGCTTTCCCTTTGGATAAAAACGTCTCAGCACCGCCGGAAATTGCACCGGAGAGGCCGGCGCTTTTTCCGCTCTGCATCAGAACGATGACGGTCAGAGCAAGACCGGCAATCAACTGAAGTACAGCAAAGACGATTGTAACAGCAGACATAATGACGTCAATCCTTTCAAGAAAACAAATACTAACATTTAAGCTAAGAAACTATAACACATCGGGACGTGAAATTCAAGTATTATTTCGCGCAATCTTTGGAAAATAGAAGAAATTCATAATTGAGGGATTGATTTTTAGGATACATTCTTTTATTATGATAACGAAAAAGCCGTTTGGCATGATCAGACGGCTTCAGCACCGAAAGGAGATTGACAAATGGGACTTATTCATGCAGCGATCGGAGCCGGGTCCGGCGTTCTTTCTGACCAGTGGAAGGAGTATTTTTACTGCGAGGCCTTACCAAATTCCGTTCTTGCGACCAAAGGACGGAAGCGTTCCACACTCCGCGGTGGCAACCACGGCGTAGACAACATCATCACCAGCGGATCGGTCATTGCCGTTGCGGACGGACAGTGCATGCTGATTGTCGAGCAGGGAAAAATCGTCGATGTCTGTGCGGAACCGGGCGAATACCAGTATGACGCATCCACCGAGCCTTCTGTCTTCACCGGCAATCTCGGAGACAGCATTTCCGAGGTCTTCAAGATGATCGGAAAGCGCTTTACCTTCGGAGGAGAAGCGCCAAAAGATCAGAGAGTTTACTATTTTAACACCAAGGAAATCACAGGCAACAAGTATGGTACCCCGTCACCGGTGCCGTTCCGTGTTGTGGACCAGAATGTCGGCCTGGACATGGACATCTCTATCCGCTGCTTCGGCGAGTACAGCTTCCGGCTTGCAAACCCGCTGCTCTTTTATACCAATGTCTGCGGGAATGTGTCATCGGAGTACACCGTGGAGCAGTTGATCGGGCAGATGCGTACCGAGCTTCTGACGGCGCTTCAGCCTGCCTTTGCGAGAATCTCTGAGATCGGCGTGCGCTACTCCGCGCTGCCCGGTCATACCAAAGAGCTGGCAGATGCGCTGAATGCCGAGCTCTCACCGAAATGGCTTGAATTCCGCGGAATCGAAATCGTCTCCGTGGGCGTATCCAGCGTCAAGGCCAGTGAAGAGGACGAGAAGCTCATCAAGGAACTGCAGCGCAACGCGGCCTTCAAGAACCCGACGATGGCGGCGGCGCATCTTGTGGGGGCCCAGGCGGCCGCCATGCAGGCTGCCGCGGCCAACGAGAATGCAGGGGCGGCCATGGGCTTTGTCGGAATGAATATGGCGCAGGGAGCCGGCGGAATCAACGCACAGAGCCTCTATCAGATGAACGCCCAGAAGCCCGCTACACCTGAACAGGCGGCTGACACATGGACCTGCCCCTCCTGCGGTCACCAGGCGAGCGGCAGATTCTGTGCCGAATGCGGCACCAAAAAGCCGGAGACGGTGGTTGTAAAAGGGTGGACCTGCCCGAGCTGCGGCAGCGTGAACAAGGGCAAGTTCTGCACCGAGTGCGGCACCAAGAAGCCGGAAGGCGCACCGATCTATCGCTGTGACAAGTGCGGCTGGGAGCCGGAGGACCCGACTCACCCGCCGAAATTCTGCCCGCAGTGCGGCGACCCGTTTGACGCAAACGATATCGCATAAACGTATCCGGAAGAGAGGAGAAGCGTGACATGCCGGGGGAGAATACGATTCGAAAATGGTTTTTACCCGGAATGCTTATGCTTCTCCTTATGGTTTTCGCTCTTTCAGGCTGCGGCCGGATGACGGATACCAGCGGACTTTCCGGGCGGTGGGTTCTTGTCCGCGGAGACAGTGACGGCGTCCTGCTTCCGGAAAGCCTGATCAAAGAGAACCGTCTTACTCTTCGACTGGACCCGGATGGAAGCGGCGTACTCGGAGAAAACACGTCACAGGGCCGGGTTCTCTGGAACTATGAAGACGGGAAGATTCTCCTTCAAGCCGGTGATACCACCCTTTCCGGTACGGTGCAGGGAAATGAACTGCTTCTGCAGGGCGAAGAGGAAATCCGGCTTCACTTTGTGCGGGACACTCAGGAGGAAGCGCCGGAAGAGGAAACCGCGCTCCCGGCGGAGGCCTTTTCCGGCGGCTGGTACGGCTGGTGGAAGATTGAGGATTCCAAGGGAGAAATGCCTGTCAGCTGGTACGACTGCTGCGCAGTGTTTGAAGCGCAGGAGGACGGCACGGTTCTTCTTACGCTCTGGGATGAGGACGGAAGCAGAGCGGAGCCCCTTTCTCAGGTCCGGTTTATCACGGAGGAGGAAGGGACGCTGGTTTCCGTCAGCGGTTATTTTGCGTTCATGGAGATTCAGGGCGGACAATGGCGTCTCACCGAACCCGATCCGGCCATCCTGATCCCGGATATCATGCATGATACAGAGGGGGAGCGTTTTCGCGCGACGGTTTACATGAGGCGCTGGGGCGAAGACTGGAACGATACACCCCAAGAGCAGAGACCTTTTTATTATGAGGACTGGTATCTTCCGCTGTTGAAAGAAAAGGCAGAGCTGCCGGATCAAATACCGTGGCAGAGCCTCGAGGCGAGAAGAGAGCGTGCGGAAGAGGTGCAGGCCGCGCTTCCCGACAGGAGTTGAACATGGCGTCACAGATCACGAACTATCAGTGCCCGTCGTGCACGGGACCGCTGCGCTATGACGGCGCCAGCGGAAAGCTGCAGTGCGATTACTGCGGAAGCAGCTTTACCACTGCGGAAATCGAAAAAATCTACAAGGAAAAGCTGGAACAGGCGGAACAGGCGGCAATCGACGAAACGGCCGCGGCTGCCGCCCAGATGCAGGAATCAGACGAAAACGCGGAGGAACAGTTCTGGGACGCGGAACAGGAGGGAATGAAGATCTATAACTGTCCCTCCTGCGGGGCACAGCTGGTTTTTGACGCCACGACGGCGGCCGGCAGCTGCCCCTATTGCGGGAATCCCTCCATCGTTCCGGGACAGTTTCACGGTATGCTTCGCCCGGACTATATCCTGCCGTTCAAGCTTTCAAAAGAACAGGCTGTTGCATCCCTGAAAAACTATTACCGGGGCAAGAAGCTGCTGCCAAAAGAGTTCTCGTCGGAGAATCATCTGGAAGAGATCAAGGGCGTCTATGTCCCGTTCTGGCTCTTTGATGAGACAGCCGTTGCGGATACCAGTTATCAGGCAACCAGAGTGAACTCGGTAACACACGGAAACGAACTGATCACCACAACGGAGTATTTTGACGTCCGCCGGGCCGGGACCGTCCGCTTTACCAGGATTCCCGCCGACGGGTCCAAAAAGATGCCGGATGAACTGATGGATTCCATTGAACCCTTTGACTATTCGGAGTTAAAACCCTTTTCAACGGCATATATGCCCGGGTTTATGGCGGACATCTATGATGTGGATGACAGAGAAAGCTTTGAACGGGTTCAGAAACGCGGTTCCCAAACGGCGCTGGAAATCATGGACTCCACGGTTTCGGGCTATTCTTCCGTCATCCCGAAACAGAGAGAGGTTCACATTCACCGCGAGAGGACTTCCTACGCGCTGCTGCCGGTCTGGATGCTGAGTACACGCTGGAAGAACCAGAACTTCATTTTTGCCATGAACGGACAGACAGGAAAGTTTATCGGGGATCTTCCGGTTTCGATGGGGCGATACTTCGCCTGGTTCGCGGGGATTGCGCTGCCCCTGGCCGCGGTACTGACCGTGCTGCTGAAATTCATGTGAGGAGGGGTGACATGAAAAAATTGTTTTCCCTCACGCTGATTCTGCTTCTGGCGATCATGCTGCTGTCAGGTGCTTCGGCCATGGCGGAATCCACGCAGGAACTGCCGTATTATGTGTCAGACACTGCGGGGCTGACATCGTCGGACCAGTGGCAGAAGCTGGAATCCGCGGCAGAGAGTGTTTCGGAGCGCTACGGCTGCGGCGTTTATGTCGTCACGCTGCAGGACTTTCGGGATTACGGCAGCTACAGCAGCATTCGGACCTTTTCAGAAGACTTCTATAACCGTTATCGGATGGGGCTCGGGCAGAACCGCAACGGAATCCTGCTGGTGCTGAGCATGGCGGAGAGAGACTACTGCCTGATCGCTTACGGAAGCGACGCGCATTACGCATTCACGGATTACGGAAAAGAGGTTCTGGAAAACGGCTTTCTGGATGACTTCCGCCGGAATGACTGGAATGCTGGCTTTGCGGATTATATCAGCGGCTGTGAACAGCTGCTTGCCCGCGCCGCGGAAGGAAACCCGGTGGATGTGCAGATGGACAGCAGAAGCGGCATCCCCTCGGAGCTCAGCACCGGCATCATCGTCGGGGTTCCTCTGCTGGTAAGCTTCGGCGCCTGTGAAGGCATGAGACGGCGGATGAAACCGGTGAAGCCGCAGAGCCGGGCGGACGAGTATATTGTTCCGGGCGGCATCCACTTCAGCCTGAAACGGGACGTGTTTCTCAACCGGACGGTTTCGAGGACCGTAATCCGGACGGAAAACAGGGATTCCTCTTTCCACGGCGGTACGACCGTAAATTCCGGGGGCTTCTCCGGACACAGCGGAAAGTTCTGAACATAGGAAATCATAGAGAAAAGAGCTGCATTTTGCGGCTCTTTTCTCTATGATATGTGAATTCTATCTTGTATTCCGGTATGAGATTTGGTATTATATTTAAATAGCGAATCGAAACGGAAAAGGGGGAAGACGGTGGACGCACTGCGCTCAATCTGGGAGGGGTTTGATTTCACATATCTGCTCAGTATCCTGCTGGGCGTCATTCCTTCACTGGTCTGCATTACCCTCCATGAGCTTTCTCACGGGCTTGTTGCGTACCGCCTCGGTGACGACACCGCAAAACGGGCCGGAAGGCTCACCCTGAACCCCCTGAAGCATCTTGATCCCATGGGCTTGCTGATGATGCTGGTCTTCCGGTTCGGCTGGGCGAAACCCGTCCCGGTCAACATGATGAATTTCAAAAACCCGAAGAGAGGGATGGCGGTAACCGCGCTGGCCGGCCCCGGGTGCAATCTTCTGATCACGGTTGTTTTTCTGTTTCTGTACGGCGCTCTTCTGACGCCGCTCTCGGGCAGTGAAGCCGGGAAGACGATTCTGGAGCTGCTGGAGCTGACCGCATACATCAGTCTCGGATTCTGTATCTTCAACCTGATTCCGGTTCCGCCTCTTGACGGGTCCAAAATCCTGTTTTCCGCCCTGTCCGATTCCGCATACTGGAAGCTGATGCGATATGAACGCTACGGCTCCATCGCGCTGATCGCGCTGGTATGGACCGGCGTCCTCGGCCGCCCGCTCAGCCGGCTGATCCGAGACGTTTTCGGTTTCCTGTTTCCGATCGCGCAGGCAGCATTTCATCTGATGAATGGATAAGGTTTGAATGGAAAATCCAAGTTTTCGCCTGGAGGGGATTGTCCGGGAGAAGGACAGCATGCAGGATTTTGAAGGCCCGCTGAGTCTGATCCTGATGCTCCTTCAGAAGAATAAAATCGAGATACGGGACCTGAGTGTTTCCGATATTCTGGATCAGTATCTGGAATATCTGGATCGGATGCAGAGCCTGGATCTGGAAATTGCCAGTGAATTTGTCCAGATGGCGGCGCATCTGCTCTATCTGAAGACCAGAACGCTTCTGACCACCGAAGAAGAGGTCAGCGAACTGGAACTGCTGATGCAGTCTCTGGAACAGCTGCAGGCGAGAGACCGCTTTGCGGCGATGGCGCTGGTGCTTCCGCAGCTGAAGTCCGCTTCCGAAAAGGGCTTCCTTTATATGACAAAGCCGCCGGAGCCCATGCCGACCACGAAAAGGGAATATGCCTATCACCATGAGCCGGTGGACCTGCTGAAAGCGATGCTCGGGATCTGGAGCCGCGGTACGGCCTCAAATCCCGAATCGGAGCGGCGTCTGTTTGCCGCCATGCCGCGCCGGATCGTCTACAGCGTCAGGGACAAGGGACTGGAAATCATCAACCGGCTGCGTAAAGGGCCACAGTCGCTGGCCGGACTTTACGGAAGATGCAACACGAGTTCCGAAGTCGTTGCAACCTTTGTGGCGGTGCTGGAGCTCTGCCGATCCGGCAATCTGACCTTTGAACGGGTCGAAGAGCAGGTCATACTCCATTTTTCCGGTTCTGACACCGAAATTGAAAAGGTATTGGAGAGTTTTGAGGAAGAATCATGACGGATTTAAAGGCCGCTCTGGAAGCGGTGCTGTTTGCCGCCGGAGAAAGCGTACCGGTTGGAAGGCTTTCGCTTGTGTTTGCGGTGGAGCAGGATGAGGTTTTACAGGCAGCAAAAGAACTGTCTGATGAATACGACCGCGGCGGGAGAGGAATCCGCCTGCTGCGGATGGACAACAAGCTGCAGCTTTGTTCCGCGCCGGAGTATGCACAGCTGATCGTGAAAACCCTGGAACAGCGCAAGCCGCCGATGCTGTCGCAGTCGGCGCTGGAAACACTGGCGATCGTTGCCTACTATCAGCCGGTAACCCGCGCGGTGATTGAAAAGATGCGCGGGGTGGACAGCAGCTATACCGTTTCGGCACTGCAGGACCGCGGCCTGATTGAGGCCTGCGGAAAGCTGGAAGCACCGGGCAGACCGACACTCTATGCGACGACGGATGCCTTCCTGAGAGTGATGGGGATCGAGACGCTGCAGCAGCTTCCTCCGCTTCCGGAGGTACAGGGCAGCGAGGGAACCGAACAGCTGAGAAAGAGCATTGCAAAAATACAGGAACAGGACAGCGAACAGCAGACGTTTTTCGATGATACCGAGACGAAGAACACAGGAGCGTGATGCGATATGATCGGGTGGATTATTCTCGGGGTATTGGTCGGACTGATCACCTTGATCATGCTGATCCCGATCGGGGCGGACCTGCGATATGAGGACGAGGTTATCCGCGTTTCTGCGAAAGCGGCCGGCATCAAGTTTCAGCTGATCCCCCGAAAAAAGAGCAAGCCGAAAGAGGAGAAACCGAAGGAAGAACCAAAGCCCGAAACCCAGCCGAAGGAAGAAAAACCCAAAAAGCAGAAAAAGGAACGCTCGCTGTCGCTGAATGCCGAAGAAATCATCGACCTTTTGAAGGTCGTGCTGAAAGGCTTCGGACGCTTCGGCAGAAAATTCAAGGTGGAGCGGTTTGTCCTGCACTGGACCGCAGCGGGATGTGATCCTTATCTGGTGGCGAGGACATTCTCGGTTGTGAACGCGGGGCTTTCCCAGCTTGCCCCAATCTGCACCGAACGCTTCCACTGTCGGGACAGCAGTGTATGGACAGATATCGACTTTGTCAGCGACCGCATGTTTTTTGAATTTGGCCTGACCATGACCATTCGAATCGGCCAAATTGTCGGCACCGGACTTCGAATCGGCGCCGGAGCGCTGATGATCCTGCTTCGCAGCAAGAAACGGGTAAAGCGCGAGAAGAAGGAAGAGGAGCAGGCGCTGAACAAGTGGCTGGCAGAACATCCGGAGGATGCCGCGCGCTATCAGGCGGAGCTGGAAGCGCAGAAAGCCGCGGAACAGGAAGCCCTGCAGAAGCTGCAGGAACAGCCGGCGGACACTTCGGAGGAACCGAAACAGCCGGAGCTTCCGGAAAACACGGATGCGTCGAAAACGACGGAGACCGGAGAAGTGCCTTCGCTGCCCGAACCGGAGGGAGATACAGCCGGGGATACGGCGGCCGGGGAAGCGGAAAAGCCCTGACAGACGGAGAAATCCGTCAAACGGATCAGAAAGATATTTCAGGATTGTCATAAAGGAAAGGAAGTATATCAGATGGAGAATACAAATCCGATTGGCGAACTCATGCAGGCGACCATGGACAACGTCAAAAACATGCTGAAAGTCGACACCGTCGTCGGTGAGCCGATTTATACGCCGGACGGAATTACACTGGTTCCGATCTCCCGGGTCAGCGTCGGCTTTGGCGGCGGCGGAGTTGAGTTTACCGGAAAGAAGATCGGCGGAGATCGGCCCTACGGCGGCGGAAACGCCACCGGTGTTAAAATCGATCCCATCGGTTTCCTCGTGATCAAGGACGGTGTGATCCGGATGATCAACGTCACGCCGCCGGCAAGCAACACGGTGGACCGTCTCATTGATATGGTCCCGCAGGTCATCGACAGAGTCGACAGCTTCATCGAAAAGCAGAAGAACGCAACCTGATGGCAGAACGCCTCCAAAAGATTATTGCCGAATCCGGACTGATGTCCCGCAGAGCCGCGGAGCTTGCCATCTCGGAAGGACGCGTGTGGGTAAACGGTCATCCGGCCAGACTGGGGGACCGGGCGGAAAGCGACGACAGAATCACCCTCGACGGAGAAGCGCTTCCCGTCAAGGAAGAGAAGCGGTATTACATGCTGAACAAACCGCGGGGATATGTCTGTTCTCTGCACGATGAGCAGGGAAGAAAATCGGTTCGGGAGCTTCTGCCGGCCTCAGCCGGGAGAGTTTATCCGGTGGGACGGCTGGATCTCATGTCCGAAGGCCTGCTCCTCATGACCAACGACGGTTCTTTTGCAAACCGTGTCATGCATCCGTCCTCCAGGATCCTGAAGACCTATCGCACCCGGGTGGAAGGAGAAGGACTTGACGCCGGGATTGCCCGGATGCGGGAGCCGTTTGAACTGGACGGGGTATCGATACAGGCGGTCGAGCTACGGGTCCTGAAAAAAACGGACCGGGCCGCGGTGCTGGACATTACCATCGGAGAAGGGCGAAATCGGGAAATCCGCCGGATGTGTGAAGAAGCAGGGCTGCGTGTTGCCCGACTGACCAGAATCGCAGAGGGCGGCTTGCTTCTCGGAGATCTCCCGAGCGGCAGATTCCGTCCACTGAGCGAGGAAGAGATCGCCTCGGTGATGGGAGAGAGCGCAACATGAAAGCGGACATTATTGTTGTCGGTGCGGGACCGGCCGGTATGATGGCGGCATATGCGGCCGCAGATCAGGGCGCTTCGGTGCTGCTGCTCGAAAAGAACGACAAAACCGGAAAGAAACTCCGCATCACAGGAAAGGGACGCTGTAACCTTACGAACAACAGCGACGTCCGGGAAGTCCTGGCAAATATTCCGGGGGACGGCCGGTTCCTCTACAGCGCGCTTACGGCGTTCCCGCCGGAGCGCGTGATGGCGTTTTTTGAGGAACACGGTCTTCCTTTGAAAACCGAGCGCGGAAAAAGGGTTTTCCCGCAATCGGACCGGGCAAACGATGTTGCCAATCTCATGCAGAAACTCTGCCGGGAGAGCGGTGTCACGATTCTGCAGAAGGAAGCAAAGGGAATCTCTCTTCGCGAGGGGACGGTCTGCGGGGTCAAGACCGCGGAGGAGACGATCGCCTGCAAGGCCTGTGTTGTCTGTACGGGCGGGCTGTCCTATCCGCTGACGGGGTCAACCGGAGACGGATATCGCTTTGCAAAGGCGGCCGGACATACGGTAACGCCGCTTCGACCGTCGCTGGTCCCGCTGGAGAGTCCGGATCCCTGCTGCATGAGACTGCAGGGGCTTTCCCTGAAAAATGTAGAGCTTAGGGTGTATGAGGATAACAAACTGCTCTGCAGGGAGCAGGGAGAGATGCTTTTCACACATTTCGGCGTATCAGGACCGCTGGTTTTGTCCGCTTCATCCAGAATGCGGCATTTTGACACGGCGGCCTACCGGCTGGAGATTGATCTGAAGCCTGCGCTGGATGAAAAGACACTTGATTTGCGGATTCAGAGGGATCTGAAAAAATATCAGAACAAAGAATTTCGCAATGCCCTCTTCGACCTGGTTCCGCATGCGCTGATTCCGGAGCTTGTCCGTCTTGCGGAGATACCCGAAACTATCAGGGCGAATGAAGTCACCAGAGAGATGAGGCACCGTCTGCTCCGCAGTCTGAAAGCGTTTCCGATTGAGGTATCCGGAACGAGGCCGTATGCGGAAGCAATCGTTACAGCCGGCGGTGTCAGTACAAAAGAAATCGACCCCAGAAGCATGCAATCCAAGCTGATCCAAGGTCTGTATTTTGCCGGAGAAGTGATGGATCTGGATGCGTATACGGGTGGGTTCAACTTGCAGATTGCCTGGAGTACCGGGCGGCTTGCCGGTATTTCTGCGGCAAAAGCCTGCGGAAAAGAATAATGGAAACGGAATGAGGAAACTATGAGCGATATTATTTCCATCGCAATTGACGGGCCATCCGGTGCCGGAAAAAGCAGCCTTGCCAGACGGTGTGCGGCGGCCTTCGGCATCCTCTATGCGGATACCGGCGCAATTTATCGCACGGTAGGGCTGGCGGCTGTCCGTGCCGGAATAGACCGAAAGGACGAGGATGCGGTCGCCGGGCTTCTGCCGACGCTTCAGATCGAGATGAAATACGGCAGGGACGGAGAACAGAGAATGTATCTCAACGGCGAAGACGTCTCGGAGGCGATTCGGATGCCGGAGATTTCCATTGCCGCCTCGGACGTGTCGGCTCTTCCGGCGGTAAGGCAGTTCCTTCTGGAAATGCAGCGAAGCCTTGCGCGATCCCAGAGCGTCCTGATGGACGGAAGAGATATCGGAACGGTTGTACTGCCGAATGCGGATCTCAAGGTGTTCCTGACCGCGAGTGCGGAAGAACGGGCACGTAGAAGAGTTCTGCAGCTGCAGGAAAAGGGCGTAATCGAGGATTATGATCAGGTCCTGAAGGAAATCCGTTATCGGGACGAGCAGGATATGAACCGTGAAACGGCGCCGCTGAAACAGGCGGAGGACGCCGTGCTGCTGGATACGACAGAGCTGAGCTATGACGAAAGCTTTGCCGCGCTGAGCCAGTTGATTCTCGAACGATTTTGCATTCGGCCTCTGGCGGATTGAACGGAAAAAGATGAAGGAACTCAGAGTAGCAGAGAGCGCGGGGTTCTGCTTCGGTGTTCGCCGGTCCGTGGAGATGGCAGAAGCGATGCTGCAGGATGGACCGTGTGCCAGCTTCGGTATGCTGATCCACAACACCGATGTTGTGCAGGAACTTGCCAGGCACGGAATGCGCACTGTGGAGAACGTAGAGGAGGTCACGGAGGGAGAACGGGTTTTAATCCGGGCTCACGGTGTGCCGCCTCAGACGCTGGAAGCGCTGAAGGCTCGAAACGCGGTCGTACAGGATGCGACCTGTCCCAAAGTCATGCATATTCACCGCATTGTGGAACAGGCGAGCGACAAGGGCAGATTTGTCATCATCATCGGGATGAAGCAGCATCCGGAGGTAGAAGCTATTTCGGCCAGATGTGAGCATTGTGTCATCCTGGAAAGCGCCGCCGAAACAGAGATCTGGCTCGAATCTCACAAAATGATGTGGGACAGTCCGATTACCGTGGTGGTGCAGACGACGCAGACAAAAAATAATTTCGACGAATGCGTAAAAGTGATAAAAAAAAGATGTACAAATGCAGAAATTTCTGATACAATATGCTTTGCAACATCTACGCGGCAGGAAGAGGCCGCAGCGCTGTCTCAAGTTTGTGATGCCATGATTGTGATCGGCGGGCGACACAGTGCGAACAGTCTGCACCTTGCGGAGATTTGCCGTCAAAGCTGTGAGAACGTCCAGTTCATCGAGAGACCGGAGGAATTGGATTTTTCAATTATTAAACAATCCCCGGTTGTCGGGCTCACTGCGGGTGCATCAACGCCTGCGTGGATCATTAAGGAGGTAGTAAACAAAATGAGTGACGAAGTCAGAGTCGAAGAAATCCAGGAAGAGGCAACGGTAGCAGAAGCGCCGGTTGCTGAAGCAGCAGAAGTACCGGCAGAAGAACCGGTCGCAGAAAAAGTTGCGGCAGAAGCTCCCGCGGCAGAGAAGGAGCTCAGCTTCGATGAAATGCTGGAAGAGACCCTGAAGACCATATATAATGGCGAAAAGGTAAGCGGAACCGTCGTGTCGATCACCGGGACGGAAGTCAGTGTAGATCTGGGTGCCAAGTACTCCGGATTTATCCCGACAACGGAATTCACGGAATCCGGAATGAAGGTCGAGGATGCTGTTAAGGTCGGTGATACGATCGAAGCAATCGTTGTTCGTGTAAACGACGTGGAAGGCACGGCGATGCTCTCCAAGCGCCGCCTCGATGCCGCCAAGGCGTGGACCGATGTGGAAGATGCCGTTGAGAGCAATGCAATTCTTGAAGGTACTGTGACCGAAGAGAACAAGGGCGGCGTTGTCGTGAACGTATCCGGCGTCCGTGTGTTTGTCCCGGCCAGCCAGACCGATCTGCCCCGTGAGGCCGAGCTTTCCCAGCTCCTTCACAAAACCGTGCGTCTGCGCATCACCGAGGTCAACCGTGCCCGGAAACGTGTTGTCGGTTCCATCCGCCGCGTTGCCCAGGCGGAGCGCCGTGAGCGTGTTGAGAAGCTCTGGAACGAGATGGAAGTCGGCAAAAAGTATCATGGTGTTGTAAAGTCCCTGACCAGCTACGGCGCTTTTGTCGATATTGGCGGCGTAGACGGCATGGTTCATGTCTCCGAGCTGAGCTGGGGCCGTATTCACCAGCCCTCTGAGGTCGTTTCCGTCGGTGATGAGATTGACGTTTATGTCATCAACTTTGACCGTGAGAAGAGAAAGATCTCCCTCGGTTACAAAGATCCGGATGCCAATCCCTGGACCATGTTCACCAGCCGCTATGCCGTCGGTGATACAGCCGAGGTCAAGATTGTGAAGCTGATGAGCTTTGGCGCCTTTGCAGAGGTGCTGCCCGGTGTGGACGGCCTGATTCATATCAGCCAGATTGCGGATCACCGCATTGAAAAGCCCGAGGATGTCCTGCGTGTCGGCGACGTTGTAGAGGCAAAGATCACGGCGATTGACGAAGAGAAGCACAAGATCTCTCTCTCCATCCGCGCTCTGCTCAACGAAGCCAAGGCTGCTGTTGAAGAAGAAGCTGAAGAAGCTTCCGATGACGAAGATGACGGAGAGGATGCCCTCGTCTATGAGGTTTCCGCAGACGGACAGGCAACCGGTGATGCGGCTGCATTCAGCGTTGAGGAATAAACCTGTAACACAGTTAAACAGAATGTATGACGGAACCCCCGGGGACAAATCCCCGGGGGTTCCGCTATCTGATAATTTGTTTTTCATGACCGATCGAGATTTACAGGAGCAGCGGAATACACAAAAGGCTTGTCAATTATATAATATAAATACGAAAGCTTATTGCGTGGCCGCAGGATCGCCTGCAGTGGAATCGGTCTGGACAGAGGCGGCTGAGTCAGCCGGTGCGGTCTGAACCTGTGTCGGAACAGTTCCGGCAGAAGAAGCATCGGCTGCAGGCTGAGAAGAGGCTTCGACCGTTGGGGCGTTCATTGCCTGCCTTGCAGCTTCTTCCGCTTTTTTGGCCTCAAATGCAGCTGCAGTGGGATCCTCACTGGTAAGGAACTGAGAGAAGATATAGCCCTTTTCGTTCTGTACCGCGACATGGGTCCATTCGCCGGTTACACCGAGAACCTGTACCTGCTGGCCGTTTTGCATACTGTCGATGACTGCGCCTTCCAAAGAGGGAGATTTGCGGAAGCGAACTTCCGTTCCTTTTACGTAAGCGTATACCACCCTGCCGCTGTCTCCGTTGTCGCGTCCGGTTACATCCGATTCCTTTTCTTCGGGTACTTCAGAAACATAAAACAGAATCAGGTCATTCGCGTCTTCCGAAAGGGTCAGATACTGATTTGTATCAATTGTGATTGTTCGTTTGCTGTTGGGGCGCATCGTGATCTTGACCGGACCGTCATCTTCTTCGGCATCGGCAGGCCCCCCGGGAGCGCTGAGCTCAGCGGCAACGACTTCGGCGGTACCGGAGTCTGGCCCGTCGGCACCGGCTGTAGGGGTGGAAGCAGAGTCCTGTGATGCATCGGTCAAAGGATCCGGGGACATGTCCGGAGATGCTTCCGGTGAGGGAGATGGGGAAGCGGAAGGTGAAGATGAAGCAGAAGGTGAAGCAGATGGTGAAGCAGAAGGTGAAGGGGACGGCTTCGCCGCGTTTTTATCGGTTCCAATGGTAAGCTCCACAGGGATGGAGTTGTTGTTCAGAACATCGTACACACCGTATGGGACACGAAATTCGATGACCGATCCTTCCTCACCGTGGGCTTTGGTCCGTGTCCCGTATTTGCCGGTTACATCCCAGGAGAGTACCAAATAATTGATAACAGGCGTGTCCCGGTCAACTTCTGTGCTTTCTTTTCGTGGGAGATGAATCACAACAAACAGAACAAGAAGAAAAGCAACACCGATGACAACCCACGGACTGACAGACCAAACATTTTTGGCCCAGCGTTTCAGTGTTCTGCTGCTGATTCTGCGCTTTTTGGGAGAAGAAGCAGATTCGGCGGAATCTGAAAATGCGGGATCGGGATCATCGGGGAGCGATGCACCGAGTTCTTCGCGGCATTTTCGCAAAAGTGCGTGCTCAAAATAAGCAATCCGAAGCAAACCGGCATCGCTCCGTTCCGGGATTTCGAGCTGACGGGCGAGTTCCTGAACAGAGTCTGCGCTTGCCTCCGGAAACAAGGTCTTGACCAGCATCCCGATTGGGACGAAACGGATTTCTCCCTCGTGACCGAAGCGATCAAGCAGGACCCGAAGAAACTGAAGAGCGGTCGGTTCCGCGACGACCGTCTGGCCGATCAGAATACGCGAGATGCTGCCAGCAACCTGCTCCGCCTGATAATACCCGGATTCCGCAGAAAAATCGGTGTCGGACTCTGAAGCAATCCGGACCACCGCTTCCTGTATAACCAGGTCATCTTCAATCTGCAGCATGGAGACCGAGGAAATGGCATTGAACGCAGGGTTCGGCCCGGTGGTACGGACGTCAAGAACATAATAATCCGAGAGGGAAGCAATGTCGGATGCCTTTTTGATTTGCTTGTATGTGATCATGAATACCTCCAGCCAAAAAGGACAGAAGAGATCAGAATGAGATTCCGAGAAGATGAATCAGCAATCCGAAAACAACTGCCAGCAGGTAGAGAAGAAGTGTAATACGCAGGTTTTCCTTCTGATCCGGATTTACGCGAAAGAGAATCAAAAGGCCGACGCCGGCGCCGTCCAGCAGACCTGCGATCAGATGACTTGCGGGCAGCACGCCGTGGAGGTACATCTGTGTCAGCAGGACGGAAGCGCCGCAGTTCGGAATCAGGCCGATCAGCGCAGAGAGGAACATGCCGCTGATCGGGCGCGAAGAAACAACGTCGGTCAGGCGGTCCTCCCCGAGAAAAAGAAAGGCAAGATTCAAAACAACCGTGATTGCAAAAACAAAAAGTATAATATGAAGGGTATGCTTCAATGCGGAGCCGACAATGCTGCCGCTTTCACAGTGACAGTGCTCTTTCTCACACAGCCGCTCGATCTGGAAATCTTCTCCGTCCTCCGGCTGACCGGTTTTCCGGCTGCTGCGAATATGGCAGAAGCCGTCGATTAAGAAACCGCAGAGAATTCCGATGATCAGCTTGACCAGGAGCAGCTTCAGCATTTTTGTAACCGGGACAGCTTCAGAAATCATGATCGGGATCATCTCGTCCGAGGTGGAGAGAAAGATAGCGATCAGCGTACCCAGAGAAATTGCACGTCCGGCATAGAGATTGGAGGCGGCAGCAGAAAAACCGCATTGGGGGACTGCCCCCAAAAGACCGCCCCAGAAAGGTCCCATCCATCCGGCCCGCTTGACCAGGTCCCGGACCCGATCCTCGGTATGGCTTTCCAGGTACTCCATAATCAGATAGGTAACAAACAGGAACGGAAGAATTTTCAGAGAATCAAATAGTGCGTCAAGTAAAGCCTCAAACAAAGCGTCAAACATGGCAACCCCTCAGGAACGAAGATAGTGTATTATACGTCAGCTGTCAGGGCATTTCAAGTAACAGTTTGTAAATCCAAGAAATTCTCTATTGAATTTTATTGACGGATGTGATATAGTAACTAAGCTATAAGAGAAATGCGGATGTAGTTCATCGGTAGAACTCCGGCTTCCCAAGCCGATAAGGTGGGTTCGACTCCCATCATCCGCTCCATGGTATGAGACCCGCCTGGCTGATTGCCCGGCGGGTTTTCATTACGTATTGACCTGTCATCCGGATCAGGGGAAAACCCTCCTTTCGGTTGAAGAATCGATGTACCTGTGCTATAATCATTGCACTTCTCATAAAAAATATCATATTACAGGGAGAAAACGATGCAAATCCGGCATGCAGCAGAAGAAGACTTTCCCCGGATGATGGAGATCTATGCTTATGCAAGACAGTTTATGGCCGACCACGGCAATCCGAATCAGTGGGGACCTACCAATTGGCCGCCCGAAGCGCTGATTCATCAGGATATTGCGCAGGGATGCAGCTATGTCTGTGAAGAGAACGGCCGGGTCATCGGCGTGTTCTTCTTTACCAGCGGGAAAGACATCGAACCGACCTATCGGATGATCGAAGATGGGGACTGGAGAGATGAGGAACCCTACGGCGTTGTCCACCGGATTGCGGGAGACGGCTCCAGAAAGGGGATCGGTGCGTTTTGTATCAATTGGGCTTTTGAGCAGTGCGGCCATCTGCGCATCGATACCCATTCTGACAACGTGGTGATGCAGAAGCTCCTGGACAAGCTCGGCTTTGAGAAACGGGGCGTCATCCACGTGATGGAGGATGACTACCCCCGCTTTGCCTATGAGAAATAAAGCGATCCATTTGACAAAAAAGGAATTCCTGCCATCATGAGATCGGATCAAGCATTACGGTGTGCCGGAGAAAAGAGAGACACGATATGAAGACAGAGAGACCATACCCGCAGCTCATCATAACAAAAAAGGGCAGCAGGAGCGTTCAGGCGGGACATCCCTGGATCTATGACGAAGAAGTTCTTACGCCGCAGGACCAACTGGAGAACGGCTGCCTGGTGGATGCCGTTACGGAAAACGGACGATATCTCGGCACCGGGCTTCTGAGCCGGAAGAGCAGAATCCGTGTCCGGATCCTGTCCCAGAATGCCAACGACCGCTATGATGAAGCCTTCTGGAGACGGCGGATTCAATATGCCTGGAATTACAGGAAGATCGTCATGGGAGAGGATGTCAGCTGCTGTCGGCTGATCTTCGGCGAAGCGGACGGCTTTCCGGGGCTGACGGTGGACCGATTCTCCGATCTGCTGTCGGTACAGTGCCTTTCCTACGGAATGGAGAAGAGGAAAAGTCTGATCTATCCGCTGCTGCTTGAGGTGCTGGCGGAAGACGGACAGATGATCCGCGGAATCTTTGAGAGGAACGACAACGCCCTGCGGGAACGGGAAGGTCTTCAACAGGGGAAAGACTGGTTCTGCTGCCCTGGACTGGAGATCCGGGGGGTTCCGAAGACCGAGATCACGGAGAACGGGATTCGCTATCTCGTGGATGTAGAAAACGGACAGAAGACGGGTTTTTTTCTGGACCAGAAGTATAACCGGCTTGCCGTCGGGCGGATTTCCAAAGGTCTTCGCGTTCTCGACTGTTTCACACATACGGGCTCTTTTGCGCTGAATGCCGCAGCGGGAGGAGCGAGCCATGTTACGGCGGTGGATGTTTCGGAGAGCGCGGTGAAACTTGCAAAAGAAAATGCCGAGCGAAACGGCCTGCAGGACAGAATCGATTTTCTGGCGGCAGATGTGTTTGACCTTCTTCCAAAGCTGGCCGCGACAGGACAGAAACCCTATGACCTGATTGTTCTGGACCCGCCTGCCTTCACCAAATCGCGTAAAACCGCATCGAATGCCGAGCGAGGTTATCACGAAATCAACTATCGCGCCATGAAGCTGCTGCCGAGAGGCGGCTATCTCGCAACTGCCAGCTGCAGCCATTTCATGCCGTCGGCTCAGTTCGAAGCCATGCTGCGCAGTGCCGCTGCGGATGCAGGAGTCAGTCTGCGGCAGATCGAAGTGCGGCAGCAGGCTCCGGATCATCCGATTTTGTGGAATGTACCTGAAACAGATTATCTGAAGTTTTATCTGTTTCAGGTTGTGTAAGGTAATTCGTTCATGATTCTTCCATTGATTTGACGGGAATTTTCCTGTATGATACGGGTTCAGAGGAGCGACGACCGACTGTGAGACGGAATGCAAGAATGCGTTTTCTCCTTGTTCTGGCGGTGTTTATGCTGCTGGAAGGGATTGGCCACGCATGGGCGGATTCGGCGCCTTCCGTGATCCGCGCTGAAGAGATCGAAGGCTTGTTTGATGCCTACCTGTCGGAGAACGATCTCAATCCGGACCTGATCTCTGTGGCCTATGAGCTGCCGGCTTCGGGAGAGAGATGGTACCACCTGGAGGACCGGTGGTATTATTCCGCCAGTCTCTACAAAGTCCCGCTGATGCTGCTGCTTGCCGAACGGGAATATTTGGGAGAGCTGACAAAAGATTCCGAGATCAACGGCATGACCCTGGAAGAGATTGAAGAAGAGGTTCTTGTATCCTCCAATAACCCTGTTGCCTATTCCACCATGCTTTCGATTGCGCAGCCGGATGCCTGCAGAAGAATGTTCTGCAGGTACTCCGATCTGCCCGAGGAGTATTATACCTGGGACTTTTATGGCGGAAGCTTTTTTACGGCGCGGTTTATGACGGATGTAATGGGGACCCTCTATCGGAATGAGGAGGAATTTCCCCGGATCACGGAATGCCTGAAGCGTGCTCAGCCGAATCACTACTTCCGACTGAAGCTGGGGGACCGCTGGGAGATCGCACAGAAATACGGAACCTATCAGGACGAAGACGGAACGGACTGGAACCATACCAGCGGGATTGTATATACACCGCAGCCGTTCATTCTGACGGTGATGACACGATACGGCGGAATCTCAGAGACGATCATCGGCGATCTTGCAAGCCTGTTCTGTGATTACACCCTTGGGCTTGAAGGCCGGCTTCGTTCAATGGAAGAAACAGAGCAGCTGATTGAAGCCCTGCCTTCCGAACCCCTGCCTATGCCGCCCGCCCTGCAGGACATGGCGGACGAAAGCAGTGTGATTTCAGCCCCGGAAGCTTCAGAAATAAAGGAAGCGGATCCATTGATCGGACGGCCTGCGCTGATTGGCGCAGCGCTTGGCGTGGAACTTGTGCTTTCAGGGCTGGCACTCCGGAAGAGGCATCGTCATGCCAAGGAAATTAAACGACGGAGAAAACGTTGAAACGGATTAAAATGTGAGGCACTTGTCTTGAATCATAAAAAAAGCCTGAAAAAATGCATATGCTGGCTTTTGATCCTGTGCTGCTGCCTGTTTTGTACAGGCTGTGCATCAGGCGGGACCGGTTACGGGGTCAAAGCCGTGATGACGCTGGTAGACCAGGAGTATTCCATCGCATTTCGCAATGACGACCCCACGGCCTATTATGTAATCGGTGCGATCCAGGCTCTGGACGAGGAAGGAAAACTCAGCGAGCTCTGCACCAAATGGTTTGGCCAGCGTATCATTTCCTTCCCGCGGACCAATATCCGGCTGGATGAGCTCCCGCCGACGGATTACCGGGATTTTATCATCGGACTTGATATCAACTCATTCCCGCTTGCTTATTCCTCCAACGGCGAGTACTGGGGCTTCGATGTTGAGTTTGCCATCGCGGTGGCGGAAAAGCTGGGCTGGCACATCAAGATGCAGCCGATTGAAAAAGAGAATGTGTATATCGAGCTGTCCTCCGGAAACATTGACTGTGCCTGGGGCGGCCTGGCGCTGGATCCTGACGAGATTGAGCAACGGGTGTACTCCCGTTACGGCCCCTATGTGGAAAACGACATCGTTGTTGCGGTACGCGCCAACAGCTATACCATGAACAAGATGATGCTTTCCGGGAAGAAGATGGTTATGCCGTCTACCCCGGAAGCCATGGCGGCGCTGAACACCGACCAGAAGCTCATCAAGCGTCTCGGCCAGATCACTCGACTGGCCGGGGGAACGACGGAGTGTTTTGCACAGCTCTATGCCGGAAAATGCGACGCCGTACTGACAGACAGTACCGCACTATATTATTTCAACAGTCATTAAAAAGCCATATGAACACACACCCCTGACAAAACGTGTCAGGGGTGTGTGTTCATATATGGGAACGCAGTAAAAGAGTTTACTTGAAGAGAATCAGCGCGATTGCTTCCAGTGTCTCTTCACCGATGTTCTTTAAGGAATGCCCTTCACCGTCGTCGACAAAGGTGACATCCCCGGGGCCGACGGTTACAAGTGTCCCGTTGTCGTTGTACTCGCCTTTTCCTTTCAGGATATAGTAAGTCTCGCCGTCTCCGTGATGGATGTGCCAGCCGACCTCACAGCCGGGAGCCAGATAGAGATGATTGAAGACACGGCCCTTGTCATACATCTCGGCATTGCTCTCAAGAATCAGGCGCATTCTGGCCATACCTTCACCGTCGAACATTTTCTTTTCCACGTACTTGGCTTCATTGTTATAGCGTACCATTTGAATCCCTCACAATCAAAGAATGATGTTAACGATAATTATAAAAGAGAATCTGTAAAATATCAACCATGAAACAGAATAAAATCAACTTGAAATCGCAATTTCTCACAAATTTTCACTTTAAGGCGCCATTTTCATTTTTATTTTACAATTTATTTCCAATTTCTAAAAAAAAAAGCTTTTCAAAACGCTTTTTTTCATATATATTATGAGCAATCTCAAAGAATGATCAAATTTGATTGTTCTTTGATGTCCAGCATATCTAGGATGGAGCTGATCTACCGTGGCAATTGAAGTTGGCAGTATTCAGGAGGGGAAGGTTACAGGCATCATGAATTTTGGCGCTTTTGTCTCGCTTCCGGGCGGGAAAAGCGGCCTGGTTCATATTTCTGAGATTTCCAATACGTTTGTAAAAGATGTTCATGATCATCTTAACGTCGGCCAGATGGTAAAGGTTAAGGTGCTCGAAATCAACGAGCAGGGTAAAATCAATCTTTCGATCAAGCGTGCGCTGGCAGAGGAGAAGAAGGAACCGGAACGTGAAGCGGCTCCGCCTCCGGTTGCTCCCAGCAAACCTGTGATGACGGAAGTAGGGGTGGTTGCCCCCCCGACCGGCGATTTGAGTTTTGAGGAAAAGCTGAAGAAGTTTATGCAGGCTTCCGACAGCAAGAACGCGGACAAACGGCGGAATACCGAGCGTAAGCAGCATGCCAGACGCAAGTAAGCCTGGGGTGCAAAGCACGCGAACGAATAAGTTCTGAAACAAGACAGGCATCCTTCCGCATGAGCAAATCATGCAGGGAGGATGCCTGTGTGTTCTGATGCAGGTTCAGCGCGGCAGAAAGTCGCAGCTGCTAAGCGGGTTCCACGTTGTGTCATAACGGTGATAGACAAAATGACCGTTATTCAGCGCCGCCATATAGTAGCCGGTTTCGAGCTCGGTGACAAACATCGTATCACCGAGTTCGCAGGGTAAATCAATGCTGTATTCCTGGTCCGGACCGAAGCTGAGTCGAAGCAGCGCCGAGCCCCTGGTCAGAATGACCCGGGTGAAGGTGGACAGGGCCGTAGAGCTCTGACCGATCGTAAAAGGAAGAAGACCGGGGTCTCCGGAATAGAGCTCCCAGTAGCCACAGTAGGGGAGATACAGGTTCAGCAGTTCCTGCCAACGGTCACGGTCAGGGAATACCCCTTCAAAGGAATGAAGCCAGGCCTGTGCCCCCGGAAGATCACCGGTGCTGCAAAGCATGAAGAAATCACGGGTATAGTCGGTGGCCTCGGCAATCCGCTGCGGGTAGGAAGCGCTGTCTCCATAATCGCCGAGGGAGCGAAACAGCTCCGCCAGGGCATCCTTCAGCAGCATCAGGTTGGCGGATGGAGCATCCTCAAGGCGGATGTCAGATTTGTCCTTGCCGCAGGCTGCTCTCAGTTCATCGACAAAACTGCTGCCGAGCCGAAGCGCCTCGGCAGTGGAGAGAGAAAAGATGCTGGTCTCGTTCGAATCAGTGGAGATGAGAGCATAGATGCGGCTCACATCGTAGCGGGAAAGAAACTGATACAGTGCGACAGCTTTCCGATAAAGGCATTCTGTGGCCATGGCTTTGCTGTCGGAAAAATCGTCCAGGCTTTCAAAAGCGGAGTGCGCTTCACTGTAGGCGCCGGATTCGAGCAGAGCAAAAGCACGGTCATAGGTCTCCTGATGCTGAAGTCGAAGCGCCTCCTCTGCCTGATCGTGCAGCATACGGACTTCCCGATCGACGCCTGCCTGACATTCTTCGGCACGGGAGGGGCTGTCTTTATAATCACCGAGAGCGTTAAAAGCCTCGCCCGCTGCACGATAAAGCAGCATGGCGACGGTTGTGTCCTCGCTGAGATCCTCTGCGGAGTATCCGGCAGTTTCCAGCATCGAGATGTCACCGGATTCCGCTGCGTTCATCAGCCTGTCGGCCTCAATGTAGGGGATTTCGCGGTTCAGTATGGTTTCACTGTCCCGATACAGTGGGATATCGGACAAAAGCTCCTGTGCGGCGGAGAGATCTCCTTCGTGCAGCGCATTCAACGCACTGCGGTAATGATGTTCACGGTAGACAGCACCGGGTACAGCCGCAATCAGAAGAACCAGCAGCAAAATCGCCGGGATAATGAAGATGAGGTATTTTTTCTGAAGGAGCTTTTTCATCGGAAATACCGCCTCCTATGTATCCTTTCTGTATATATGCAGTATACCATGCAAAACCGAGACTTGCAACGAGATTTCATAATTTCTGCGGCACTTCGTTGACATTGAAACTTAAAATGACTATAATTGCTTTACCACTATTGTTATGGAGGATTCAACAATGATTGCGATTGGTTCCGATCACGGCGGCTATGCACTGAAGCAGGCTGTGATGAAACATCTTGAAACCAGAGGCGAACAGTATCACGATTTCGGTACTTACAGCGAAGCAAGCTGCGATTATCCCGATTACGGCCGAGCAGTGGCGGAAGCTGTCGCGAGCGGAGAGTATCAGTATGGGATCATCATCTGTGGAACAGGCATCGGTATTTCCATTACGGCCAACAAGGTCCGTGGAATTCGCGCGGCACTTTGCGGAGACTGTTTTTCCGCCGAGGCGACCAGACTTCACAATGATGCAAATATTCTTGCAATGGGCGCCCGCGTTGTCGGAGAGGGGCTGGCGCTGAAGATCGTGGATACGTTCCTGGATACCCCGTTTTCAAACGACGAACGCCATATCCGCCGGATTTCCAAGATTGAGCCGTGAATTGAGCGTTCCGAAAAGGAGTAGATTCATTGGCAAAGAACTCTGATTTTTATCGAGGGAGAAGACAGCGCAGAAACTACTGGCTGATTCCGTTTATTCTGCTGATCGGCCTGATTACGCTGCTGATTGTGCTTTTCTACGGACTGCAGAAATACGCGGTCATCAGAGACGACACAGTGAAAGTCGTCTTCTCTGACTCCGATGAAACGGTCAATTCTGAAACAACGACGGCAGCAGGCACGAATATGGTGTTTGATTCCGTGGTTCCTGAAATCGTCTTTCAGCCTCCGGATTATTCCCGCGTGGTGGCAACGGCAGGAAGAAATGTGAAACCGCTCCGTGCTGTTTTTATCAGCGCCGAAGAGATCGGAGAGAGAAGACTGCAGGATGCCGCGGCAAATTTGGTCGACGGCAATGCCCTGATGCTCGAGATGAAGCCGAGAAGCGGCCAACTGATGTGGAATTCCAAAGCTTCTCTCGCCTACAGCTACGGCCTTTCGACCGACAATGACTTTACCAACTCCCTCCCGAAGTTGATCCCCGCACTCAAGACCAGAGAAGATGGGAAGACTGTCTATATGGTCGCACAGATCAGTTGCTTCATTGATGAAATGCTCGCGTCCCGAAGCACGCAGTACGCACTGCGAACGGAGACCGGGTTTAACTACAGCGATGAAAACGGTTCCTGGCTGGATCCCTACAACGCTGACCTGCGCAACTATATTATCGAACTGATCCGGGAGCTGTATGACATGGGTTTTGATGAAGTGGTCCTGGCCGATGTGATGCACCCGGTGGGCGCTACGGTCCAGAACGCAGAGGGGGAGAACATCAAGGCCAAGTTCCTCTATACCAGAGAGATGTCCTATGACCCGGATCCGGTTACGGCGATCTGCGGATTTGCCGTGTACGTGGCGAACGAACTGAAGGACAAGCCGGGACTTCTTTCCATCTATACCGACAGTCCGCAGTCTCTGGTTCGAAACAATGAAGACAGCGGACAAAACGCCGTCCTGTTCATGAAAATATATGACCGCGTTTTCTATCGGACCGACCGCTATACCTATACCTACAATCTGCAGGATATGCAGGGAAGCGTGCCCTACGGAAACGTTCAGGACCGCTTTGTCCCGGTGGTAATCAACCTGATCCCGCATGACAACAGTTCCTGGGTCTATATCGAACAGATTGCCGAGGGGGAAGCGGGGAATACGTAAGAACTTGAGGCAATTCGGTCAGTTTGATTTGACATTGCAGCACATTCAGTGTAAAATTCATATGTATGACCGATGGGCGGACCGCCGACTCGGTCAATCAACACGGCAAAAGGAGTACAGCCATGTATAAGGTAGTAACCAAGAGATATCTGAATGATGCCAAGAGCATCTGTCTTTTCGAAATCGAGGCGCCGCTTGTGGCAAAGCATGCCCAAGCCGGACAGTTTGTGGTTTTTCGTCTGGACGAACAGGGTGAGCGTGTTCCGGTATCCGTTGCCGGCTATGATCGCGAGAAAGGAACCGTCACCGTGATGGTCCAGGCCGCCGGAAAGACGACCAAAATGCTCCATACGGTGGAACAGGGCGATTATATCTCGGACTTTGTCGGCCCGCTCGGCAAGGCCACAGAGATGGAAGGCCTGAAGAAGGTCTGTGTCGTCGGCGGCGGTGTCGGCTGCGCCATTGCGTATCCGATTGCCAAGGAAATGCACGCCAGAGGGATTGACGTGACCTTTATCGGCGGTTTCCGCAGCGCCGATATTGTGATCCTGAAGGAAGAACTGAAAGCTGCGTCCGATAAGCTCATCATGTGCACGGACGACGGCACCTACGGCGAGAAGGGCTTTACCACGGTGTTCCTGAAGAATGAAATCGAAGCGAACATCAAAGAAGGAAAGCCCCAGTTTGACCGCGTCATTGCCATCGGCCCGGACATTATGATGAAATTCCTCGCGGACGTGACCCGCCCTTACGGAATCAAGACCATCATCTCTCTCGACCCGATCATGGTGGACGGCACCGGCATGTGCGGATGCTGCCGTGTGATCGTCGGCGGCGAGACGAAGTTTGCATGTGTCGACGGCCCGGACTTTGATGCCCATGAGGTCGACTTTGACAGTCTGCTGAAGCGCGCTGCGTTTTACAAGGATGAGCAGGATGAAGCGGCCAAACACATCTGCAAGATCACAGGAGGAAAGAGAAATGGCTAATCTGAAGGTCAATATGAGCATGACAAAGAACGAAATGCCCGAGCAGGACCCTGTTGTCCGCGCCGGCAATTTCGATGAAGTTGCTCTTGGATATGATGCAGAGACCGCGATGAAGGAAGCTGCCCGCTGCCTGGACTGCAAAAACAGTCCCTGCCGCAGCGGCTGCCCGGTGAGCGTGAAGATTCCCCGCTTCCTTGAAAAGGTCCGTGACGGTGATTTCGACGCGGCTTATGACATCATCACCAGTACCAACTCTCTGCCTGCGGTCTGCGGCCGTGTGTGTCCCCAGGAGAAGCAGTGCGAGTCCAAGTGCGTCCGCGGCCTGAAAGGCGAGTCCGTAGGCATCGGCCGTCTGGAGCGCTTTGTGGCGGACTATCACATGGCGAAGAAGGATAAGCCGGAGCCGACTGCGCCCGAGTCCAACGGCCACCGCATCGCGGTGATCGGTTCCGGTCCTGCCGGTCTGACTTGCGCGGGTGATCTGCGCAAGATGGGTTATGACGTAACCATTTTCGAAGCCTTCCACAAATCGGGCGGTGTGCTGGTTTACGGTATTCCGCAGTTCCGTCTGCCGAAGGAAATTGTTGCCGCGGAAATCGAAAACCTGACCAAGATGGGCGTCAAGATTGTAAACAATGCCATCATTGGCAAGTCCATCACCGTGGACGAGCTTTTTGAGGAAGGCTTTGAAGCGGTGTTCATCGGCTCGGGAGCCGGTCTGCCGCAGTTCCTGCATATCCCGGGAGAGAACCTTCTGGGAGTCTACAGCGCCAATGAGCTTCTGACCCGTACCAATCTTATGAAGGCGTACCGTGACGACTACGACACACCCATCAAGCACTTTCACCGTGTTGCCGTGGTCGGTGCCGGAAACGTTGCAATGGACGCCGCGCGTGTGGCAAAGCGCCTCGGAGCCGAACATGTTTACATCACCTATCGCCGCGGCCGCGACGAGCTGCCTGCCCGTAAGGAGGAAGTCGAGCATGCGGAAGCCGAGGGGATCGAGTTCAATCTGCTGAACAACCCCTGTGCCATCCACGGCGATGAGGACGGCCATGTCACCGGGATCGAACTGATCCGCCAGGAGCTGGGCGAGCCGGATGAAAAAGGCCGCCGCAAACCGGTCGCGGTACCTGATTCCAACTGGGTCCTGGATGTGGACACCGTGATTATCGCAATCGGCACAAGCCCGAACCCGCTGATCCGCAACACCACGGAAGGCTTGACCTTTACCCGCAAAGGCGGCATTGAGGCGGATGAGGGCGGCGTGACCTCCCGTCCGGGCATCTTTGCAGGCGGCGACGCGGTCACCGGTTCGGCAACGGTTATTCTGGCCATGGGCGCCGGAAAAGCCGGAGCCAAGAGCATTGACGAGTACATCAAAAGCAAGAAATAACAAATCGTTTACTTGACAGATCACCGGTGCTGTGATATTGTCTGTCAAGGATAGTTAGGCGGGCGCCTGTGGTTTCCCACGGGTGCCCACTCCTTTTCATAGAATGGTAAGAGGATGTGATTATCAGTGAACTATGATGTCATCATTGTCGGCGCAGGTCCGGGAGGAATCTACACTGCTTATGAATTGATGAAGAGCAGGCTGAAGGTAGCCGTCTTTGAACTCGGCCGGCCGCTGAATCAGCGCAAGTGCCCCATTGACGGGAAAAAGGTGAAATCCTGCATCCGCTGTCCGGTCTGCAGCATTATGAGCGGCTTCGGCGGCGCGGGCGCCTTTTCGGACGGAAAGTACAACATTACAAATCAGTTCGGCGGTACGCTCTTCGAGTATACCGGAAAAGAAGAAGCGCTGGATCTGATGCGCTATGTGGATCAGATTAACCTGGATCACGGCGGAGAGGGAACCCGGCTGTATTCCACAGCAAATACCAAGATCAAGAGAATGTGCCTGGAAAATGGCCTGCATCTGCTGGATGCACAGGTGCGGCATCTCGGAACGGACATCAATTACGTCGTGCTGGAAAACCTGTATAACGAGATGAAGGATCATGTGGAGTTCTTCTTCAACTCCCCGGTCAGCACAGTCAATAAATCGGAGGACGGCTACGAAGTCCATGTGGGGGAGAAGGTCTATTCCTGCCGGAATCTGGTCCTTTCGGTCGGACGCAGCGGCAGCAAATGGCTGGAGAATGTGTGCCAGAGCCTGGATCTTCCGACGAATTCCAACCGTGTTGACATCGGTGTCCGGGTGGAGCTGCCCGCCGATGTTTTTGCGCACCTGACGGATGAACTGTACGAAAGCAAGATCGTTTACCGGACACAGAAGTTTGAAGATCTGGTCCGGACCTTCTGCATGAATCCCCACGGTGTTGTGGTCAACGAAAACACCAACGGCATCGTGACGGTAAACGGCCACAGCTATGAAGATCCGGCCAGGCACACGGAGAACACCAATTTCGCACTCCTGGTTTCAAAGCATTTTTCGATCCCCTTCAAAGACTCCAACGGCTACGGTGAGAGTATTGCTCGTCTTTCAAACATGCTCGGGGGAGGCGTGATTGTGCAGCGCTTCGGCGATCTTGTCCGCGGGAGACGCTCGACCCCTGCCCGCATCCGGGACAGCTTTGTTACCCCGACGCTTGCCGCAACCCCCGGCGACCTCAGCCTTGTGATCCCGAAGCGGATTCTGGACGGAATTATTGAGATGATCTATGCCCTGGACAAGATCGCCCCGGGTACGGCGAACGACGATACGCTTCTCTACGGTGTTGAGGTAAAGTTCTATAATATGGAAGTACAGATTGACGAACATCTTGAGACGCGAAACAAGGGACTCTATGTGATCGGTGACGGATCGGGCGTGACACACTCGCTGTCGCATGCGTCGGCCAGCGGCGTCTTTGTGGCACGGCGGATTATGGAGACGCTGTCGTGAGAGGCAGACACGAGACGGTCCGAGGCAAACATGAAGCGCCGAGCTCCTCGGCCAGCCGGAATAGCACAGCTCCTTCGGTGAAGGAGACTTCCGAGCAGACGAGAGAGACGACCAATACCCTTTGTGAAGCATCAAGCGGGAAAAAACAGAACTTCATGCACGGCGCGGCGATTCTTACCGTCGGTGTTGTGATCATGAAGCTGCTCGGCGCAATCTATAAGGTCCCGCTTGGGAATATTCTCGGGGACTACGGCTACGGAATCTTTCTTGCAACTTATAACGTCTATAACATTTTCTTCACGCTCTCCACGGCCGGACTGCCCGTTGCGCTTTCCAGACTGATTGCGGAAGCGGACGCCCGCGGGCAAGAGTCGCTGAAGGAAAAAACCTTCCGCGCTGCCATCGTGACCTTTGCGGCGATCGGCATGGTCTTCTCGCTGATCATGTTTTTCGGAAACCAGTGGCTTGCCACGGCCTATCTCGTAAAACCGGATGCGGCACTGAGCGTGAGGGCCATGGCACCGGCCATCCTGCTGGTCTGTCTGGTCTCCGCGTACCGCGGATACTGTCAGGGCAACGGAAATATGATCCCGACCACGGTGGACGAGGTGCTGGAGGTCCTTTTCAAGGTCATTTCTGGTCTTGCCATTTCCGCGTTGCTGGTGCATGCCGGAAGGGGACTGCCGGAGGCTTCCGCAGGCGCTATTCTGGGCGTCTCCATCGGTTCGGTGATCTCGCTTGGCTACATGATCGTCTATAAGCACCGGAACTATCGTCGGATGTCTGTCGGTGAGGAAGTAAAAGACAGCGGTCTGAAGATTGCCGGAACCATTCTGAAGATCGGCATTCCGATTTCCCTCGGAGCAAGCATCATGGCAATTCTGAGCTCGCTGGACCCCGGAATCTGTCACAGCCGTCTGGCAGCGGCCGGCTTCTCCGAGCATGAGGCGGGCGTTCTCTTCGGTGTTTACGGCAAGGTACAGACCCTCTTTAATCTCCCTGCTGCCTTTATGACCCCGCTCACCATCGCCATTGTCCCGGCGGTCGCCGGCGCCATTGCGAAGGGGAACCGGAGGGAAGCGGAGAAGACCTCTGAAGATGCCATGCGCATGGCTTCCGTGATCTCAATGCCGATGGGGGTCGGATTGGCCGTGCTGGCTTTCCCGATCGTGAATGTACTCTATCCGAACAGCCATTCTGCCGGTCCCGGCCTTCTTCGGATCATGGGTCTCGCGTCATTCTTCGTCTGCATCGTCCTGATGGAAAACGCGATCCTGCAGGCCTCGGGGAGAGAGCGCCTGCCCATGATTGCCCTGATCACGGGCTCTCTGGTAAAAATCGCCGTAAACTGGGTTATCATCGTGAACCCTTCGATCAATATCTACGGCGCTCCGGTGGGGACCCTGATTGGGTATTTCTGCATGGCCGCGCTGGATTACATCTTTATCCGCCGCGCACTGAACCAGAACCCGAATCTTCTCAAAGCCTTTGGAAAACCGTTTTTCTGCAGCCTCGCCATGGGAGGCTCGGCCTTTCTGATATACCGTTTGGCCGATCTGGTCCTGCACGGAGCGGGAAAAATTGGGCTGGCTCTGGGGATGATGCTCTCGATTGCGGTGGCGGTCGCGGTATATATGCTTGCCGTGATCCGGACACGCTGTATCACCGGCGAGGATCTTCAGATGATCCCGGGCGGTGCCAAGGTCGGAAGAATCCTTCATATTCAGTGAACTTATTCTCTCAAAAGACATCCTGTACCGTGTTTTACGGTACAGGATGTCTTTTCGCTCTTGAGCTGTGGGAATGGTAGTACGGTGTTTACAGATATGTTTCCGAAAGCCGTCTGGCAACGGTTTTCATTTCTTCCAGAACCTCTTCCGGTCCGGTGATACGGAGGTCACTGCCGAGGGAAGTCACCCATCCAAAGAAATGGGGGCTGGTTATGACATCGACATGGGCACGGAACCGGTCTGCATCCAGAGGGATAATGGAAATATCCTTCCCAAAGCGGTCGATTAAGGCGCCGACCATGTGGTTTTGCCCTTCCAGGGTAACGCGCACCATCTCCCCGCCGTACATCCCGAACAGGCTCTTGGTGTACTTGGCAGCGTTAAATTCCTTGAACTGTTTCTTCCCTTCGCGGGGAATGTCGGAAATGGACAGCCGGATGATCTTGTCGACACGATAGTGCTTGATCTTTTGACCATCGAAGGCAACCAGATAGTAGTTCTCATCGTCCCACATCAGACACCAGGGACTGATCTGGTACCAGGCGCCGTTGCGGCGGAGCTCCTGCTTTTTGCTGACGGTCCACTGAAAGTACTGAAAACGGATCTGACGGTCGGCATTGATTGCCTCGTGCAGCATATCGACGTTGTAGTAGATGCTCTCATTCATGGCCTTGATCCGGTCGGTGATCAGCACCTGGCGATGAAGATGTTTGGCTTCATGGATGCTCACCATGGACTCCAGCTTCTTGATCAGTTCGCGGGATTTCTTTTCCGTAATGAATTTGGATGACTGGACCGCATCGACAAGCAGCTTCAGTTCAGGAAGCTCAAAGGTGCGTGTGGCCAGGTGATAATAAACCTGTCTGCCTGATTGTTCTTTCAGAATCTCCAGTCCGTACTTTTCCAGTGCGTCGAAGTCCGTATAGAGCGTCTTCCGATCCGCATTGACACTGTAAGCCTCGAGTTTTGCAATGATCTCCTGCAGTGACAGCGCATGAGAATCGTCTGTTTCCTCGGAGAGAATCTTGACGAGATAGAGCATTTTGAGCTTCTGATTATCACCGGCCGCCATCGTGATGCCTCCAGAATCAAAGATAGAAAGAGTATAGCAGAAGGGGAAGAAAAACACAAGCACCTGCCTCGGCTGTGAGACAGGCGCCTGTTTCTTGTCATTGTTTCTTTCGCTACGGGTCAAACTCTCTTCCACACAACGCCGCCGGGGAGATCGGTGAGTTCGATCCCCATCGCGCGGAGCTCTTCACGAATCTGGTCGGCAAGGGCAAAATCCTTTGACTTCTTTGCCGCACGGCGTGCTTCGATCTTGGCGGTGACTTCCGCGTCTTCTTCGCCGCTTTCCGAGACGATAGAGAAGCTGCCGGCGGCGGAGGAAGCCTTTGCCGCGTCAGCTTTTTTCAGCTCTTCGCGTTTTTCGTCCGCCTTCTCGATGAGGCTGAGACTCAGCACCCTGTCGAGATCGGCGATGAGAGCCAGCTTGGTGGCGTCGTTGGTTTTGGCTTTCAGTACATCATAGAGGGCAGTTACGCCGAGAGAGGTGTTGAGATCGTTGTCCATGGCGGCCTTGAACTTAGCGGTGAGTTCATCAAACACCGCCTGATCCACGGCCTCACCGTCGGCCGGATTCATCCCTGCAATACGGGTGATCAGCTTCCGATAAGCACCCTGGGCGTTGTCCAGATTTTCCCACGTGAACACCAGGGACTTGCGGTAATGACTCTGCAGGCAGAAGAAGCGGTAGCTCAGAGGGTCATAGCCCTTCTCTTCCAGCAGGGAAACGGTCAGAAACTCTCCGCTGGACTTGGACATCTTGCCGGAAGAGGTGTTGAGATGCAGCACATGAACCCACCAGTTGCACCACTTGTGGCCCAGATAGCTCTCGGACTGGGCGATCTCATTGGTGTGATGAGGGAAGGCATTGTCGATGCCGCCGCAGTGGATATCCAGATCTTCACCAAGGTGCTTCATGGAGATGCCGCTGCACTCAATGTGCCAGCCGGGATATCCGACGCCCCACGGAGAATCCCATTTCAGTGCCTGATCCTCGAACTTGGACTTCGTGAACCACAGAACAAAATCGTTGCGGTTGCGCTTGTTGGTATCTTCCTCGACGCCCTCGCGCACACCGACATCCAGATCGTCCGCGTTGAAGTCGTTGAACACATAGTAGCTGTCCAGCTTCGAAGTGTCAAAGTAGACGTTTCCTCCGGCGAAATAGGCATAACCGGTATCCATGAGCTTGGAGATAATCTTGATGTATTCGTCGATGCAGTTGGTGGCGGGCTCCACTACGTCGGGCCGCTTGATGTTCAGCTTGCGGCAGTCGTCAAAAAAGGCGTCGGTATAGAACTGGGCAATCTCCATGACGCTCTTGTGCTCGCGGCGGGCACCCTTGAGCATCTTGTCTTCGCCCTCGTCCGCATCGGAGGTGAGATGTCCCACATCCGTGATGTTCATGACACGCTTAACGGGATATCCGACATAACGAAGATACTTCTCCAGTACGTCTTCCATGATGTAGGAGCGGAGATTGCCGATATGGGCATAGTGGTAGACCGTCGGACCGCAGGTGTACATCTTGACGATGTCCGGATGATTCGGGACGAACAGCTCTTTCTTTCTGCTTGCAGAGTTGTACAGATACATGGTTTTGCTTCCTTTCTGTCAGTCGATGTCCCGGAAGACATCTTTGTTTTTCATAAAGTATTCCGCACCGCTGTAGACGGTGGTCAGGAGAATCAGTCCCGTACAGATCAGATCCAGGCGCGGAGAAGGGAAGACCGTCATCAGGCCCAGCGCTATCATCGTAACGGCAGTCTTAATCTTTCCGGACCAGGCTGCCGCAATGACACGGTGCTGCTCAACGGCAATGAGACGAAGGCCCGAGACCGCAAACTCCCGAAACAGCACAATCGCCACAGCCCAGCCGGGCATCTGCCCATTGTCTACGAAGTAGCACATCGCTGCCAGCACAAGCATCTTGTCCGCCAGAGGGTCCATGAATTTGCCGAAATTCGTAATCTGGTTGTAATGCCGCGCGATATAACCGTCAAGCAGATCCGACAGGCATGCCGCAATGTAGACAATAAGCGCAGGGACCGCAAGGCCGCGATAGGCAAGAATCAGCCAGACAGGGATCAGTATGATCCGCAATACTGTTATTTTATTCGCCGTGGTCTTTAACACGGACCAATCATCTCCCTATCCCTCAATACAGGTGCCGAACAGCACACCGTTTTCCGCCCGTTCAATCCGGACACGGACGATCTCGCCGGGACGGACATCGCCGCCCACAACGGCAAAGGAATCAATCTCGGGCGAATCGGCCCAGGTCCGTCCGACCATCAGACCGCCGTCCTCTTCCCATGGGCCTTCGATCAGAACGTCCAGCTCCCGGTTGACCTGTGCCTCGGCAAATGCGTCCAGGATTTGCCCCTGCAGCTCAAGTACCTGATCGGCGCGCCGGGAGGCCTCCTCCGCGTCGCAGTGTTCCATGCGAGCTGCCGGTGTCCCTTCCTCAGGAGAAAAGGGGAACACACCGACCCGCTCAATCTTGACTTCTTTTATATAGTTCAGCAGCTCCTCAAATTCGGCCTCACCCTCACCGGGAAGCCCTGTGATGAGGCTGGTCCGCAGTACAAGATTCGGTATTCTTTGCCGAAGCGTCTGCAGCAGAACACGGATCTCATCTCCGGTTCCGCGCCGGTTCATCCGTTTCAGAATGTCGTTGTTGATATGCTGGATCGGAATGTCAAGATATTTTACTACTTTGCTGTTGCGTGCAATCTCATCAATCAGCTCATCGTCAAACTGATCCGGGTAGAGATAGTGGAGCCGAATCCAGCGCAGTTCCGGAATCTCCGAAAGACGGCGGATCAGTTCCGAAAGACAGCGCTTTCCGTACCGATCTGTACCGTATCGGGTAATGTCCTGGGCGATCACAATGAGCTCCTTCACACCCGAAGCCACAAGATCCTCGGCCTCGCGGACAACTGCTTCCAGCTCTCGGGAGCGATATCTTCCGCGGATAAAGGGAATGGCGCAGAAGGCGCAGAAGTTATCACAGCCCTCCGCAATCCGCAGCCAGGCCCAGCCCGGACCGGTGGAGACATCCCGCGGCGTCTCATCCACAGGTGCGCTCTGGTCTCCGAAGGCACGGTAGTTCTGATGGGACAGGACCGCTTCGGCCGCCTTTACAATCTCGCCAAAGCTTCCAACCCCGAGCACTGCGTCAATCTCAGGAAGCTCTTTTTGAATTTCGTCCTGATAGCGCTCGGAAAGACAGCCTGTCACAATGATGCCGCCGAGTCTGCCCTCCGCTTTGAGCTGTGCATGCTCAAGGATACAGTCGATGGCCTCGGATTTGGCTGCGTCGATAAAGCCACAGGTGTTGATAATGGCCAGGTCCGCCCCATCCGAGTCCGCCACAGGCGTAAAACCGGCCTCACGCATCAGATGATGCATCTGTTCGCTGTTCACCAGGTTCTTGGCGCATCCCAGCGAAACAAGAGAAAATGTTTTTTGACAGAACTGTTCTCTCATTGTACGTTCCTGTTTCTTATTCCTCATCGTTCCATGAGCATTGCACATTTTCCAGTGCCCGGCGGATTTCGTCCCAGGAATAGCCGCGGCGAGACATGGATGCCGATACCTTCCGAACTTCGTCCCGGTCATCCGGGTTCCGAAGCTTGGCACGGATCAGGCGCTCCAGTGTGCCGGCCATCTGCGGCATCTCTTCCAAGGCCTCCTCACGGAGGTCTTTCGGTATTCCTCTTCGGGAGAGCTCAGACAGAGCCCGTTTTGCTCCGTATCCTTTGCGGACACAGCTGCGCACCACCGAGGCGGCATAGGCCCTGTCGTTCAGAAAGCCGAGCTCTTCCAGCCGGTTCAGCACTTCGTCCAGCTCCGCATCCCCGCAGCCGGTCTTTTGCTTCAGCTTGTCGGCCAGTTCCTTCCGCGAATGCGCCCGGAAACTCAGCAGGCTGACCGCTTTTTCCAGCAGAGGATTCTTTTCCGCTGCTTTGGGGGCATGGTTTTTATCCTCAATCCTCATTTGTCGTGGAAATTTTCAGCTTGTTTATTATTCTTCCAGCCGCCCGATGACCACACGGTCAGTACCGCCGCTGTCCTGGCGGAACTCTGCCTCGGCGAAGCCGCCTTCCAGAAGCATGGCGCGCACAGGTTCTGCTTCACCCTCGCCGACTTCAAAGAAGATCAGGCCGCCGGGCTTCAAAACGGAGCGCCAGTACTTGATGATTCCCTTGTAGAACTTCAGACCGTCTTCACCGCCGTCCAGCGCCCAAATGGGTTCGTGGTCGCGTACAGAGGGATCCAGGCCCATAATCTCGCCGCTGGCAATGTAGGGGGGATTGGAAACGATCACATCAAACTGTCCCATCCCCATGGGGGGAGAGGCCAGGGCATCTGCCTGCAGGCAAAGTACTCTGGAGTTCAGGCGGTTCATGGTCACATTCTCCCGGCAGACCTGCAGAGCGCTGGCGCTGATATCCACCGCCACCAGCTTTGTCGCCGGAAGCTCTTTGGCAATCGCACAGGCAATACATCCGCTGCCGCAGCAGAGGTCCAGTACCCGCGCGTCCATTTTCCGGCCGGTGAGAAACTCTTTAACCGCGTCAATAAGAACCTCGGTGTCCATGCGCGGAATCAGCACATCCGGTGTAATCACCATCGGCAGACCATAGAATTCCCATGTGCCTGTAATATAGGCCACAGGTTCTCCGGCAAGACGACGGTCCACATAGGACGAAACCCGGTCCACCACTTCTTCTGTGGTATAGAGGTTTAAATCCCGCAGCAGCTCGGCTACCGGTTTTCCGGCAGCATGAGCCACAAGAAGTCTCGATTCCAGCTGATAGCCGGGGATCTCCGCCTGCATCAGCCTCTTCCGGGTCATCAGGGTCAGATCATTGTAAGTTCTCAAGTGTCTGTCCTCGTTCCTGTTGTGATTGGTTCAGGCGCCCCAGGCGTCGGAACCCTTTTCGTCCGGAATCACCAGCTCCATGGCCCGAATGGCGCATTCAATCATGCTGTCGTCCGGCTCGTTGGTCGTGATCCGCTGCAGCCACTTTCCGGGAGCGGAGAGAATTGCCGAGAGCGTGTTATCGTGCAGACCGCACCAGCGGTTGATCTCATAGCTGATTCCGACAACCACCGGCAGAAGCAGCAGATGCACGCCCACTCGCGCAAAAGGATTGGCCACGCGGACGGTGGCATTGACCAGAATGCTTACCAGCACCACCACCAGCAGAAAGCTTGTGCCGCATCGAGGGTGGAAACGGCTTTCCGGACGGACGTTTTCCACCGTAAGGGGTTTGCCGTGCTCATAGCAGAAAATGGTCTTATGTTCCGCACCGTGATAAGAAAAGAGGCGCTTGATGTCCTTCATATGAGCCACCAGCGACATATAAATCAGAAGGATTGCAACCTTTGTAAGGCCCTCGGCAAAGTTCCTCACAAGATAGCTTTGCGTCAGAGGCTTGATTGCCGCAACGATGAAGGTGGGAAGAAAGATAAACAGAAACACGCTCAGTGCAATGCCGAGGACCACGGCAACGTAAATGATGAGTTTCTCTGCCTTTTCTGCGGGGAAGTGTTCGCTGATCCATTTGTCAATCTTGTCCGGGTCCCCCTGTTCTTCCAGCGGAACAAGGCTTGCGGAGTACATCAGGGCCTGCATGCCCTTGACCATTGAGTCAATAAAGGTGACGCAGCCGCGTACCAGAGGCCAGCCGAAGAAGGGATACTTTTCTCGCAGCAGGTGCAGGTCCTCAACTTTTTCGGTGAGTCCATCCTCTGTCCGGCAGACAATCGCCTGCTTCCGCGGACCACGCATCAGAATACCCTCGATCAGGGCCTGACCGCCGATGGAGGTCTTAAATCCGCAGCTTGTGACTTTTTCATGTTTTCCAGCCATAGTGTTCTCCAAAGTGAAGGAATTTACGAGTTGAGTCTCGCGGTTTGCGATACCGGATGCGATCCGGCATCATCTGTTAACCTGTGTTTCAGCCCGTGCGGGCTGAAGTATCAGGGCCTGGTGCTGATGGGGAGAGATAGGATGACCATGCATCCGCCGCCGTCGGCGTTGCGGATGTCCATCTTTCCCTTGTGGCGGGTGATGATCTCGTCGCAGACTGCCAGACCAATGCCGGTACCGCGGTTCTTCGAGCTGCCCTTGTAGAACTTCTCCTTGACATGTGGAAGCTCCGCCTCGGGAATCCCGTTTCCGTAATCCCGGAAACAGATCTTCACATAGCCTCCGTCGCGTTCCAGACTGACATCAATGATCTTGCCGTCTCCGCCGTGGATCATCGCATTGTCCAGCAGATTTAGAAACACCTGCTTCAGACGCTCGGAATCGCCGGGGATCATGGGAATATCTTCATCCGGCGATTTGTAGTTGACATCCATCCCGGCCTGCTTCATGAGCTTGCCATAAGTGAACAGCGCATCTTCCAGCTCTTCGGCAATGTCGATCATTCCGATCCGAAGATTGAAGCGTCCGTCCTGAATCCGGGTGAACTCCAGCAGTTCCGTCACCATCCCGGTCAGGCGTTCCGCCTCCTTGGAAATGATGTTGATGCCGCGCAGGGAATCGCCCTGCACCGCAGGGTCAAATTTGATGGTCTCACTCCAACCCGTGATGGCCGTCAGCGGTGTGCGCAGTTCATGAGAGACCTGGGAAATAAAGTCCGTCCGGGCCTTTTCCGCCTGGGCGACCTTCTCTGACATGTCATTGATGGCGTCGGTCAGCTGACCGATTTCGTTGTCACTGCGGTCTTCCAGCTTGCTGCCGTAACTCCCGGAGGCGATTTCGGCCGCAAACTCCGTCAGCCGGTCAATGGGCTCCGAGACATTCTTCCAGAACCAGAAGAGCAGATAGATCATGTAAAAACAGATCAGCACGAGGACACAGACAGCCAGAATCATGTAATCGCGTGTGACCGCCCAAATGCTCAGCAGCATGAGGATCAGCGCGGCGATGACCGAAACTGTCAGCTGTGTCCGAAGATTCTTAAACATAAACGTGTACTTCCTGAAACGATAGTTCTTACCGGTCCGTTAAAGCGCAATCAGCCCGGACAGTGTGCCGCGGATCAGTAGCCCCACTTATAACCGTAGCCCCAGACCGTGGTGATGTATTCCGGCTCGGTAGGGTCGGATTCAATCTTTATGCGCAGACGGCGGATGTTCACGTCGACGGTCTTGAGCTCGCCGCTGAAATCCGAGCCCCAGACTGCGCTGAGAATGTCTTCGCGGCTCATGGCCTTGCCGGGGTTTTCCATAAACAGCTTCATCAGCTGATACTCGATCTGGGTGAGCTTGAGACGCTGGCCGTCCTTCTCAAGAGTGCGGTTGCGCGGATTAAGCACGAAAGGACCGCTGACCAGCTCGACGTTGGCCGAATCCTCTTCATCGGCGCCGAGACGGCGAACCAGAGCGTCCACACGTGCGGTGAGCTCCGCCGGAGAGAAGGGCTTTGTTACATAATCGTCCGCGCCGGTCATGAGCCCCGTGACCTTGTCGATCTCCTGACTCTTGGCAGTGAGCATAATAATGCCCATTTTGGACCCGGAGGCGCGAATTCTGCGACATACCTCAAAACCGTCTATATCTGGCAGCATAACGTCGAGCAGGGCAAGGCAGATGTCCGGATTGGCCTTGACCTTTTCGAGCGCCTCTGTTCCGGTGGCGGCTTCAATCGGCTCGTATCCGCTGCGGCGAAGGTTGATCACGACAAAACTGCGGATATTGCTTTCGTCTTCCATGACCAGTATTTTCTTCATCTTGTTATCCCTCCTGATCTCCCGAAAGAGACATGGTTACAAACTGACAAGTAATTATAACATAGTTCAATCAAAAATGGTAGTCAAAGTTTCAGAAAAAAGAAAAACGGATGAAAAAACTTTGCATGCTTGCATCGGATGAGGAAAACTGTTAGAATTCGTCCCATGGATAAGAAAAAGAGAATTGCCCTGAGCATCACGGCGCACGTCGACGCGGGAAAGACCACGCTGGCCGAAGCCATGCTCTTCGAGGCGGGACAACTGAAAAAACGGGGAAGAGTGGATCACCGCGATTCCGTGCTGGACTATGAGGATTTTGAGAGAAACCGGGGAATCACGGCGTTTTCAAAGCAGGCGGTCTTCTCCTACGGTTTGACGGAATTCAGTCTGATCGACACGCCGGGACATGCGGATCTTTTTGCTGAGACCAGACGGGGCCTGCGTGTGCCGGATGCGGCGATCCTCGTGATCAGCGGCAGTGAGGGAATCCAGGCCGATACCGGTGTGATCTGGGAGCTTCTGCGGACACGGGAGATTCCCACCTGGATCTTTGTGTCCAAAATGGATCTTGCCTGCGGCAGCCGGGAAGCGCTTTTTTCGGAACTGAAGGAAAGACTTTCAGACGCCGTTGTCGACTTCTCAGCTCCCGTCGAAACGATCTTTGAAAAAGCAGCTGAACTGGATGAAGCCTGCCTTGACGTTTATCTGGAACATGGTGCAATCCCGGATGACGTCCTCGCCGGTGCGATCATGGCCGGAAGGGTTTTTCCGTGCTTTTTCGGCTCGGGCCTGCAGCTGACCGGCGTGAAGGAATTTCTTGACGGACTGGACCGCTGGACGCTTGCGCGCTCATGGCCGGACCGCTTTTCCGCTTTATGCTATAAGATCAGCCGGGACGCCCGGGGCCAGCGGCTGACACAAGTCAAGATTACCGGCGGCAGTCTGTCCGTACGGGATCCGCTGCAGTATCGGACCGCGGACGGTGCCCTCAGGGAAGAAAAGGTCACCGGAATCCGGATCTACTCCGGGGCACGGTATGAGACGGTCGAGCGGGCGGAAGCAGGGCAGGTCTGCAGCCTGCTCGGCCTTACCGGAACCGCGGCCGGCTGTGTTCTGGGCGAAGAGAACGAAGTACAGCAGGAGAGCGTGGAATCCGTTCGGAGATATATCCTGCGCTTTGAAACCAGGCAGGACCCGGTAATCCTGCTGGAACAGCTCAGACAATTGAGCGAGGAGCTGCCGGAGCTCTCGCCGCGAGCCGGCCGGGACGGAATCAGTGTCTGCCTCTCGGGCAGGATGCAGGGAGAAATGCTGAAAGCTCTGCTTCTGGAGCGTTTTGGACTTCGTGCCAGTCCGGAGGAAGGACAGCTTATTTATAAGGAGACTGTCACAAAAAAGGTGGAGGGAGTCGGCCATTTTGAACCGCTCCGCCATTACGCCGAGGTTCATCTGGTTCTGGAACCCCTTCCGCCGGGCAGCGGAAACGTACTGGAGTCCGGCTGCCCCGAAGATACCCTGAATCGAAACTGGCAGAATCTGATTCTGGACGCCCTCTGTCATGAGACGCTTCCGGGCGTTCTGGCCGGGGCAGAACTGACGGATACACGCATCTGTCTGGTCAGCGGCAGGGCGCATCCAAAGCACACCGAGGGCGGTGATTTCAGGGAAGCGGCCCGAAGGGCACTGCGACACGGGCTGATGCAGGCCGAATGCCGCCTGCTGGAGCCGGTCTACCATTTTGAAGTAAAACTTCCAAGCGAGCAGCTGGGCCGTGCCATCGGAGATTTCCGCGCCATGCATGCACAACTGGACAGTCCCCGACAGGAAGAGCGCTTCAGCACCTTGAGCGGGGAAGTGTTTGTCAGCGAATTCGGCGATTATCCGGAGACGCTTCTTTCCTACACCCACGGATTCGGAAAGGTAACCGTGCACCCGGCGGGATACCGCCCCTGCCACAATGAGGCGGAGGTTTTGGAACAGATCGGCTACCTGGCAGAACGGGATACGGAGTGGCCTGCGGACTCCGTCTTCTGCGCACATGGCGGGGGCTACGTGGTCCCGTGGCAGGAAGTGACACAGTACATGCACCTTCCCTCCTTCCTGGAAGAACGGAGCCGCCGTGCCCAGAGCGAGGCTGCGCTGCACCGGCTGCAGCGGATCGACGATCGGGAACTGGAAGCCATCATGCTCAAAGAGTTCGGCCCGATCCGCCGCCCCTCTGTCGGATCCGCTCTGAACGAAGAGAAGAGCCGCGATGGAAAGAGGAAAGCACCCGAAGAGCAGGCGGAAGGAAAGACGACCGTTATTCTGGACGGGTATAACTTCATTTTTGCCGAACCGGAACTGAAAGTACTTGCTTCGGATCATCTGGGCGCTGCCAGAGAACGCCTGATGGACCGTCTATCCAACTACAGCGGGTTTACCGGGAGAGAAGTGATTCTGGTGTTTGACGGTTTCCGAACCGCCGGAAATCCCGGTTCGCGCAGCGCGCATGCCAACATCCGCGTAGCGTTTACACCCGAAGGAGAGAGCGCCGACGCGTATATCGAACGGCTGGCCTCCGAAATCGGGAAAAACGACCGGGTTTCGGTGGTGACCGGGGACACTATGATCCGCATCTCGGCAATGCGCTCCGGTGTGCTGCGCATTTCTCCGAATGAATTCAGGCTGGAGCTGGAAGAAGCGGAAAAACATCTGCAGGAAATTCTGATGAAGAGCAATTTCCTGGCTCATCAGACCAGCGGCGACGAGGCCGGGACGGTAAAACAGGAAAAGAAAGAGAAAACGAAACCATGAGAGCATATGAAAGACTGCTGAAATACGTAAGCATCCACACATCGAGCAAAGAAGGGGAGAAGACGACCCCTTCCACAGAGCGCCAGAAAGACCTGAGCAGGATTCTGGCAGATGAGATGATCGCCATGGGCCTGCAGGAAGTCTATGTGGATGAAAATGCCTATACCTATGGTGTTTTGCCCGCTGCTGAGGGAATGGAGGATAAGCCCTGCATCGGGCTGATCGCCCATCTGGATACCATCCCGGATGAGGACTTTCCGGGCTTTGGGGTCAAGCCGCAGCTTGTTGCGAACTATGACGGAGGTGCGCTGGCGCTTGGTGAAAGCGGGCGGGTCCTGTCTCCGGATCAGTTTCCGGATCTGAAAACGCTTTGCGGCCATACTCTGATCACAACCGACGGAACGACGGTCCTCGGCGCAGACGACAAGGCGGGTATTGCCGAAATCCTGACGGCCTGTGAGATCCTGAAGAAGGAAAACCTGTCCCACGGGAGAGTGGCGCTGTGCTTCCCGCCGGACGAAGAAATCGGGCACGGTGCTGCCCTGATGCAGTTGGAGCGCCTCGGCGCAGCGTTTGCCTTTACGGTGGACGGGGGAGATCCGGCGGAAGTGAATTTCGAGACGTTCAACGCGGCGTCTGCCGATGTCGTGCTGCACGGGGTGAATGTGCATCCCGGCGAAGCAAAGGGAAAAATGCGCAATGCAGCCCATCTGGCAATGGAGTTTGACGCGCTTCTGCCGGCCGCCGAGCGCCCGGAACGGACGGAGGGACATGAGGGCTTTTTCCACCTGACTTCCATGAAAGGCGATGTGGAAAAGGCGGAACTCCATTATATTCTGCGGGATCACGACGCCGCGCATTTCAACGTGCGAAAGACGATGCTGGCGCAGGCGGCAAAATACATGTGCGAACGCTATGGGGAGGGAGCGGCAGAGCTTACGATCCGCGACCAGTACAGAAACATGGAAGAGGTGTTATGCCGGCACCGTGACATCATTGCACGCACGGACGAAGCCATCCGGAAAGCAGGACTGGAGCCGAAGCACGTTCCGATCCGCGGAGGCACCGATGGAGCGCAGTTATCTTTCCGCGGCCTGCCCTGTCCGAACCTCGGCACAGGCGGAGCGGGCTTCCACGGACCTTTTGAGCATATCTCCGCAGAGAACATGGACAAGGTCGTGGAGATCCTGATCCATCTTCTCACCGCGTAAACCCGTCAGATCGCCTGAAAATCCGATGCGGCAGACCGGAGCTGATTCCGGCGGTGAAACAGAAAGCAGGGTCGCTCCTTTGGGAGCGACCCTGCCGGTTTGAAGAGGGGGAAAGACGAAAATCAGCCCTGCCAGATCTTATCGGAAGTGATGTCCTTCAGCGTGGCGGCACCGCACATGGTCATCGTGCTCTTGAGTTCGCCGATGATCTTATCCATATAAACCCGGTAGCCTTCTTCTCCGGCTCCGTAAATGGCCGTGAGAACCGGACGGCCGATCAGCACGCCGTCCGCACCGAGCGCCAAGGCACGGAAAATGTCCAAACCGGAACGGATCCCGCCGTCGACGAGAATGGTGATCTTACCCTTGACCTGGCGGACAATGGAGGGGAGAACCTCGGCCGTAGAGGGGACACCGCCCTGTACACGGCCGCCGTGGTTGGACACGACGATGGCCGCGGCCCCGGCGTCGACCGCCTTCTGGGCTCCGGCCGGGGTCATGATGCCCTTAATGACAAAGGGCATTTTGGCATAGGAGGTGATTTCCCTCATTTCCTCGACGGACTTGCTTCCCGCATTGGGATTCATCGCCTTCAAAAAGGGAAGACCGGCTCCGTCAACGTCCATGCCGGCGGCAAAGATGTGGTTCTCGTTGAGAATATCGAGCTTTTCAAAAACGGCTTCCTTGTTCCAGGGCTTGATGATCGGCATGCCGACACCGTCGACCTTGATCATGTCCTGCACGGAAGCTTTCATGATCTCCGGGTTAACCCCGTCGCCGGTCAGCGCCATCAGACCGTATTCATAAGCGGCCTTGATAAGAATGGAGTTGTAGACGATATCATTGTACTTCGGACCGTAGTGCAGGTCGATGGCCCCGAGGGGAGCCATAAAGATCGGTGCGGCAAACTTCCGTCCAAACAGCTTAAAGGAGATATCCGGATCGGTATTCGGACAGAGCGTGTCCATGTTGACGCAGATTTCCTGCCATTTGTCAAAGTTGCGGGCGGCAACATTGCCGGGTGCTTTGCTGCCGGGACCGGGCATGGAATTGGCGCAGGCACGGCCGTTGCACACGGGACAGGCTTTGCAGTACGGTCCGACACATTCACAGGCCGCGGCGAGAACTTCATTATAATTCATTACAGATCACTCCAAACGTGTAATTTGACCGGGGACCGGACTTATTATCAGGCATGGCGGATCAAAAGTCAAGACCGCTTCCGTCAAAAATCGGAATGTTTTCCTCGCCGACGGAAGAGAGCTCCTGCCAGAATCCGTCCTGCAGACGGCGGGCATGCAGATAGTGGATCAGGTTCTCGTTCTCTTCCGCTGTGACCGTGCGGCAGAGTTCGGGAAACCTGGCTTCCAGACCGGGCATGGGCGTATATTGGCTCATGAGAGAAAAGAGAACGGTCCCCGGCGAAAAGCTGTCGGCAACATAGTCAATGACGTCCATGCTTTCGGCACTGTGACCCGGAAGAATCAGGTGCCGGATGATGACACCGCTCTGCAGCAGCCCGGCGTCATCAAAACGGCAGGAACCGCGCTGCCGGACCATCTCGGAGATGGCTGCGGAGGCGACCTCCGGGTAATCCGCCGCGGCGGAATAGCGTTTCGCCGTGTCGGAATTCAGGTATTTCAGATCCGGCATATAGACCTGTACAAGTCCCTCCAGAAGGCGCAGCGTTTCCGCTTTTTCGTATCCGGAACTGTTCCAGACAACCGGAATGCCGAGCTCCAGTCCGTCCAGTGCTTCGGCGATCACGCGGGTAAAGTGCGTCGGTGTAACAAGCTCAATATTATGGACGCCCTGATCCCGCAGGCGCAGCATCAGCGTGCGAAGCTCGGAAACGGAAAGAATTCTCCCGACACTCTTCCGGCTGATTTCACGGTTCTGACAGAAAACACAGCGGAGATTGCAGCCGGAGAAGAAAATAGTTCCGGCACCGCGCGTCCCGCTGATGCAGGGCTCTTCTCCGTAGTGCGGCGCGGCGCGGATGACACGCGGCAGCATAGGACTGACACAGACACCGCCGCCGGCATTTCCGGTACGCTGCGCCTGACAGGCCCGGGGGCAATCGCTGCATATTTGCTCCATAGATACCTCCGAATGCGAAAAGATTCACATGCATGGGCAAAATGACAAAAAAAAGTACTTGCCGGGAGCAATTATACCGTAGATTTGTACATTATGCAAGAATCGAATAAAAGTTAGAAAAAACAATACATTTTTTGAAAAAATGTGGTAAAATACCTTCGAAAAGCAACCAATCCAGCACAAACAGCTTTACTTATTTATTATCATTTTCAGGAGGTCAAGAAATGAATTACAACAAGAAGACAATCTATGACGTAGACGTCAAGGGCAAGAAGGTTCTGCTCCGCTGTGACTTCAATGTTCCTCAGAACAAGGAAACCGGCGAGATCACCAGCAACAAGCGTATCGTAGCAGCTCTGCCGACCATCCGCTATCTGCTGGACAACGGCGCCGCTGTCATCGCATGCTCTCACCTTGGCAAACCCAAGGGCGAGTGGAAGACCAAACTCACGCTGGCTCCGGTCGCACAGCGGCTTTCCGAGCTCCTCGGTCAGGAAGTAATCTTTGCCAAGGACATCATCGGTGAAGATGCCCATGCCAAGGCGGCCGCACTGCAGCCCGGTCAGATCATGCTGCTTGAGAACCTTCGCTTTGACATTCGCGAAGAGAAGAACGACGCCGACTTTGCAAAGGCTCTGGCCGATATGGCAGAGATCTTTGTTTCCGATGCTTTCGGTACCGTGCATCGCGCTCATGCCTCCACTGCCGGCGTTGCCGCATACCTGCCTGCCTATTCCGGCCTGCTGGTCGACAAGGAACTGAGCATCATGGGCAAGGCTCTTGATGACCCGAAGCGTCCCTTCGTCGCCGTCCTCGGCGGTGCGAAAGTTTCCGACAAGATTGCCGTTATCAACAACCTGCTGGAAAAGGCCGACACCATCATCATCGGCGGCGGTATGGCTTATACCTTCCTGAAGGCCCAGGGCAAGGAAATCGGCAAGTCCCTGCTGGAGGAAGACAGACTGGACTATGCCCGCGAAATGATCCAGAAGGCTGCCGACAAGGGCGTGAAGTTCCTGCTTCCGGTTGACCATCTCTGCGCAGCCGAGTTCTCCGCCACGGCCGAACCGGTCCTCGCCGAAGACGACATCCCCGCAGACCTCATGGGCATGGACATCGGCCCGAAGACCGCAGAGCTCTATGCCGCAGCGGTAAAGGGTGCCGGTACCATCGTGTGGAACGGACCCATGGGCGTGTTTGAGTTTGACGCATTCGCCGGCGGCACGAAAGCCATGGCGAAGGCCCTGGCCGAGTCCGGCGCGGTGACAATCGTCGGCGGCGGCGACTCCGCTTCCGCAGTCGAAAAGCTCGGCTTCGCCGACAAGGTGACCCATATCTCCACCGGCGGCGGCGCTTCTCTGGAATTCCTTGAGGGCAAGGAGCTTCCGGGTGTTGCCTGCCTGCTGGACAAGTAAAGCAAACAAAAAGAACTATTTTTAAGGAGTTTTACAGATATGAACAGAAAGTACCGCAAAACCGTTATCGCCGGCAACTGGAAAATGAACCAGCTGGTTTCCGGCGTAAAGCCCTTCATGGAAGAGCTCAAGGAGAATCTCCCCAAGACCCGCAGCTGTGACGTTGTGCTCTGCACGCCGGCTGTCATGATCCCGACGATGGTGAAGGCGGGAAAGGATTGCCGTGTTGCCGCCGGCGGCGAGGATGTCTCGAAGTACGAGAAGGGTGCCTATACCGGTGAGATCTCCGCCGATATGCTGGCGGACGCCGGTGCAAAGTACTGCATCGTCGGTCACTCCGAACGCAGAGAGTATCACCATGAAAGCGACGCACTGGTCAATGAGAAGGCCAAGGCTCTGCTAAACAAGGGCATCATCCCGATCATCTGCGTTGGTGAGAGCCTGGAGCAGCGTGAGAAGAACCTGACCATGGAATACATCGCCTACCAGGTCTGTGCCGCGCTGTCCGGCATTGACGGAACGCAGGTCCGCCGCTGTGTCATCGCCTATGAACCCATCTGGGCCATCGGCACCGGTAAGACCGCGACCGCAGAGCAGGCAGAAGAGGTCTGCTGTGAAATCCGTGCCGTCATCCGCAAGCTTTACGGTGCCAGAAGCGCCCGCGCCGTCAGCATCCTCTACGGCGGAAGCATGAATGCCAAGAACGCGGCTGAGCTGCTGGCACAGCCCGATATCGACGGCGGCCTGATCGGCGGCGCTTCCCTGAAGCCGGCTGATTTCGCCACCATCGTCGCCGCAACGGCCCAGGAGTAATCTGACGATGAAGGCAGCGATTAAGAACCGCGCGGTTCTGATCATTATGGATGGCTACGGCATTGCCCCTCCCACAGCGGGCAATGCCATTGCCCAGGCAAAAAAACCCAATCTGGACGAGCTTTTTGCCAAATATCCCAACTCCCAGCTTCAGGCCTCCGGCCTGGATGTCGGTCTCCCGGCCGGCCAGATGGGGAACTCCGAAGTCGGACATACCAATATCGGTGCCGGCCGTGTTGTGTTCCAGATCCTCCCGAAGATTTCCAAAGAGATCGAGGAAGGAAAGTTCTTTCAAAACCCCGTCTATCTCAAGGCGATCCGTGACGCAAAGGAGAACGGAAAGGCGCTGCACATCCTCGGGCTTCTGTCCGACGGCGGCGTACACAGCCACCTGACGCATATCTTCGCCATGCTGGAAATGGCCAAACGGGAAGGCGTTGAAAAGGTCTTTGTCCACTGCTTCCTGGATGGGCGCGATGTTCCGCCCACCAGCGGAGCCGGTTTTGTCCGTGCGCTGCAGGAAAAGTGCGACGAGCTCGGCAATGCCCGGATTGCAACCGTGCAGGGACGTTTCTGGGGGATGGACCGCGATAAGCGCTGGGACCGTGTTGAGGCCGGATATGATGCCATCGTCCGCGGCATCGGTGTGGAGGACCCGGATGCGGTCCATGCTGTGGAAGCAAGCTATGCCGAGAACGTAACGGACGAGTTTGTCAAGCCGATCGTAGTCTGCCGCGAAGGTATGATTAACACCGGAGACAGCGTGATCTTCATGAACTTCCGTCCGGATCGCGCACGCGAGATGACCTGGGCGCTGAATCTGCCGGACTTCGACGGATTTGAGAGAAAGAAGACCGTTTATCCGCTCTCGTATGTCTGCACGGCGCAATACGATGAAAACCTCACACTGCCCATCGCGTACCCGCCCGAAGAGATCGTGAATACCATCGGTGACCTTGTCAGCGAGCAGGGGCTGAAGCAGTTCCGCGTCGCGGAGACCGAGAAGTATGCGCATGTGACCTTCTTCTTCAACGGCGGGGTGGAGAAGCAGACCGAAGGGGAGGACCGCTGCCTGGTTCCCTCTCCGAAAGAATATGCCACCTATGACCTTATCCCGCAGATGAGCGCGGAAAAGGTCTGTGATAAGGTTGTGGAAGCGCTGCAGTCTGAGAAATATGACCTGATCGTCTGCAACTTTGCCAACTGTGACATGGTCGGGCATACCGGCATCATGGACGCGGCCATCAAGGCAGTGGAGACGGTGGATGCCTGCATGGGACGGATCGCCGCAGAGATCGAGAAACATCCGGATACCGTTCTGCTGGTGACAGCGGACCACGGCAATGCTGACTGCATGTTCGATGAGACGGGCAAGGTCAACACTGCCCACACCACGAATCCGGTACCCTTCCTGGTAACAAAGGAAGGGGCATCCCTGAAAGATGGACGGCTTGCCGATATTGCGCCCACGATCCTGCAGATCATGGGCCTGAAGCAGCCGAAGGAGATGACCGGCAAATCGCTCCTCAGCGAATGAGCGCATGAAGGGCAAACTGATTGTCATTGAAGGACTCGACGGCAGCGGCAAGGCGACACAGGCAAAACGCCTTGCCGCTGCTCTTCAGCAAAGTGGGGAACGGGTCCGTGAAATTTCCTTCCCCAATTATGACAGCGATTCATCCGCTCTGGTCAAAATGTATCTCTCCGGTGCTTTCGGAACACAGCCCGGAGACGTGAACGCCTATGCGGCTTCCAGCTTCTACGCCGTCGACCGATATGCCGGCATGAAACAGGACTGGGGCAGCTTTTACGACGAGGGCGGCATCCTGATTGCCGATCGCTATACCACCTCAAACGCGGTTCATCAGTGCTGCAAGCTTCCGCGGGACGGGTGGGATGATTATCTTGACTGGCTGTTTGACTTTGAGTACAGATTGCTGAGACTGCCCGAGCCGGATCTTGTGATTTATCTGCGGCTTGCGCTTGAGACCAGCCAGCGGCTGATGAGCGAGCGCTATCACGGGGATGAGAAGAAAAAGGATATCCATGAAAGCAATGTATCCTATCTTGAGCAGGCGCATCTTGCCGCCGATTACTGTGCGGCTCAATACGGCTGGAAAACCGTGGAATGCGCCGGAGCAGACGGGCTTCGGGGAATCGAGGAGATCGGCACCGAGGTTTTGAAGCTCGTGTCAAGTGAGATTTTGCCGTAAAAAAGATATACTCAAAACCGGCTTCTTGACAAGGAAGCCGGTTTTGCATATAATCTGTTTGCAATTCTTTATTTTGGTAAAGTGGTGAAGTATGGAAATCTCTTTGAAAGCAGATGAAAAACTGCTCTTTTCACTTCGGGAGCTGTATCGCCGATACGGATACCGAAGCTTTCGGATGAGCAAGTTTGAAAAATACGAACTGTATGCCGGCAACAAAGATTTTCTGGTGAGCGACCGTGTGATCACGTTCAACGACACCAACGGAGAGCTTCTGGCACTGAAGCCGGATGTGACGCTCTCCATTGTCCGCAACGCTTCCTTCCGCCCCGGATACAAGCAGAAGCTCTATTATCATGAAAACGTCTATCGGCCTGCGGGCAGTTCCCACCAGTTTCGCGAAATTATGCAGTGCGGTCTGGAGTGCATCGGAGATCTGGACAACTATGATGTGTATGAGGTGCTCCACCTGGCGGCCGAGAGCCTCAGGGCAATTTCGAAGCACAGTGTCCTGAGTGTGTCGCACCTCGGGATCCTGAAGAGCCTCTTTTCGGCCATCGGCGCCGGAGAAAGGGCGCAGGGAGAAGTGCTGAGGCTGATTGCCGCACGTAACGAGCATGAACTGGCCGAACTCTTTCGGCAGCAGGGCTGGGCCGAGGAAAGATTCTCGGAGCTGCGCGCGCTGCTCGGACTCCGCTGCAGTCTCAAAGAGCTTCCGGAGAAGCTGGGGTCCCTTAGGCTCGGCTGGCTTGACCCTGCGGTTCGACAGGAACTCGGCGAGCTGAGCGCGCTCTGTGCAGGGGAGGACAGCGTGCTCTGGTTTGATCTCTCCGTCATCAACGATATCCATTATTATAACGGAATTGTCTTTCAGGGCTTTGTGCGGGAAATTGCAGAGAAGGTGATCTCTGGCGGGCGTTATGACAGCCTCCTGAAACGAATGAACCGAAAGGGCAGTGCCATCGGCTTTGCGGTATATCTCGGGATTCTGGACCAGCTGCTGCGCACAAATGAAACAAATGATGCGGATGTTCTGCTGCTGTACGATGAAAACACACCGCTGACTTTGGTGCGGGATACCGCGAAGGAGCTGCAGCGCTCCGGCCGTTCGGTCAGTGCACAGCGCAGCGCGGATGCCGGACGGTATGGTGAGACCGTAGACCTCCGGGGAGGTGAGAAGGATGCTTGATATTGCACTGCCGAAAGGCCGTCTCGGCGACCGGGTCTACGGCATGCTGAAGCAGGCGGGCTATGAGTGCCCGGCCATTGAGCAGCCGGACCGCCGTCTGATCTTTGAAAACCCGGAGACAGGTGTACGTTACTTCTGGGTTAAGCCCTCTGATGTCACCATCTATGTCGAACGTGGTGCCGCGGACATCGGGATTGCAGGGAAGGACATTCTGCTGGAGAACCGTCCGGAGCTCTATGAGCTGCTGGATCTGAAAACGGGGATCTGCCGCATGGCCGTGGCCGGACCGGAAGGCTTTGTGGATAACCGAGAGAGAACACTTCGTGTGGCAACCAAGTTCCCTTATATCGCCGGGAATTTCTATGCCGGCAAATCCCGTGATGTGGAACTGATCAAGCTCAACGGCTCCATCGAGCTGGCCCCGATCCTCGGCCTTTCCGATGTGATTGTCGATATCGTGGAGACCGGGAAAACCCTCAAAGAAAACGGCCTGACCGTGCTGGAGACGGTTTGTCCCATCAGTGCGCGGCTGGTGGCAAATCCAGCCAGCTTCCGTTTCAAGACAGAAGAAATCAATCTGCTGGTTCAAAAACTGGCAGAGCAGATTTAAAACAGATAAAGGGAATGAGCACATCGATTAAATGCGCTCATTCCCTTTATGGTTTTATACCTGACTTGAAAACCGGCTCAACTCATCGATTCCACAAGCCAGTCGGCGATCCCTTCTTCGGAGACGTTCATACCTTTGGATTGGAGGCCTTTGGCCAGAAACGCCGCGGTTTCATTTAAATTCAGTCCCTTCAGATGCGTGAAGTTCGTCGAGTTCAATTCACCGCCTTCAGTTGTGCGGCCTTCAATATAGCCGCAGTTATAGCACATGTTGAGAGGAATCTTACGATGAGAATCAAGTTCCATTTCGCTTCCGCAGCGCGGACATTTCATAGGGAAAAACCTCCTGTTAATAGTTGTTCTTTTCAGTCAGCGTCCAGGCCGTCGTCGCAGATCAGTCCGTACCCGCCCTGACGCCTTTTATAGACAACCGCGATCGCGTCGTCTGCATCCATGTTCCGGAAGACAAAAAATTCATGATCCAGCAGATTCATCTGCAGAATGGCTTCTTCCGCGGACATGGGTTTAATCGAGAAGCGCTTGGAACGCACGATCTTGAACTCATCCGCAGGTTCATCCTCGGCGGGAGCAAATACCGTCGTTGCGGCAGCGGCGTCCTTCTCCAGCGCGCCTTCACGCAGCCTCTTTTCCAGGCGGGTCTTATTACGGCGGATCTGCCGCTCAATTGCAGCGACACCGGAATCAACGGATGCGTACATGTCGCTGGTCAGCTCACTGGCTCTGTAGTAGGTACCGTTGTTATGAATTGTGATCTCAGCCCGGAAGCGTCCGCGTTCCAGGCTGAAGGTGACAAAGGCTTCGGCCTCGGTCTTAAAGAAGCGGTCGAGCTTTGAGATCTTTTTGGTGGCGTAAGCTCTCAGATCTTCAGAGGAATCCATTCGTTTTTCAGCGAAGGTAAACTTCATATCTGGCAACTCCTTTCCGAGGGTATCCTACCCTCGTTCATATATTAACATATTTTCAGCAGAAAGAGAAGAGCGAATTTCATTTTTAATGAAAAATTATCAAAGCCGGGATCAGCAGAAAACATTTCGCAAATCGGACAACAAAGCATGCCGAACTACTTGCCAAATGAGGTGAAATGGGATAGAATACCTTCATTATTACTGTGTAACGGAGAATAATATGCAGCAAACAGAAACCGGCTGTCTTTATATCGTCGCAACGCCGATCGGAAATTCGGCGGACCTCTCCCCGCGGGGGAGAAAGATTCTGGAAGAAGCGGACCTGATCGCCGCGGAGGATACCCGGCGTTCCATGGTGCTTCTCAACAAGCTGGAGATTAGAAACCGCCTGGTCTCGAACCACAAGTTTAACGAACATGGAAAAGCGAACTGGTTTGTACAGCAGATGCAGGAGGGCAAGAATGTCGCGGTAATCACCGATGCGGGGACGCCCTGCATCTCCGATCCGGGAAACGAGCTGATCAAAGCCGCCATCGATGCGGGGATTCGCGTCGTCGGAATCCCCGGATGCTGCGCGGCGGTTAACGCGCTTTCCGTTTCGGGCTTTGATCTCAGCACCTTCGCTTTTCTGGGCTTCTTTCCGAGAGAGAATGCCGAACGAATCCGTCTCCTGGAACTCATGCGCCAGGACAAGTCCGCAAAGACCTTCGCCCTCTATGAATCGCCCAAGCGCATTATGAGTTTTGTGGATTTCATGATTGAGGCGGATGCCCGATGCAGTCTCTGCCTGATGAATGACATGACGAAGCTGCACGAGATGAGTTTTCGCGGGACCCCGGCACAGGTGAAGGAACAGCTGCTCGAAAAGGGCAATTATGAAAAGGGTGAGTATGCCATCGTTCTGGAACTGGATGAGGATTATCGCTACCAGAAGCAAGAGCATGTCGTCTCTCCAGAGGCCATGCTGGTGGAGGCCATGATGGCGGGCAGGGATGTCAAGAGCGCGATTGCCGCCCTGCTGGAAGACCGGAACAATTCTTACAGCAAGAATGAACTGAAAGCGGCATCTCTGCACCTGAAAAAGATGTTCGGGGCATAAGCTGCCGAATAAACGCTTTCGGATCGTCAGACAGCAACAGAGCGGAAAAAGCGCAGGAAAACATTGTATTGTCAATCAGGATCCCTGATTCAGAAAGAGGATGATGTTACATGGAAAACAGACCAACCGGACACAGAAAAAATGTCAGCGGACGCGGCAAATCCGTCTACCGTCGCGGAGAAGGGCTCGGTACCGGACCGGTAACGGGCAGCAGACCCGATAACTTCGGCTCCAACACCCAGAGTATCCACGAGACCGGAAGAAAAACCTACGGGCGGAACGTAAAACGCGGCGGCGGAGCCCTGTCTCTGCTTGCCATTGTCGTGCTGCTTCTTTTCGGCGGAGGGAATCTGCTTGGCGGCGATTCGGACAGCTATACCTACTCCACCCAGACGCCGACACCGACCGCTTATGTCAGTACCTCGACGCCCACCCCGCGTCCGACCGCAACGCCGCGACCCACGGCAACCCCGCGGCCGACCGGCAATATCGATTTTGGCATCTCTCCGAACAGCTTCCAGAATATCACCGGCGGAAACTCCGATACACCGGCCGGAAACACCGATACGGTCACGGTGGATAACACCGTATCGGAGGGAGCCCGCGACAAGTACACCGTGATTCGCGGCGACGGCAGCGACAAGGTTACCATCATGATCTACATGTGCGGCACGGACCTTGAATCCCGCAGCAGCATGGCCACCAAGGATCTGGTGGAAATGACCAAAGCGAGACTTTCCAACAACGTCCGCATCATCGTCTACACCGGCGGCTGTGCCCGCTGGAACAATTCGGTGGTCTCCTCCGACCGGAACCAGATCTATGAGATAAAGAACGGCGGCCTTGAGCGCCTGGCAGCCGATATGGGCAACGCGTCCATGACCGACCCGAAGACCCTCGCGAGCTTTATCCAGTGGTGCTCGCTGCGCTATCCGGCCAACCGGAACGAGCTGATTCTATGGGACCACGGCGGCGGCAGCGTTTCTGGCTACGGCTATGACGAAAAGAATCCGCGCAGCGGCAGCATGTCCCTGGCGGGCCTCGATCAGGCCTTAAAGGAAGGCGGCGTCACCTTCGATTTCATCGGCTTTGACGCATGCCTGATGGCGACCTTGGAAACCGGACTCATGCTGGACGATTACGCCGACTACATGATTGCCTCGGAGGAAACCGAGCCGGGCATCGGCTGGTACTACACCAACTGGCTGAACAGACTGTGCGCCAATCCCGGCATGCCCACGGTCGAAATCGGCAAGAACATCGTTGATGACTTTGTCTCGACCTGTGCGGCGCAGACGCGCGGCCAGAGCGCCACGCTCTCCGTTGTGGACCTTGCGGAGCTTTCCAATTCCGTCCCCAAGCCGCTGAAGAACTTCTCCAAGTCTCTGACCAAACTGATCCAGGAGGATGAATACAGACAGATCTCCACCGCTCGCAACAACACCCGTGAGTTCGCCCGCAGCTCCGTCATTGACCAGATCGACTTGATCCACTTTGCAAACAATCTCGGCACCTCACAGGGGAAGAACCTTGTCAAAGCCCTGCAAAAGGCCATCAAGTACAACAAGACCTCCAGCAACATGTCGAATGCCTACGGCCTGTCCATCTATTTCCCATACCGCAAGACCAGCAAGGTTGATTCGGCGTGCAACACTTATGACGCGATCGGCATGGACGAGAGCTATGCCGAGGCCATCCGCGCCTTTGCCAGCCTCGAGGTCAGCGGCCAGGCGGCTTCCGGCGTCAACGGGTACAGCATGCCGTCGATCCTGACGGGGGGCTACGGTAGCTCCTCCGCCGGCGATATGGAAATGATCTCTGAACTGCTCAATGCCTTCCTGGGCGGCGGATATACCACCGTTCCCGGCTATTCCTCCGGCAATACCGGCTTCTTTACGGGCCGCGCACTGAACGACGAAGAAACTGCAGAGTATATTGCGGCCAACAGCTTTGACCCGACCTGGCTGGTTTGGAACACCAATTCCGCCGGACAGGAGTGCATCACACTGCCCGAAGAACAGTGGGATCTGGTGGAAAGCCTGGAGTATAATCTGTTCTATGACGACGGAAACGGGTATATTGACCTCGGCCTGGATACGGTCTTTGACTTCGACGACAACGGAAATCTTCTTGCTCCGCAAGACAATGCCTGGCTTGCCATCAACGGTCAGCCCGTGGCGTTCCGGCATGAGCTTACCATCGGAGAAGGGGATGAGGCCATTATCACCGGCTATGTCCCCGCACTTCTGAACGACGAGAGAGTCAATATCCTGATCTCCTTTGATCCGGAGCATCCCGATGGCACAATCACGGGCCTTCGCCGCGTGTATTCTGAGAATGAAACCGAAACCGTTGCCAAAGGAGTTCCGGCCATTACGGATGAGATTCCCGCGGCGGATGTGGACTGGGCGGACGATGAGAGTGTTTTCTGGAAGGTCGGAGACAAGCTTGACTTCATCTGTGACTACTACAGCTATACCGGTGTCTATGAAGACAGTTATCTTCTGGGCGATCCGATGACGGTTACGGAAGATATGACCATCTCCTATGTGGACCTGGGCGACGGAAACCTCCGTCAGAGCTTCCGCTTTACGGATCTATACCAGCAGAGCTACTGGACACCTGCGCTCTACCGTTAAATCCGGTTACAGTGAAAATCACAGAGCGGAATACAGACCACACAAGCGTATAAACGGATAAAAGAAAAACATCTGCGGTGATGACACAATCATGCTGCAGATGTTTTCTTCTGTTTCTTGAACCGAACCATCACGGACGGAAAGCTTGAAAGAGCGAGGATAGCAAGGAAAGATCAATTCGATGGCGCAAAATATTTGGCGACAAAGTCGATGCTTTCCCGGTCAACGGAAAACTCTTTCCCACGGAGGTAATTGAGATGACCTGCGTCGGTGGGAAAATCGAAGCACAGCCGCCAGGAGTAAAGCGCCTGGCCGTCTTCGTGATAGCGGCGGTTGACCGCCTCGCGGCCGTATTTCCCGTCGCCGAGAAGGGGCCAGCCTGCGTGCGCCATCTGAACACGGATCTGATGGGTTCGACCGGTCAGAAGCCGGCATTCCACCAGGGAAAGCCCGCCGCGGGACATAAGAACCCGATATTCGGTGACGGCGCTTCGGGAGCCCGGCTCGGGCTTGGCCTTGACAAAGACCTGGTTTTTGACCGCGTCCTTAAAAAGCTCATTCTCCAGACGGCCTTTGTCGGGCTTCGGACGTCCGCAGACCGCGCAGAGATAGTATTTTTCGATCTCCCTGTCGCGAATTTTCTCGTTCAGAATACGGAGTGCTTCGGCATTCTTGGCCGCAATGACGATGCCGCCGGTGTTTCGGTCGATGCGGTTGCAGAGGGCGGGGGTAAAGGAATGCTCCTCCTTCGGACGCCATTCACCCTTCTGCGCCAGATAGGCCTGAATGTTGGCGATCAGGGTGTTGTAGTCCCATTTGCCGGCACTGTGACAGAGCACACCGGGCTTTTTATCGGCGAGAAGGATGTTCTCATCCTCATATAAGATGCTGAGCCGGGGCTTGGCGATCTTCAGCCAGGCGTTGTCCTCTCTCGGTGCCTCGAAAAACTCGTCGTTGATATACAGGGTCAGCACATCGCCATCGGACAGGCGGAGATCCCGCTTGGCAGGCTTCCCGTTGACCTTGATTCGCTTGAGACGGATATACTTCTGCAGAAGACTGTCCGGAAGCAAGGGAACGGCTTTGGCAACGAAACGATCAAGCCGCTGCCCGGAGTCATTTTTTCCCGCGGTAAGCTCTTTCATGCGTGTTCTCCATTGTGTGTTATGATCAAGCGGAAAAGCCGGGTAACCGGCTTTTCGACGAACAGAACTCCCTCCCGGTTCGGGGAGGGAGCGGTGTTTCTGACAGGAACAGGGGACTTATTTGTTCTCGTCGGTCTCGTCGACTTCTTTTACCTCGGCATCCACAACGTCATCATCCCGCTTGATGTCGACGCTGATGGAGACAGGGATGTTCTCCTTGACCTTTTCGACGGCGTCTGCGGCAAAGCTGCGGACCTTCTGGTTGCTCTCCTCATCCATGACATTGACGATGCCGCCGTCTGACTTGATGACCTCAACCGTGCAGCCCAGACCGATGGTGGCAAGAACAGCCGCCAGCGTGACCCACTTTGCAGCGGCCAGACCGACAACCGCGCCCACGGCACCGACACTTACCGGAATGTTCAGAATCTGCTGGCCCTTCCGGCACACGACGATACGGGAGACATTCCCTTTCTTCACAAGTTCCTTGATCTTATCAATGACGCTCTGTACATCCATATCTTCATTTTCCTTTCTTTGAACCGGCTGCGTTCGGGCTTTCTGGTCCGATACAGCCGATTCCTTATTTCTGGATGTGATTATAGCATTACCGTGGAGTGGAAGCGTGAACAGATCGTGAACAGATTATAAAGAGAAGATGAAGGAACTATTGCGTTTCAAGATATCTGGCGGCTGCTTTCAGCATGAGCTTCTTTGTCCCGTGCTCGTCAAAGCTGATTTCAAGAAGCTGATCGCCGCCCATTGGAGTCATTTTTGCGACGGTTCCGTCGCCGAAGGCGTTGTGATGCACACGCTGACCTACGGAGAGCTCCGGAAGGGAAACGGCAGGGGGAGGCGCAGCTGTGCTGCGCTTTGCGGTGACAGCTCTCGGTGCCGTTCTGCTTCGGGCAAAGGACGGCGCGAAAGGCAGGCCGGATGCGCTGCGGGGACGCTGATCGGCCCAGGGATCTCTCTGACGCGGCGGCTCTTCCATGTCAAGACCGCTCTCTTCCAGAAAACGGCTTGGGCGGTTTGCTGTCGTCTTGCCGTATAGCATGCGCTGGCGCGCATGGGAGACGACAAGGCGGTTTTTTGCTCTGGTGAAGGCGACATAACAGAGGCGTCTTTCCTCCTCCATCTCATCCTGCTCGCCGATGGAGCGCAGACCGGGAAAGAGTCCCTCCTCCATGCCAACGACATAAACGACGGGGAACTCCAGTCCTTTGGCGCTGTGGATTGTCATGAGGATCACACTGTCCTCCTCACGGTCCATGCTGTCGACATCGGTATAGAGCGCGATGCTTGCAAGGTATCCGGACAGGGAAGTGTCACCGCTCTCGTTTTCATAGGCAAGAATGCTGCTTTTAAGCTCACGAACGTTGTCAATACGGCTTTCGTCACGTTCGTCTTTGGACTGCTCCAGCATGGTGATGTATCCGGTTTTTTCGAGCACGCGGTCATACAGCTCATCGGTGGTAAGCACTTCATCCTGCAGCTCACGGATCATTCGGGCGAATTCCCGCATGCGGACGGAGGCGCGGCTCAATTCGGGATAGGAATCGGCATGCTCCAGAACATCGAAGAGGGAAAGGGACTCATCCCTGGCAAGTGCCCGGGCGGACTCAACGCTCTTTTCCCCGATTCCGCGGGGCGGAGTATTGATTACCCGGAGAAGACGGATCTCGTCCTTCGGGTCGGCCACGACGCAGAGATAAGAGAGAATGTCTTTGACCTCGGTCCGATCGAAGAAGCGTGCACCGCCGATCACACGGTAAGGAATTCCGGAGCGCTTGAGGGCAAATTCAAACTGACTGGACTGGGCATTTGTGCGGTAAAGAATGGCATGGTCCCGCCAGCGCATTCCATGGGAGAAATCAGAAAGGATCGAGGCGGCGACAGAAGCGGCTTCCTCATGCTCGTCGCGTACAGAGAGAACCTGAACGGGATCTCCGCTTCCGAGGCCGGTCCAGAGTTCTTTGCCTTTGCGGGACCTGTTGTTGCGGATGACGTTGTTGGCCGCGTCGAGAATATGCTCGGTGCTGCGATAGTTCTGTTCCAGACGAATGGTCCGGCAGCCCTTGAACTGGTGCTCAAAGGAGAGAATGTTTTCAATGGTGGCGCCGCGGAAACGGTAGATGCTCTGGTCATCGTCACCGACGACGCAGAGATTGCGGTGCTGGTCGGCCAGAAGAGAAATCAGCAGATACTGCAGGTGGTTGGTATCCTGATACTCGTCTACCATGATATACTCAAAGCGCCTCTGCCAGAACTCACGGCGATCCTCAAAGCGCTCCAGCAGAAGAACGGTATTGAGAATCAGGTCATCAAAGTCCATGGCGTTGGAAGAGAAGAGCCGGCGGCTGTATTCCGTATAGAGTTCCGCAATGCGGATGCTTCGTGCGTCATGGCTCTTCTGTGCATTCGCCGCGTATTCCTCCGGCAGAATCTTTTCGTCCTTGGCGCGGCTGATCGCGGAGAGAACCGAACGGGGCGGATAAACCTTCTCGTCCAGGTTCCGGTCTTTTAAGATACGCTTCATGAGACTCAGACTGTCGCTGGTGTCATATATTCTGAAGCCGGAGCCATAGCCCAGCTTTTCAGCGTCGCGGCGCAGAATCCGGACACAGCAGGAGTGAAATGTGCAGGCCCAGATGTCTCCGGCCTCGGTGTCCAGACACTCCTCCAAGCGGTGCTTCAGCTCATCGGCGGCCTTGTTGGTAAAGGTGATGGCAAGAATCTTCCACGGCGGGACTGGCCGGAGGACAGCATAGGGCTCGGCATCCGGACGGAGAGAACGCAGTGCCTGCAGGTCCTCTTCCGCTGCACCGAACGGAAGCTCATCCGAATCGGCGGCACCGCCGAAGCGGATCAGATTCTCAATACGCCGAATCAGGACGGTGGTTTTGCCGCTGCCGGCACCGGCCAGAATCAGGACCGGCCCCTCGGTTGCCAGAACCGCCTGACGCTGCATCGGGTTCAGATCAGAGAAATGATGATCCAGCCAGGCCTTTCGGGCGGCGGGATATTCAGTTTTCAGTATAGTTGTATTCATGGCGGATATCCGATATACAGTCTTTATATTATTTTCAGTCTCTCCCAAGAGGAGAGAGTGAGATGCTCTGTTTCCTGCAAACAGTATCGGCAGAAAGTATATCATATTTTCATACAGGCATCAAGCAAGGAATCCGCTGATTTTTGCAATTGACAGATTGCAATTCACTTCATGTTGTGGTAACATAAAACGAATTGCCCATTATAATGCCACAATACTGTAATTGGAGCGTCGAAACAGATATGCCCAGACTGAATGAAGAAATCAACAGAAGAAGAACGTTTGCGATCATCTCGCACCCGGACGCAGGCAAAACAACTCTGACGGAAAAGCTCCTGCTCTACGGCGGAGCGATTCAGCTGGCCGGTTCGGTCAAGGGAAAAGCCATTGCCCGTCATGCTGTCTCCGACTGGATGGAGCTGGAAAAGCAGAGAGGAATTTCCATCACTTCTTCGGTAATGCAGTTTGAATATGACGGTTACTGCATTAACATTCTTGACACACCGGGTCACCAGGACTTTTCGGAGGACACCTATCGGACACTGATGGCGGCCGATTCGGCTGTGATGGTCATTGATGCGGCCAAAGGCATCGAACCGCAGACCAGAAAGCTGTTCCGGATCTGCGCCATGCGGCATATCCCGATCTTTACATTTATTAACAAACTTGACCGCGAGGCTCGAAGCCCCTACGACCTGCTGGAGGAACTGGAGAAGGAGTTCGGCATTGGGACCTATCCAATGAACTGGCCCATCGGCTGCGGGAGTGATTTCAAGGGTGTATATGATCGGCAGAATCAGCAGATTCTTGCGTTCCAGGAATATCACAGAGGACAGAACCGCATCTCGTCCGTAGCTTGCCGGCTTGATGAGACCGAAAAGCTGGACGAACTGATCGGAGAACGCCTTCGCCGCACACTGGAAGACGACGTGGAACTCGTCGACGGAGCCGGTTATGACTTTGACCTTGAGGCAATCCGTGCCGGACTGCTCAGCCCGGTTTTCTTCGGGTCGGCCCTGAACAACTTCGGAGTGGAGCCGTTCCTCAAGAGTTTCCTTGAGATGACCATTCCGCCGCTTCCCCGTGTTTCCAACGGCGAGACAATTGACCCCTGTGCAGATTCGTTCTCGGCTTTTGTTTTCAAGATCCAGGCAAATATGAACAAGGCACACCGCGACCGTATCGCTTTCATGCGAATTTGTTCCGGCCGCTTCCAGAGGGAGAAGGAATACTACCATGTGCAGGGGGCAAAGGCGTTGAGGCTGTCCCAGCCTCAGCAGCTTATGGCGTCTGACCGGTCCATCATCGACGAGGCCTTTGCGGGAGATATCATCGGCGTCTTCGATCCGGGGATCTTCTCCATCGGCGACACGGTCTGCGAAAAGGGCATGGATATCCGTTACGAGGGGATTCCGAGCTTTGCGCCGGAGCACTTTGCAGCGGTGGAACGCATCGACACCATGAAACGCAAACAGTTTGAGAAGGGGATCATGCAGATTGCCCAGGAGGGTGCGATCCAGATCTTCCACGAGCCGCATACCGGTGTGGAGGAAATCCTGGTCAGTGTCGTGGGTGTGCTGCAGTTCGAGGTGCTGGAATACCGCTTGAAGACGGAATATGGAGTCGATATCCGGCGAAGAGATCTGCCCTATGAACTCATCCGCTGGGTTTCCGGGGATAATGTGGATATTCCGATGCTGAATCTGACAAGTGACACCAAGTGGGTACAGGATTTCAAGGGGAATAATCTTCTCTTGTTTACCTCCTCCTGGTGTGTGGACTGGGCGCTGCAGAAAAATCCGGGATTGGAACTGAAAGCATTTAATCACAATGATTAAGAGGAGCGTTTCACATGGCCGAAGGCATTAAAATACAGATCTACAGAAACGAAACGGCGGACAACCTGACAAAGAAGCTCGCGGATCCCGGGGAGAATGCAGATATTGGTTCCGCTGCTTCCGCTTCCGCTGCGCTTTCTGCCTCGATGCTGGCCCGCGCTGCGGTGCAGATCCGCGAGGCCGGAGGAGAAAACGAGAAGCTCGACTGGTATGTGCGAAACACGGAGATTCTCCGCAGCTATATGGTAAAGCTGATTGATGAGGATGTGAAATGCCGCGGACCGCTGCGCCGCGCCCTGAAGGAGGGCGATGACAGAACCGTTGAGGCTGCCAGACAATCGGCGGTGAGTATCTGCCTGGAGATTGTCAACATGATGGGCCAGTGCATCAATCTCGCAGGAGAGATGGCCGCTCTTGCCGGAGAAGAAGCGAAAGCGGAACTGGCGGCAGCGGCAGATCTGGCTTACGGCGCTTCAAAGGCGGCAGGCCGCTATATTCTGTATATGAGCAGCCTGAGCCCGGATGATACTTACCGTTATGTCATGAAGAGAGAGAACCAGCTGACCATGCAGGATCAGAAAGAGGCATACGAACGTGTCATTGCGGCGACGGAACCGGTCTCGGCCGAAAGCGGTAAGCAGGAAAGATAGAACTTGCACTTTGAAATAATTTGAACTATAATACTTTAGTTACGTAATTACGCTTGAGGGGATAAATATGGACGCAATTGCCAACCTTCTCGGCACCGCTCTCAGCTATATTCAGACCATCGGCATCTGGGACGCCATTGATATTCTGATCGTTGCGTATCTGATCTACCAGGCAATCAATTTCGTGCGCAGAACGAATTCAAAAAATGTCGCACGCGGTATCCTGATCCTGGTCTTGCTGCTGATTCTGTCCTATCTGCTGGGCCTCACGATGCTGAATTTCCTGCTCAGAAGAGCGATGGAGCTCGGCCTGATTGCACTGGTGGTACTGTTTCAGCCTGAGCTTCGGCGAGTCCTGGAACGTGTGGGTAGCGGTTTTACTTCAAACAGAAGCATTTCCACGCCGGAACTGGAGACCGCAATTTCTCAGGTCGTACAGGCTTGTGTGGATATGTCGGCGTCTAAAACAGGCGCGCTGATTATTTTTGAACGTGCAGTTGACCTCGGCGCGATCATGACCACGGGAACCATTGTTAACGCGGATGTTACGTCAGAGCTGGTAAAGAACCTGTTTTACAACAAGGCGCCGCTGCATGACGGTGCCGTGATCATCCGCAACGCCCGAATTGCGGCTGCAGGCTGTGTTCTTCCGCTTACTCAGAGCAGAAACCTGAGCAAGGAACTCGGCATGCGGCACCGTGCCGGCATCGGTCTGAGCGAACAGTCCGACGCGGTAGTGATTATTGTTTCGGAAGAAACGGGCGCAATCTCCTTTGCTCTGGACGGTACGCTGAAGCGGCACCTGAACGGCGCGTCTCTGACCGAGCTGCTGCACCAGGAACTGATCGTAGACGAGAAGAAGCTAAGCTGGAAAGACCGGATCAAGGACACTTTCCTGCGTGTATGGAAGAAGGACCGCGATGGAGCCGAAGAATCAGAAAACAACTAAATCCAGCCATAAGATTCTGTGGATGCTTGTCTCCCTGCTGTCTTCGCTGGCAATCTGGACCTATGTCGTCAGCACGGAAAACTCTGTTGTGACACAGATTTTCCGCGGAGTTCCGGTAGTACTTATAGGAGAGGATACTCTTCGCAGCTCCAGGAACCTCGTTGTGACAGACGTCGATACCAACAATGTCCGGGTGGAAATCCGCGGCCCGAGAAGAATCGTCGATTCGCTGAATTCACAGGATCTGACGGCCCAGATTGATGTAAGCAAGCTCACCAGAGCTGCCTATGCGTCGATGAAGTACAAACTGGTTTATCCGAATGGCGTAGACACGCGAAATCTGGCAGAGGTTTCCTACAGCCCGGAGACGGTCAACTTCGTTGTATCTACCCTGAACTCCGTTTCAATCCCGGTACGCGGCGGTTTTGAGGGAATGCTTGCGGACGGCTACACGGCCGAGTCGCCGATTTTTGAACCGAACAGCATTACCGTCACCGGTCCGGATGCATATCTGAGGGAAGTGTCCTACGCCTGGGTTGACTTCGGTGCAGGGCAGGTTGCCTCCAGTTCCATCACGGACGATGTTCCTTTCGTGCTGATGAACAGCAGCGGAACCGCGGTTTCCACCGAGCATCTGACCGCGTCGGAGGAGACCATCACAGCGACTCTGCCTATTCTGCAGATCAAGGACATTCCGCTCTCGGTGGAACTGATCGAAGGATCCGGGGCTACAACGGCCAACACGATCGTATCCATTACGCCGGACCGCATCACACTGGCAGGGGATTCGGCAATTCTGGACGGCATGAACCGAATCATTCTCAGCACGATCGACCTGACGGACTTCAAGAGCAGCTTTTCCGAGACTTATACGATTCCGTTTGATAATTCTCTGCGGAATATCAGCGGAATCACCGAAGCAAAGGTTGACGTGGAGATTGCCGGCCTGACCACCTCCAATTTCAACCTGAAGAATATCTCGGTGATCAACACACCGGAGGGCGTCAACGCGGAGATCATGAGTGAGAATCTTGACGTCGTGATCCGCGGCACGGAAGAACAGCTGGCGGAGCTTGCGGCCGAAAACATTCGCGCTGTGGCCGATCTGACGGACTACAGAGAATCTACGGGACCTTACATGGTACCGGTCAAGATCTATGTGGACGGCTTTGTCGATGTCGGCGCAGTCGGCGATTATCAGATCTCAGTGGACCTGAAACGTTCGTAAACCGCAGCGAGGAGAATGAAATGACACAGGATGCAATTGTAACAAAACTCCTCCCCAATTCCATGGCGGAAGTAGTCGTGACACGTTCCACGGCCTGCGGAAGCAACTGCGGGAACTGTGAAAGCTGCATCTTTCAGTCCGAGCTGAAGGCAGTTGCCAGGAATCGGATCAATGCCAGACCCGGACAGCGTGTGGTAATCGAGAGCCGCACATCAAAGGTGTTTTCTGCGGCTATTCTGGTATATATCATGCCGATGCTTCTCTTTGTCCTGGGATTTGCGATTGCTACCGTTCTGGGGGCATCGGAAGGACTTGCGATTATCGTAAGCTTTCTTGCCCTGATTCTTGCAGCGGTGATTCTTGTTCAGCAGCAGCGCCGCCAGAGCGCGGAACGCCAGATACAGTTTGAAATCATATCATAGGATTTCATTATTCAGAAAATAACGATGACAGGGGAATACAGAACGAAATGATCAGGAGCATGACCGGTTACGGCAGTGCCAAAGGAACGGTAGCGGGGTTTGCCGTCACGGTTGAACTGCGGAGCGTGAACAACCGTTACCTTGATCTCGGCATCAAACTTCCGCGCGGATTTCTTTTCGCGGAAAGCGAGATCAAAAACTATATCCAGAAAAGAGTTTTCCGCGGTAAAGTGGACTTTTTCTTAACGCTGGACACCGTGGAGAGTGATCAGACTCGGATCCGGGTGAATACGAGACTTGCAGAAGCGTATCGGAACGCAATTACGGAGATCGGACAGGATCTGGCGCTGCCGGCTTCTGTCTCGGCTCTGGACATTGCGCGTTTCTCGGATGTCCTCTCGCTGGAAAAGGAAGAGCTGGACCAGGATGCATTTCTGGAGCAGCTTCTGCCGCTGCTGGATGCCGCACTCTCCGACTTCAATGCCATGCGGACCAGAGAAGGCGAGAAGCTGGCGGAAGATCTGCTGCAAAAGGCGGATAAAATAGAAGAGATGGTCCAGGCTGTAGAATGTAAGGCACCCAATACCGTATCGGCTTATCGCGAACGCCTGGAGGCAAAGCTGCGTGAGATCCTGAATGACAGTTCGGTTACAGAAGAGCGCGTCATTGCCGAGGCGGCGATCTTCGCCGACAGGGTAGCAACCGATGAAGAGACGGTGCGTCTGCACAGCCATTTGTCGCAGTTCCGCAAGCTGATGGCAGAGGGATCCCCCATCGGAAGAAAACTTGATTTCCTGATTCAGGAATTTAACCGGGAAGCAAATACCATTGGTTCCAAATGCCAGGATTCCGAGATCGCCTATCTCGTGGTAGAACTCAAATCGGAGATCGAGAAGATCAGAGAACAGGTGCAGAACATTGAATAGCTTTTCGGATGTGACGCTGCTGTCGATCGGTTTCGGTAACTACATCGCAGCTGATAAAATTGTCTCGATTCTTTCGCCGGACTCCGCACCCATCAAGCGCATGATCACCGATGGGAGAGAACGGGGCCTGCTGGTGGACGCTTCTTTCGGAAGGAGCACCAGATCGGTAATCCTGATGAACAGCAATCATATGATTCTTTCAGCTTTGACGCCGGAGGAACTGGCGCAAAAGATGAAAAGCGAAACTGAAAACGGAGGATCACGCAACGAATGATCAAGAAGGGTAAACTCATCATTCTCTCCGGACCGTCCGGTACCGGAAAGAGCACCGTGGTGTTCAAAGCCATGGAAGGAAGAGCAGACCTGTGCTTTTCCACCTCTGTCACGACACGCCCTCCGCGCAGCGGAGAGGTTGACGGGAGAGAGTACTTCTTCATCGATCAGGCACGTTTTGACAAAATGGTCGAAAACAACGAACTTCTGGAGCATGCATGCTATGTATCCAATTCGTACGGGACTCCGCGACCTTTTGTGGAATCCCAGCTCCTGAAAGGCATGAACGTGATTCTTGATATCGAAGTTCAAGGGGCCAGACAGGTGAAGGAAAAGATGCCGGAGGCCGTGACCATCTTCATCATGCCGCCGTCCATGGAAGAGCTTCGAAGCCGTCTGGAAGGACGCGGGACAGACACACCGGAGGCCATCGATGCAAGAATCGCCCGGGCACGGGAAGAGATTCTTGAAGCGGACTTCTACGAGTATCTGATCGTGAATCAGGATGTGGAAACCGCCGCAAATGAATTCAGCGCCATCATCTCCGCAGAGCAGTGCCGGTTTGACCCGCTGCTTGCAAAGAAGATTGCAGAATAAGAACCGCCGCGCAATACAGACTTGAAAAAAGACGTTTCAAGTCTATCATCTATTATTATAGAAAAGGAAATGATTGTATCATGATGCTTTATCCCCCTGTGGCCGAACTCGTAGAGAAAGTCGGCAGCCGCTATCAGCTTGTGAACCTTGTTGCCAGAAGAGCAAGAACGCTTTCCGCCGAGGCGGAAACCCATGAGATCACACTTGAGAAAAAGCCCGTTTCCACGGCGATCGACGAGGTTTATACCGGGAAACTGACCATCCAGTAATTTGCCGGGAGCCATGTTCGCCAGAATTGCGGTATCGGCAGCGACCTACGCCATCGACAAACCGTACGATTATCGCATACCCGAAGAGCTTCTTCGAACCGTGCAGCCGGGAATCCGGGTGTTTGTTCCGTTCGGAAAAGGGAACCGAGTGACGGAAGGAATTGTGCTGTCCCTTTCAGAAGAGAGCAGCTATCCGGACTGCAAGGATATTATTCGGGCGGCGGATTCGGAACCGCTGATCAGCAGGGAACAGCTGAGGCTTGCTCTTTTCATGCGGGAGCGCTACTTCTGCACCGTGTACGACGCGGTCAAAGTGATGCTTCCGGCAGGACTGTGGTTTGACCGGACAGGACGTCAGAAAACCCGGGACAAGACCCGGGAGATGGTGCGTCTTGCCATTCCGTCAGACGAAGCGGCAGCTTTCGTGGAAGCCCGCCGGGCCAAAGCGCCGAAACAGGCGGAGCTGGTCGATCTGCTCTGCAGTTTTGAGGTGCTTTCCAGCCTGGACCTGATGCAGTTCACCGGAGCCGGAAGAGCCACGCTCAAGACACTTGAGTCGAAACAGATTATCGAGCTCTTCCGGACGGAAGTTCTGCGTCGCGTTGTGCCCGACAGTGTCGAAGAGATGCCCCTGCCGGAGCTGAATGAGGAACAGAGCGCTGCTTTGAACGTGATTCTGAATCAGCAGGACAGCGGGGGAACAAACAGAGTCAGTCTCCTTTCCGGTGTGACGGGAAGCGGGAAGACCAGCATCTATGCCCACCTGATATTCCAAACGCTGGAAAAAGGGCAAGGCGCGATGCTTCTTGTGCCGGAAATATCCCTGACCCCGCAGATGCTGTCTGTATTCAGTGCCTGGTTTGGAAAGACGGTTGCCGTGCTGCACAGCGGCCTATCCGCCGGGGAGCGCTATGATGAATGGAAAAGGATCCGCCGCGGAGAAGCACATCTTGTCATCGGAACCAGAAGCGCGGTCTTTTCACCGGTTCAGCATCTTGGGCTGGTGATCATTGACGAGGAGCAGGAGGACAGCTATCGCTCGGAATCTGTTCCGCGGTATCATGCAAGAGAGGTTGCCCGGTTTCGCTGTCTGCAGGAAAACGCCTTTCTGCTGCTTGGTTCGGCAACGCCGGATCTCAGTTCAAGGTATCGTGCCGAACAGGGGGAATACGGATATCACAGACTGCTTCATCGCTTCAACGAAAAGCCGCTCCCTTCGGTGCGGATCGTTGACATGAAGCAGGAACTGCTCAGCGGAAATACCTCCGATTTGAGTCATACCCTGAAAGAGGCGATCCTGGACCGGATCGAAAAGGGAGAACAGTCCATTCTGTTTCTCAACCGGCGCGGTACCAGCAAGCTGGTCACATGTTCTCAATGCGGTTATATCTACCGCTGTCCGCACTGTTCGGTGGCAATGACCTGGCATGCCAGAAGAAACCGGATGATCTGCCACTATTGCGGCACCGGGCGATATCTGGATGCCTCCTGCCCGGAATGCGGGGGAAAACTGAGCTTCTTTGGCGCCGGGACACAGAAAATCGAAGAAGAACTGAAGGAGTTTTTCCCGGGAACCGAGGTCCTGCGGGTCGATGCCGATTCGGTCAGCCCGCTTGGCTCTCATCAGGCTTTGTTTCGCCGCTTTACAGAGGAGAAGATCCCCCTGATGATCGGAACACAGATGATCGCAAAGGGGCTGAATTTTGACAACGTCACTCTGGTCGGCGTCATGTCGGCGGATCAGGGCCTGTACTCCAATGACTTTCGCGCCGGAGAAAAGACTTTTTCCCTGCTGACACAGGTTATCGGGCGCTGCGGTCGTGGAGATAAACCCGGCGAGGCCGTGATTCAGACTTTTACACCGGACAATGAGATCATCCGCCTTGCAGCCGCCCAGGACTATGAAGCGTTCTATCATGCGGAGATCGATATGCGAAAGCTTCAGAACGCACCTCCCTTTACACATTGGGCCGCACTCACCGCTTCCGGTCGGAAAGAAGAACAGGTGCTGAATGCGCTGCGAAAATGCAGGCAGATTCTCAGCGTCATGCTGGAGCAAAACGGAGAGCAGGCTGAACTTCTGGGACCGGTACCGCTGCCGGTGGTGAAGGTGAGCGATCGCTTCCGGTACTGTCTTCAGATTCGCTGCCGAATCAACAGAAGCATTCGGCAGATCCTGTCGTCTGTGCTGATCACGTGCAGCCAGGATAAAGAAATGCGTGATGTAAGTTTTTTTGTCGATAACGAAGCAGGCTCCTGAGTCTGCAGGCGTAAATTGAAATCGTATTTAAAGGAGTTTTTGAATGGCTCTCAGAAATATTCTGACCGAAGAGGATCCGACTCTCAGGAAAAAATGCCGGGTAGTGACGGAGTTCAATCCCAGGCTGCATCAATTGCTGGACGATATGACCGAAACCCTGATGCAGGCAGACGGCGTCGGACTGGCCGCACCGCAGGTCGGTGTTCTGCGGCGGGTCGTGCTGGTGCTGGAAACCAATGTCCCTGAAGACGAAGAGCCGGTCTTGATCGAGCTTATCAATCCGGAGATCATTGAAGCCACCGGAGAGCAGCATGAGCCGGAAGGCTGTCTCAGTGTTCCGGGACAGTACGGGATTGTCTCCAGACCGGCCTTTGTAAAGGTTCGGGCACAGGATCGCTTCGGAAACTACTTCGAAGTATCCGGGGAAGGACTCACAGCCCGCTGCTTTGCCCATGAGATCGACCACCTCAACGGGATTGTTTTTACCTCAAAATGCGAACGCATGCTGACAGAGGAAGAGCTGCAGGGCGGCCAGCAGGAGACGGCGGAGGACTGATATGAGAGTGATCTTTATGGGCACTCCCGATTTTGCGGAGACCTCTCTCGAGCGTTTGATCCGGGACGGGTTTGAGATCTGCGCGGTTTATACCCAGCCGGACAAGGCGCGCGGCCGGGGAATGCAGACCAGTTTTTCTCCGGTAAAAGAATGTGCGGCAGCGAACGGAATTCCCGTTTTTCAGCCGAACACCTTCCGGGACCCGGATGTGATTGCGCAGCTGAAGGCTCTCAAGGCTGATATCATCGCGGTCGTCGCATACGGGAAGATCCTTCCGGATGACGTTCTGAATGTGGCGAAATACGGCGCGGTGAATCTGCACGGTTCACTGCTTCCGAAGTATCGCGGTGCCGCTCCGATTCAGTGGGCCGTTCTCAACGGTGATACGAAAACAGGCGTTTCTACCTTTCATCTTGTTTCGGATATGGATGCCGGTGATCTTATTTATGAATCGGAGACCGAGATCGGAGAGACGGAGACTTCCGGGGAACTCTATGACCGTCTGAAGGTCCTTGGGGCGGAGCTGCTTTCCCGCACGCTGACTGATATTGAACGCGGTCAGGCGCCTCGGCGTCCGCAGAATCACGAGGAGGCCAGCTATGTCACCCGTCTGAGCAAGGAAATGAGCCCGATCGACTGGAACCGGAGCCCGCGGGATATCCGGAAGTGGATTTTCGGGCTTCAGCCCTGGCCCGTTGCCACGATGGAGCTGGGCGGACAGACGGTTAAGGTGTTTCATGCGGAGTATTCGGCAAAGCATACAGATGCTGCTCCCGGAACGATTGTCTCAGCGGACAGTACGGGAATCGGCGTTGCATGCAAGGACGGAGAAGTACTTCTGATCACCGAGCTTCAGGCTCCCGGAAAGAAAAGAATGTCAGCGGCGGATTATCTGCGCGGACATCGCCTGAGCCTGTGAGCGGCGTGAAGAAAACCGGAAACAAGACCGGACCGGCGTCATACGGCACAACGAACATCTCTCCGGCACGTCTGGCGGCGCTGCATGCGCTGCAGCTTTTTCGCAGACAGGGGACCGAAGAGCTCGTCCGGTGCGAGCGGGAGGACGATTCCAGGCTGGCAGAACGTCTGTTTTACGGCGTGCTCCAGAATGAGCGTTTCCTTGATGCCTGTATCGTGCATTATCTGAGTTCTTCACGGCCTCATCCCTATGTGATGGACCTGCTGCGGCTCGGAGCGTATCAGATTCTTTTTCTCGATCGGATCCCCGATTCGGCAGCGGTGAACGATGCGGTGCAAAGCTGTCGTATTTCGAAGCAGCGATATGCAGCCGGGATGGTCAACGCAGTGCTGCGGAGGATCAGCACGGACAAAGCGCTTCTTCTGCGTACGGATGAAGGCGTGGATCTTGCGCTGCGTTACAGTCATCCGGACTGGCTTGTCGAGAAGCTTCTCCGGGAACAGGACCCTGTATTTGTGAGAGACTTTCTGGAAAGCAATCAGAGTCTCCCGGATCTCTGCCTGCAGATGAATACCCTGCGTACGAATCCCGAGACGTTCATAGGCATGCTGAAGGAGAAGGGGATTGTTCCTCTGCATGTGCGTGAAGACTTCCCGGCGGTTATGATTTCAAGCAGGAGAGTCGATACGCTGCCCGGTTTCGAAGAGGGATTGTTTTATGTCCAGGATAATGCGGCCAGGGCATCTGTGAAGATGATCGGACTGAAGCCGGGTATGCGTGTGCTGGATGCGTGCGCGGCCCCCGGCGGAAAGAGCATTGCCGCCGCACTGGAGGGGGCGAAGGTCCTTTCGTGCGATGTGAATGCTTCGCGCCTGGCCCGCTGCTCGGAAAATTATCAGAGACTGAAACTGGACATACCGACACGTCAGCTGGACGCGACGGAATACTGCCCTGATTTTCACGAAGCTTTTGATGCGGTGATTGCGGATGTACCCTGTTCCGGCAGCGGCGTGATCCGCCGGCATCCGGAAATCCGCAAGCGCAGCCTTCAGGAAGTGGAGGAACTGCTTTCACTTCAGTCAAGAATCCTGGATAATCTGGCGGAATACGTCAGACCGGGCGGAACGCTGCTGTACTCTACCTGTTCTGTGCTTCAGGACGAAAATGAAAGACAGCTTGCCGCTTTTCTGGATCGAAAGCCGGTATTCCGGCTGACAAGTACGAAACTGGACGGATTTGACTGTGAAAACGGAATGCTTCGCTCATGGCCGCATCGTAACGGAAACGACGGCTTTTTTGCCGCTAGACTGGTGAAGAAGAATGATTGATATTCTGTCACTGTCGCCTGATGAACTTCGAAATACCATTCAGGAACTCGGTCTTCCGGGCTATCGGGCAAAACAGATTTTTGAATGGCTCGCGAGAGGCTGCCGTGATTTTTCGGAGATGTCAAATCTTCCCAAATCCCTGAGGGAGACGCTTCCGGAACACTTCACGCTCACAGCACCGAGGCTGCTGCGTAAACAGGTGTCAAAGGAAGACGGCACGGAGAAATATCTCTGGGGCTTGAAGGATTCCAATTCCGTAGAAACCGTGTTTATGCGCTATCACTACGGAAATTCGGTCTGCATCTCCAGCCAGGTCGGCTGCCGTCAGGGCTGCTGTTTCTGCGCTTCCACAATCGGAGGTCTGGTTCGTAATCTTACCGCCGGTGAGATGCTGGATGAGGTTCTGTTCACAGAAAAAGAAGCGGGAGAGCATGTTTCCAATATAGTCCTGATGGGCATCGGAGAGCCGATGGACAATCTGGACAACGTATTGCAGTTCCTGCATCTGGTGAGTCATCCGGAAGGCCGGAACATAGGTTTGAGACATATTACGCTTTCCACCTGCGGTCTGCCGGAGGGCATTGAGCGTCTGGCGGCGGAAAAGCTTCCGGTTACACTCTCGCTGTCCCTTCATGCACCGGAGGATTTGCTCCGTTCCAAGCTGATGCCGTCCAATCGCGGGATCGACACGGTGCTGGATGCCTGCCGCCATTACGCAGATCTGACAGGACGGCGCGTGTCATTTGAGTACTCCATGATTCGGGATACGAACGATCATCCGGAACAGGCCGCTCAGCTGGCCGTGCATGCCAAACATGTCGGAGCGCATGTGAATCTGATCCCGCTGAACTATGTGGAGGAGCGCGGACTTCTCCCTTCTGAACCTTCGGTAATCCGCGCTTTTCAGAAGACGCTGGAGGATGCGGGAGTGACCGTCACCGTTCGACGGCGCCTCGGAAGTGATATCGACGCATCCTGCGGACAACTCCGCCGCAAATATCAAAAAACGTAAGGACATAAGAAGGTGTAACAGTGAACTGCTTTGGGCTCACAGACAAGGGAAAAGTCAGACAGGAAAACCAGGACAGCTTTCTGATCGAGGACTGTGAAAAGGCTTCCTGTTCGATTCTTGCGCTCTGTGACGGCATGGGAGGCGCGAACGCCGGCGGTCTCGCCAGCCAACTCTCTGCCAAAGCATTTGTGAACTATCTCTATCGATATCTCTCCACCTATCCGAGCCGCCTGTCCGATTATCCGCGTCTCATGCTGGAAGCATGTGAAGAAGCAAACGGCGTGGCATGGGCTTACTCCCAGTTTGGAGACTATCTCAGCGGGATGGGCACCACGCTGGTTGCGGCCGTGATCCGGCGAAACGGATCCGGTTACGTGCTCAACGTCGGAGACAGCCGCGCCTATCAGCTGCACCGGAGAGTGCTGCGGCAGATCTCCCGTGATCATTCTCTGGTGGAAGAGCTGCTGGAAGCCGGGATCATCACCCCGGAACAGGCGCTGCATCATCCGCAGAAAAACGTGATTACTCGAGCGCTTGGGTCGGATCATGAGGTCACAGCCGATACGTTTGAAGTCAATTTAGGACCTGGAGACTGCTTGCTGCTGTGCTCTGACGGATTGACCAATGTAGTCCCGGAGGATGAGATCACGGCGGTTTTGAGTGATTCCGCCAGCTCAGAAGCGGCCTGTCGGGACTTGATGGAGCTTGCCTTATCCAGGGGCGCCCCGGATAACGTCACAATCGTCGTATGGAAAAGATAGATGTAAAATACTGGCTCGGCAAAACGCTGGACGGACGCTATGAGATTATCTCACTCGTGGGAGAAGGCGGCATGGCCTGGGTCTACCGGGCAACGGATCTCCGGCTGAACCGAGATGTTGCGGTCAAGATCATGCGTGAAGACGCCGCGTCGGATGAGACCGTTCGAAGCCGATTCTGTGCCGAGTCGCATGCGGTGGCCATGCTGTCGCACCCCAACATTGTGGCTGTATATGACGTCAGCCACAGTGACGCGCTGGAATACATCGTCATGGAGCTGGTTGACGGTGTGACGCTGCTGCAGTATATGGAAAAGAAGGGCAAGCTGCCCTGGAACGAAGCACTGCATTTTGCACGTCAGATCGCCAGAGCGCTTGCACATGCCCACAGCCGCGGCATCATCCACCGCGATATCAAACCGCATAACATCATGCTGCTTCGGGACGGAACCATCAAGGTAGCTGACTTCGGCATTGCGGCGCTGGAAAACGAACTCTACGAACAAAACGGAGAGGCGGTCGGCTCGATCCATTATATTGCCCCCGAGCAGGCCAGGGGAGAGTATCCCGACCCGCGGAGCGATCTTTACTCTCTTGGCATTGTGATGTTCGAAATGTTTACCGGGCGGAAGCCCTACCTCGGTGACAGCATTCAGGAGATTGCCATTAAGCACATGAATGCCGATCCGCCGTCCATGCTGTCGCTGAACCCGACACTCCCGCCGGAACTCGAACGGATTACCCTGAAAGCCATGTGTGCCGACCGGGCTAACCGCTATCAGACGGCAAATGAACTTGTTGAAGACATTGACCGCTTTCTCTACGACAGAGAAAGTGTCTCGCCGGAGGGCAACATTCAGGTTGAAACGCAGGAGAGCGACCCCGAAGAACGTGCGGCAGCCCGGAAACAGCAGTTTTTCCTGCGTTTGAACGCGGGGAAGGTCACATGGCTGGTCGGAAGCTTCCTTCTTCTGCTGGCCTCGGCGGGGCTAATGTGCTTCCTGTGGAATTTTTGGATACGGGACCTGTTCAATCCTGCGATTCGGGTTACGCTTCCGGACTTCCAGGGGCAGAATTATGACGCCGTGTCCATGGACCCGGATTATCTCTCTACATTTTCCTTCCATGTGCTTTATTTGGTTGATACCGACCATGCTCCGGGAACCATCCTTTCCCAGTCGCCGAATCCGGGAAGAAGCATCATGATGACGCCGGGCGGCGTGGAGGTAAACCTTTCTGTTGCAACCGGGGACACCGTGGCAACCGTCCCCGATGTCAGCAATCTGGATTACCGCACAGCGACGGCGATGCTGCGCCAGGTGGGGCTGTATATCGAAGTCGTAAACACCTACGCGGAGACGGTGGACCGCGACCGGGTGATTCGGACGGAGCCATCGGCGGGCATGGAAGTGAACACAACGTCGCTGATCTATGTCTACGTCAGCTGCGGAACGGAAAAGCGTATGCTCACCGTACCGAACCTGATCGGCCTTTCCGAAGAGGCGGCCATATCACAGATCGAGTCCAACGGCTTCAGTTACGGCTGGTCCCAGCGCGAGCATTCCGATCTGATGGCAGGTACCGTGGTGGGCCAAAGCCTTTCTGCGTTCTCGACGGAAGAGGAGCACAGCATGATCTATCTCACCGTTTCAGACGGCCCGGTGGTGACTCCATGAGCAAAAACGGCATAAAGCTTGAGGGCCTGCCATGACAGGACTGCTGATTCGAGCCCATGGAGGCTTTTTCGACGTGGAAACGGAGCCGGGATATATTTTGCCATGCCGCGCACGCGGCCGCCTGCATCTGGACGGGACAGAACCGCTTCCCGGAGACCGCGTCCGCTGGAAAGAAGATGAGCACCATAAAGGATTTGGTATTCTCACCGGGATTGAACCCAGAAAAAATGTCTTTATCCGGCCCAATATGGCCAATCTGCAGCAGCTTGTCTATGTGGCAAGCGTGGCCCGGCCGAGAACCGATCCTTATCTGATCGATCTGATGAGTGTGGTAGCCGGAAAAGCGAACTGTGAGTTCCTGCTTTGCATCAACAAGATCGACATGGAACCCCCGGATCTTTTGAGCACCATCTATGAACACTGTGATTTCCCGGTACTGGCTGTCAGTGCGCAGACCGAAGAGGGAATCGTCGAACTGCGAAAGCGGCTTTCCGGCAAAATCTCCGCTTTTACCGGAAACTCCGGAGTAGGGAAGACCAGCCTGCTGAATCTTCTGCTTCCGGGGATCGACCGTGAGGTCGCCGGCATCAGTGAAAAGCACGGACGCGGCCGCCATACTACCCGGCTCACCGAGCTGTTTCCACTGCCCGATTCCGGGTATATTGCGGATACGCCGGGCTTTGCGGCACTGGAATTCGGAAGAATCGCAGCCATGGAGCCTGCGGAGATCGCCCTTTCTTTCTCGGAATTTCCGACAGACCGATGCAGGTTTCCAGACTGTGTGCACCGTTCGGAACCGGACTGTGCGGTCCGCAATGCAGTTGAGGAAGGCACGGTCCCGGCTTCAAGATACCAATCCTACCTGCGTATGTTGCAGGAACGCCCCAGCACAATAAAAAAATGAACATCTGAAAGGAGATTCATACTATGTCAGGACATTCAAAATGGCACAACATTCAGAAAACGAAAGGTGCTGCAGATGCAAAGCGTGCGCAGGCATTTACCAAAATCGCCCGTGAAATGATTGTCGCGGTAAAGGAAGGCGGGAGCGGTGATCCGCGCTCCAACTCTCGTCTGGCTGCTGTCATTGCAAAGGCAAAAGCCGCAAACATGCCTAACGACAACATCAAGCGCACCATCGACAAGGCGCTTGGTTCCGGAAGCAGCGAGAACTACGAAAAGATCGTCTATGAGGGATACGGTCCCTCCGGTGTTGCCGTGATCGTCGAGACCATGACCGACAACCGGAATCGTACCGCAGGCGAAATGCGGCACTACTTCGACAAGTACGGCGGAAACATGGGCCCAGCTAACTGCGTCTCTTGGTCCTTTGACAAAAAGGGTGTTATCGTCATTGATAACGAGGACGAGGAACTGGATGAGGATACCGTGATGATGGATGCGCTGGAAGCCGGTGCAGCGGATTTCGAAGCCGATGGTGATGTCATGACAGTTTACACCGGCGTTGACGATGTTGCGTCCGTTGCCGACGCACTGACCGAGGCGGGGTACCATCTCCTTTCCGCACAGGTTGAAATGCTTCCGCAGAACGGCACCGTCAAGCTCACCAATGAAGACGACATCAAGAACATGCAGAAGATGCTGGACATGTTCGAAGACAACGATGATGTCCAGAATGTCTGGCATAACTGGGAGGATGCAGAATAATGGCGCTTGTAACCGGAAAAAAGTAAATTCCTTATTTCCTCAAAAACGTACAAAATAACAAACAATAGTTAATTAAATTCTTTCATACGGTTTTCTATCATTTGTGTAAACCTCCGATGTGGTGCGAAACAGGAGCACCGCATCGGAGGTTTATTTATAAACAGCAGATAGAATCGTAGCCCAGAAGAGCTGACCAGGAGAGCAAAGACCCCGGAAATACTACGTGTGAGCAACGTCAGAAGTATAGAAAATAGCATATATACATGCTTATGACAATCTGATGGAGTGAGAAGACAGAGAGAAAAGATATGATATGAAGCACATGGCGAGTCTGTACTTTTCATTCCCTCTGGATTCTGATATAATTATCATATAAAAAGAGGAGAAGAGGAGAGCACCGGTGTCTGCATCTGCCGAACCGAGAAACAATAACCAGCGCACATACCTCGCTATCGACTTGAAGTCATTCTATGCTTCCGTTGAGTGCGTCGAACGCAAGATGGACCCGCTGACTACGAATCTTGTCATTGCGGATGCCTCCCGGACAGAGAAAACAATCTGTCTCGCGGTGTCTCCCTCCTTAAAGGCCAACCAAATCTCCGGACGAGCCCGCCTCTTTGAAGTGGTACAGCGCGTAAAGGAAGTCAATGCCGAGCGGCTTCGCAAGGCCCCTGGACATGTCTTCACCGGAAGCAGCATAGATGCAAACGAATTGGCTGCGGATCCGTCCCTGGAGCTTACCTATATAACTGCCGTTCCCCGCATGAATTTCTATATGGGTTACAGCACTCGAGTGGTGAACATTTATCTGAAGCATGTTTCATTTGAGGATCTCTTTGTCTACTCTATAGACGAAGTCTTTATTGATGCGACGAAGTATCTTCGGGGCAGATCTCCCCATGAATTTGCCGAAATGCTGGTCCGTGATGTCCTGAGTAACACCGGAATTACCGCTACCGCCGGCATTGGCCCTAATATGTACCTGGCCAAGATAGCCATGGATGTATATGCTAAACATCTGCCTGCGGACGAAGATGGAGTCCGGATTGCTGAACTGGATGAGCTATCCTACCGCCGTATTCTCTGGGATCACCGTCCTCTGACTGACTTTTGGCGTGTTGGCCGGGGAATCGCCCGTAAACTGGAGGAAAACGGACTCTTCACGATGGGAGATGTAGCGCTCTGCTCCATTGGAAAGGAAACTGAATATTATAACGAAGAACTGCTCTTCCGACTCTTTGGAGTCAATGCGGAGCTCCTCATTGATCACGCCTGGGGTGTAGAACCCACTACAATTCAGGATATCCGAAGTGTTAAACCAGAAAGCAAATCCATGAGCATCGGCCAGGTCCTGTCCGGTCCTTATACTGTAGAAAAGGCAAAAATTATTATCCGGGAAATGACGGACAGCCTGATCCTGAATCTGTCGGAGAAAGACCTCATCTGTGATCAGATGGTACTTACCGTTGGTTATGATACTGAGGGTACTGAGGGATACACCGGGCCCTTCGAGAATGACCGCTATGGCCGCCGGGTTCCGAAAATGGCACACGGTTCCATTAATCTTTCCTCGAAAACAGCTTCCCGACGCGAGATCATGACAAAAACACTGGAACTCTTCGACCGGATCATGAATCCGTCTCTTCTGGTTCGCCGCATGTACGTGGTGGCCAATCATATTCTGCCAGCTCAAGAAGCGAAAGATGACTATGAACAGCTGGACCTCTTCAGCCTTGTGGAGGAAGAGGAGCAGCGCGAGGCCGCTGAGGCCATGGAGAAAGAAAAAGAATCCCGCCTTCAGAATGCCATGATCAAAATCCAGCAGAAGCACGGTAAGAACGCCATTCTTCACGGTACCAGTTACCTGGAGGATGCCACGGGCCGGGAGCGCAACAAGACCGTTGGGGGACACCGCCGATGACGACAAGCAAATACGATAAAATCTTGAATGCCCCTCCATGGGAGCCCCGCAGTCATCCGCGAATGCCGATGTCAAAACGAGCAGCTCAGTTCCAGCCTTTTGATCCGTTGGAGGGCTACGATGAAGCTGTGACTGAAACCGCTCGTGAGACAGATGCCGAACGCTATTTGGACGAGACGACTGTTGCGTCCCTGAATGCCACTCTCGCCGAGCTGAACGCACGAATCAAGGAGCAGCCCGCTGTTACTGTAACATACTTTGTCCCTGACGCGAAAAAGGCCGGAGGAGCTTATCAAACTATCTCCGGTAATTTAAAGAAACTGGACGAGCTGAATGAGGAGATGACACTCACTGATGGAACCAGGATCCCACTGAAGCATATTATGACGCTAAGCGGCAAAACAGAAGAGTGCTAAATTGTTCATTCATTAATGACAGCGCTTGAAAATAATGGCATTACAACGTAGTATTGCGATGTTTTCTTTTGACGGGCTTTGTTGTTGCAACAGTTACAGGTCTGGAATTACGCAGGCCCTTCATTGTGAACAACGGTTAGCCTATTCTAATAAATGTTGTTTTCGGTATGAAGGTTGCTGAAAAATGTTGAAGGATAAGAGTTGAAGAATGAGGATCATCTGAAATGAATACGAGAATGCTGGATGTCGAGAGCGCGATAACACTCTATGGGCAGGATACACAGGAAATCAGAAACAGCGGAGACAGTCGGCTTTACCGGACAGAGCACAGTACCGGAACCGGGATTATCGAGAAATATGAGGTCTTTCCCGGAATACAGCTGTATAATCAGTTTTTCCTTAGAAGAAGCAGCTTAAGAAGTACGCGACTTCAATTAAATACCCATATAAGAACACAAAGAAGCTAAAAGAAAAACGCCCATCGACACGATGAGCGGTACCAACTCATCGTTCAGCCTTTACCACCTTACCGATCCGGCAGGTTGGTGTGCGGTCATAGGGGCTGTCCCTGTTCGCACTCTTTATGAGTTCAGCGTATTATACCATGAATACAGGGAAATGACAAAAAAGAGAGATGGATACATAAACAAATTGTAGTGAGTGATACTAAATTAACAATTGTGAAACAGAATTAACCTACCTTCTGAAACATCTCTCATATAGACTATAGCTGCAAGTAACATTTTTCGTCTTTTCATTTTGTCCTCTTTCTATACGGAAGCGAAGCGGGAGTTTATCTCGCTTCGTTTTCTTTTTGGTGCGCCCGGCGAGCGCACATTCTAACGGGTGAAAGTCCCGAGACCGCCCGGCAGCGGGAAGGTCACAGCCAAAGCCAAGGGTGTCCGTTGTGAAGCGGAATCTGAAGGAAGGCAGCGGCAAAACTCTGGCCC
>JAGAFT010000092.1 GCA_017627975.1 Oscillospiraceae bacterium
AGGCCAGAAAGAATTCGTCCTTCCGGATTTTATGTTTTACAGTTTCTCCTTTCTGTGGTAACATCTTAACAGAACAGCATGAAAAACACATGGGGAGTGAGCCTTCATGGATCGCAATCAGAAAGCCGGCATTATTGCTCTGATTCTCGTAATTATCCTGATTCCGTTTGCAATCGGATTGCTTGTATATGAAATCAGAACTGCAGAATTGCCATCCCTCCGTCTGCCGGATATCAGCCTCCCGCACTGGAGCCGTCCTCAGGAGACCGCAGCGCCGACCTTTGACCTGACACCGCCCTCCCCGCCGCAGATCACACCGCCTCAGGTCAGCATTCCTTCCATCAGCACGCCGGAGATCCCGCAGGTCAGCAAACCGAAAACCTCCGCTCCCGCTCCGACGCCTCCGCCTCTGCAGATCAGCTATGAGAGCGTTCTGTTTGGCAGCTATGAGCAGGGAAACGGCAAAACGCCCATCGAGTGGTTTGTTCTCGAAGAGCAGGACGACCGTGTCCTTCTGATCAGCCGGTATGCGCTGGATACGCAGCAATATCACGGTGCCGCGGGATCTGTCACCTGGGAAACCTGCGATCTGCGTACCTGGCTGAACACGACGTTTCTGAACGCTGCATTCAGTCCGGAGGAGCGTGCAGCGATCCTGGAGACCGAGGTGGACAATTCTCAGGGCAATCCGATCTTCCAGATCGACGGAGGGAACGACACACAGGACCTGGTCTTCCTCCTCAGCCGTGAAGAGGTCGAGCAGTACTTTCCCACAGAGGGAGAGAGGCTGTGCCAGCCGACCGCACCGATCAAGCGTCTCGCTCTGATGGGCTATTGCAGCTGGTGGCTGCGCTCTCCCGGATACAGGCAGGATCTAGCGGAGTATGTGAACGGCAACGGTGCCTTTCTGAGCGGCAGCGCGGACCGGATTTTAACTGCGGTCCGGCCCGTCATCCGGGTGGACCTGAACCTCCTGACGGACACCCGCCTTTCTTAATCCTGTCCGCTCCCTCTTGCAGATAACAATCCCCGTTGCGGCAAGGGAAGCCACAGCGGGGATTGTTTGCAATAATCGGCGGATGCCGGTTCGGTGTTTTACGCCGCCAGGCCCCGGACCGAAACGATGCCCTCCTCGATCATCCAGTCGATCTCCTCGGCGATGCTCTGTGCCATGGGGCGGGGGCTGTAGCCCAGCTCCCTGACCGCCTTGGAAGAGTCGAACTCGTTGTTGCGCACTAGGTTATACACTGCGAAACTGGTCATGCGCTGGGGCTTGTGGGTCAGCTTCTCCGCCATGTCGCTCATTTTTCCCAGCACCTTGCCGACGGAGGCAGGCAGAATGGTCTTGATGGTGGGAAGGCCGGTGTGTTCGGAGAGAATGTCAAAAACTTCCTTCATGTTGATCATATCGCCGCCCAGGATGTAGCTCTCACCGGTGCGTCCGTCCTTGCAGGCGCGGAGAATGATCTCGGCCATGTCGCGGTTGTCGGCACAGTTGAAGGTTCCCTCCACGCCGGCGGGCATTTTGCCCTCGGCATACTCGCGGATAACGCCGGCCACGTTTCCGAAGGTGTAGTCCCTCGGGCCGGAGATGCCGCTGGGCAGGATCAGACAGCCGTCGATTTCGCCGTGATGGATGGCATCCAGCACCAGCTGGCAGGAGGCCGCCTTGGTCCGGTCGTAGAGACCGATGACCATGTCGGGGTCATAGTGGTCCACCTCTTTGATGGCGGTGCCCATGGGCTGCTCGGGGATGGCGCCGGTGGAGCCGATGAAGATGAGGCGGACGCCGTGCTCACGGCACTTGTCGACGATGTATTGGGTACCGTCCACGTTCACATGCCAGATTTTCTCCGCCACCAGCGTACTCACGGAGACCATGGCGGCGCAGTGGATGCAGTAGACAGAAGTGTTCTCGGGAAGATCGGCGAACAGGGTTTCGAGAGAAGAGAGATCGGTCACGTCGCCCTCAATGACCTCGGCCTCCCTGGGAAGATGCTTTGCAGCTTCCTCGCCCCGCAGGACAAATGCGCGGACGGGCAGCTTTCTGCTGACCAGGCTGCGGACGATGGCGCTGCCGAGGTTTCCGGCCGCTCCGGTGACAATGTAGAGCTCGTTCTTGGTATTGGCGACGGTGTTGATGGCGGTATTCATGATTGATTCCTCCGTATATCAAAGTTGTTTGTTTTTTGTTCCATCCCCTTGGGATGGTCATAAGATACCAGAGGAATGTTTGTGAGTTTTTCACGTTATGTTTGAGAAATGTTAAAATCGCGGGAACGAGAGAAAAACACGATGTTCACAATTATACGCGATTCTTGTTCATGGTTTGTTCAT
>JAGAFT010000093.1 GCA_017627975.1 Oscillospiraceae bacterium
TGCATCAGCTGCAACATGTGCGAGCGCGTCTGTGCCGGTCAGGCGATCACCCACACCTCCGAACCCTGTGAAGAGGGCGAGCGGATCACCCGCCAGTTCTATCTCGGCTCCTGCACCTTCTGCTCTCACTGCGCCAGCTTCTGCACTCACGGTGCCATCGAGCTGAGCGACGATTATCACATGATCGCCGATTATTATCATGCCGATACGTTTGAAGAGGGCGAAGAGGCGCTGATTGTCCGCGGTACCTACATCAAGAAGGCCCCGGTGAAGAAGGCCGCTCCTGCTGCCGCTCCGGCTGCAGCGCCTGCGGCAAAGCCCGCGGCCCCCAAAGCAGAAGCGCCGAAAGCCGAGGCTGCCCCGAAGGCGGAAGAACCGAAGCCCGCGGAAGAAAAGCCTGCTGCCACGGCTGATGCAAAAGCGGCGGCCGCGGCCGAAGTGAGCGAAGAGGCCCCGAAGCCAAAGAGAACCCGCAAGCCCAAGACCGAGACTGCGGATGCCGCCGCTGCGGCAGCCGCAGGCGCGACCGTCACCGAAAAGGCGGCGGAAGCGGCTCCGGAAGCGCCCAAGGCCGAGGAGAAGGCGGCTCCCGTCGAAGAGACGGCAGTGCCCGCGGCGGCTCCGCAGCCCCGCGACGACGGCAAGCCCGTTCAGGATCCGTCCAAGTGCATTTACTGCACGCTCTGTGCACGCAACTGCCCGGCCGGCGCGCTGACGGTTGACCGCAAGGCGAAGACCTGGGTCCTCGATGAAGACCTCTGCGTTGCCTGCGGCACCTGCCAAGGTGCCTGCCCGAAGGACGCCATCATCATGTAATACTCCGGAAGAACCGGAAACTACACATCCCCGCCTTCGGGCGGGGATGTACTTTTGCCTCTCCCAAAGACGGGGTGATCACCGTTACGCGGCAAGGAATACGGTTAAACAGCATAATTTTCTGTGGAAATTCCTTCCATCCTGTGATATAGTAGGACTATCATAAGTCGGAAGGACGGATGGACTGTTATGAAAAAGAGACTGTTTGCATTGCTTCTCTGCATGATCCTTTGCCTGACTGTTCTGCCGGTCTGCGCGTTTGCGGGCGAAGGCCTGACCGCTGCCGGTACCTCCGGGAGCCCCCTGACCGGGGATGAGAGCAACGTCGTGCTCTGGATCGTCGTCGGCGTTGTGGCACTGGCCGGCATCGTCGGGATCGTGCTTTATCTGATGAAGCGGAAAAAATAAGATATCTGAACTTGAGATTCATCCCCGCCTTTCGGCGGGGATGAATTGCGTCTTGGGCATTTCCAGCCCGAAAATTAAGAAATGACAGGTGGTTTTTTCAGCAGCAATATGCTATAATGTAACCAATTGTAACATTTTGCAACCAAATGGGCGGCTACTTGAAAGTGAGGGCATGGTTGATGAAGAACAGAGTACTTGCGCTGCTCCTGTGCATTCTGATGTGTCTGAGCATGTTCCCGGCCTCGGCATTTGCAGAGGGCGAGTCTTATTATGTCTATTTTTGGTTTACGAGCCCTCTGACCGTGAACGAATCCGGTTATTCGGACTATCTTTCGGTCGGGGAGGCCATCCTGGTTGATGAGAGTAGCGACTATTTAATCGGACAGGTGCCCGGCTCGATTCTGCAGGGCCTGCGTTCTTATGCCGAGAGTCAGAATCTGCAGGATCATTGTATCGTGTCTTGGACCGTCAAGGAAACCGGAGAATCATTCGATTTTGCCAACCAGAGAGTAGATGAACTTGCGGCGGAGGACCATACCCTGAATCTGCTTGCAACATGGGGAACTGAAAACGATCACAGCTACGGAAACTGGTACACGACACAGGAAGCGACCTGTTCTGCACCCGGTTCAAAGACGCACAGCTGCTATATCTGCGGAACTTCGGCGAGCGAGCCGATTCCGGCGGCACACCGGATCAATCCGGTACCGGTCGAAGCGGAACCTGCCACCTGCACGGAAAACGGCACGATTGCATACTATGTCTGCGACGATTGCGGAACGAAGTTCCACGACGCGGCGGGGAGTGAAGTGGTGACAGATGCGGTCGCTTATGCCCCCGGACATGCCCTCCGCTATTGTGAAGCAGAACCGGCGACCTGTACGGAAGACGGAACAATTGCGCATTATGTCTGCGATAACTGCGGGAAATGGTTCTCCGATGCAGAGGGGGTAAATGAACTTACCTCCATTGCTGATCCGTGCCCCGGTCACGAAATGACATATTATCCCGAAACAGCGGCCACCTGTACGGAAAAGGGGAATACGGCCTATTATTACTGTGAAAAGTGCAACGGGTATTTCGGTGATGAATACGGCGAGAATCCGCTTGACGCCGCTTCCGTTGTGACAGACGTTAACCCGAATGCCCATGCTTGGGAGAACGGCGTGTGCATCCGGGAAGGCTGCGGCGCGGTATGCAATCATGAGAACGCTGCGGACGGCGTATGCCAGACCTGCGGAGAGACCGTGATAAATGAGAGAACACTTTTGTTTTCAGCACCGTCAAGGAGTAGGAAACTAACAGCCCAAGACGGAGAAAACAACGGCCAAACAGCTTGGGAACTCTCAGATTCGGGCGATACTTTAACTATTTTAGGGGCGATCCCCGATTATGATAATGAGCAAAATCTCCCTCCCTGGCATGAAAGGCGAACGACCATAAGGAGCATTGAGATCAAAAGTGGAGTAACAGATATTGGCAGCTATGCATTTAGCGGTTGTGAGCAAATTGCTAATATTGAGCTGCCACTGGGAATGACAATGATAAAAGAGGGAACGTTCAGGAATTGCAAGAGTCTCTCTAGTGTAACGATCCCCAAAACAGTAAAATCTATTGGACAGTATGCATTTGATGGTTGTGAAGCTCTGGATACCATTGTTTTTTCCGGCATGGTTAGCGCATGGAACGATTTATTAAAGGATCAGCTCGGCGATAATAATGAACCACTTCAGCATGTGCGTGTTGTCTGCACGAATGGCGTAATAGAATCTGAATCAAACAAAGATAGCGAGACGGATGGTTCTTCTGGCAATCAAGGACAGTCTAATAAGTTCTCTGTAAAGGTGGTTTTTGACTCTTCGTTAGGTGAAGCAATTCTTCATATAGACAATACAAAGAATTCCATTACTGCTGGTGATACGCAGACTATTGATACGGGAACTGTATCACTGGAATTTATACCAAATGAAGGTGTTTCTTTACTCGAAATTAGAACAGAGAAGAACAGCGAATTACCGAAGATTTCGACAGGTAATGAGCTTGAGATTACAGGAGAAACCGGAGATATCTTTCACATCGATGCTACTTTTGCGGAGCTTTCATTAGAGAAAGATACAAGCATACAGACAGACCCGGAGGCAGACGCTCTGAAAGCCGCACTTGCCATAGAAACCGGGCTGGATGCTAATAAGATCAAATATCAAATTAACAGAGTAAAACCGATCTGGAAGAATAGCAAAAACGATAAAATCAGAGATTTGACAGATACAGAAATAGCTTCTATAAGCGAAATTACGTTTGAGCTTACCGCAGCAGCGGACACAACGGCCGATACCCATGTTTACACAATATTTCAGTATGATTCCAAAGCAAGTAAGTTTGTCGAGATAGAAGAGACTGATGGCTTATCTGTAACTACTACTGACTTCTCTGATTATGCAGTTTTTGCGATCCCTCATGGACTGAATATGTCAGATCTTAATAAAGTGGAGGGAAGACCCCGTGTAAACGACGGAGAGAAACTAAATGGAGCTTTGACTAATCTGGTTGCTGGAATGGAGTACAAAAAAGCAGCAGATCCAGATTCTGCATATACTCTGGTAACGGAGAATGGCATTATTTCTGTGGATCCCGGCATATATACGATCAGCATTCCGGAAACAAATTTCACAAGAAATATTGAAATAAAAGATCAAGTAACGGTTAAGTTCGTAAAGAGTTCAGGCCAGGGATTCTGCCGGGTTCACGGAAATTTACAGTTAATTGATGATACAAATACCTATCTGGTAAATAAGAACGGCCAGATTACAGTGACATTTTCCCCAGAAGAGAACTACTGGTTGAGTGAAATCAAGGTAGGGACAAGCCCAGTTGGAGCAAATGAAATAAGAGGGGAAATGACATTTCCCGTTGCCAATGCGACAACAATTACGTACGCTTTCTCACCAGACTCAGCCAAGTCGACCATTACAGTTGCTTTTGATTCAACTATCGGAAATGTGAAAGTTGATGGGGTATCGGTTGCTCCTGCTACAGGGATAAAGGTGATTCCAGGCCAAACCACAGTGGAGTTCACACCGAAAGCCGGAATGTATCTGCATGAAGTGAAGCTTGGTGCTACAGTTCAAACTTTAGATAATAACAACCGTATTACTTTCGCGACTGCAGCAGGCACCGGCTATCGAATCACAGCTGAATTCTCGAATCACGTGAAGGGTGCCAAACCGACAGTGAAAAAGGTGACGACGACTGGAACGAGTGCGACAAAACCTAAAGCGCTTGCACTTCGAGCAGAGATGGCGGTGACTATGGGAATAGATCCGACACAAATCCTGTATTCAATTACAGACGTCACACCTGTGTGGGATGATGGTCATGGAAACCCGACAAATACCCTATTGACCGAAGCAGAAATTCTGGCTACGAGGGGGATTGAATTTGAATTGGATCCTCCGTCAGACTCCAATGTGAATACTTATAATTTCTTCGTCTATCATTATGATTCTCTCAAAAAAGATTATGAAGATGAAGCAGTTGCGATCGGTTTGGATGTGGTAACGGTGGATTTTTCGGAGTTCGCTGTATTTGCGGTCCCAGGCGGACCCACAGAAGCTGATCTTGAAAAGGTAGTAGCTCGTTCTCAGATCAATGATGGAGTCAAGCGCAAGGGCGCGCTCCTGAATTTGCTTGTCGGTATGGAGTATAAGAGACCTGATGCATCTTACTATACACCAGTAACTGCATCAGGCATAAAAGAACTAGCTCCCGGAACTTATACAGTACGCCTTATAGCAGATACCAAGAAAACAGTTAATCTCACGATTAAAGACCAATATACGGTAACATTCAAAAAGCTAAAAGGGAATGGAAGCTATGAAGTGACGTCGAGCAATGACAAGTATGATGATGACGTCTATCTTGTTGATAAAAATGGCAGCATTGCAGCAAAATTCAAGCCAGATTCGAACTGGTATCTGTTTGAAGTGAACGTGAATGATAGATATATTGGACAGGAAAATGTGAAAGCCAATATAGATATCAAGCTTGAGAAGTATGTGGATTTCACGAAAGCGTCGACGGTTACTTATGGGTTTTCCAATACATCTATCAGCCCGAAGACCGGGGACCGCAGCGAAGTGAACCTTTGGATCGCGGAGGAGATTGTATCCCTCCTCGGCATGACGGCGATCACCTGGTATCTCTTCCGGCGTAAAGAAACCTGAAACAGGAGCGGTTTTGTCGGTGGAGCGGCTTTCAAAATGCCTAAGAAGAAATAAAAGCCGGGCACTTTTCAGCATCATAGCGAAGAGCTTACAGCAGACCATGGAATGGGAGAATAACTTGGAGTGGTCATCTTAACAAATAGCACTTGTTTTTTGGGGAGCAATGCTATAAAATCAAAAGTGGTGAGAATATCAGAGAAGTAAAGAAAGGAGAGAGGATTGAATGTCTTTTACCATGCTTGAAAAGCAGCTTCGTTCTTTGCCGGAAGAATACTATGAAGAGATTTCACAATATGTTGAATATCTGATGTTTCGACAGGAAAAGAGGAAAAAATCAGATCCTTCTCCAGTAGCTGACAACTACTTTGGCAGTCTGAAGAGCCTCCCGGATGGGATGGATTTGCAGAGGTCTGTGCGTGATGAATGGGCCTGAGTATCTGGCAGACACAAATGCGGTGATATACCTGTTGTCAGGGAATGACTGCATGAGACCATATCTTGGGAAACGCCTTGCGGTTTCGGTGATCAGCATGATGGAATTGCTGTCTTTTGCGGGAATTACACCGGAGGAAGAAAAGACCATCAGGAACTTTCTGAGTAATTGTGATCTCTTGCGAGTCAGTGACGATGTGAGAGAGTGTGCCATCATGCTTCGTAAACAGTACAGATTGAAGTTACCGGATGCAATTATAGCCGCTACGGCAGTTGTCAACGATCTTCCTTTGCTGACGGCAGATGCCGGCATTTTCAAAGTCAAAGAAGTGAGGCTTGAAAAACTGCAGCCATGAATGAAACCGGCCCCGAGGCAAACATTCGGAGCCGGTTTTGTTCAACAGTTGCTTTCTGGAACATGAGAGGACAATAAAATCAAAATGCGATTATTTCATATCAGTGAATAGGTGAAAAGAGAGGCTTTATGATTAAGAATATTATTTTCGATATGGGAAACGTCCTGATTGCATGGAGTCCGAAGAAAATCGTAGCCAGGCTGGGAATGGATGAAGTAGATTCCGCACTGCTGGAGCGAGAGGTTTTCCAGGAGTACGAATGGGTCAGCATGGACCACGGCATCATGAGCCAGGAAGAAGGCTATGCGAGCATCTGTCGAAGACTGCCCGAGCGGCTGCATAAAGCAGCGCATGCCTGTATCTTCGACTGGTGGAAAGCACCGTTGGACCCGGTGCCCGGTATGGCGGAACTGGTCCGCGAGGTAAAAACCTTGAGCTATCATGTATATCTGTGCTCCAATGCGACCACCCCATTGAGGGAGTATTTTGACCGGATTCCGGGCTCGGAATGCTTTGAGGGCAGGATCGTCTCGGCAGATGTAAAGCTGCTGAAACCGCAACATGAGATTTTTGAAACACTATTTAAGACGTTCGGTTTGAGGCCGGAGGAATGTTTCTTCATTGATGACAGCCCGCTGAACATTGACGGCGCTTTTGCCGTGGGGATGCCGGGGGCGGTCTTCCTGAACGACATGCCGCGCCTGCGTGCCCGGATGCGGGATGCTGGAATCCTCGTTAAAGAGGGAGAGGAGCATACAGCACAGCAGCTATGACAAATGAACGTATTCTGACCCCGGCGGAGGGGATCTCCGCAGACGGCTATATCACCGACCAGGACTGCTTTTCCTCCGTGCGCTACCGCACGATGCGGGCCGACATCAACGGCTGCGGCTGGATCGCGGCCTACAATCTCCGACACGCCCTCGGCGAGGAACTCGACTGGGACGAGGTGCGACAGGAGATGGACGCCATGCACTCGCTGCGCTTTCCCGGGCCGACGCTGATGCGGGTCATGAGGGAGTATCTCGCCAAATATGTCCCTGACTGCCGGGAGACCGTAGGCAGGGAAGAGGCGGCGCAGGCGGCGAAGGACAGCATTGCCGGGATCTTCCGCTACCAGGAGGGGCATGAGCCGCACTTCATCAGCTTCGTGCGGCAGCCGGACGGGCGCTTCCGCTTCTTCAATGTTGCCGACGGCCTGGAGGACAGCGTGATGAACATGGAGGACTTTGCCTCCGGCCACCTGCTTCGCGGGACGGTGATTGCGCTTACGGTACACGACAAACAAAGCGAAAGGAAGGATGCACCATGAAATTCAAAATGGTCCACGAGAACTACAATGTTGCCGATCTGGACAAGTCCATGCGCTTTTATGAGGAGGCGCTGGGCCTCAAAGAACGCAGACGAAAAACCAGCGACGAGCATATCATCGTCTTTATGGGCAATGATGAGTCGGACTTTGAGCTGGAGCTCACCTGGCTGAAGGACCATCCGCAGAAGTACGACATCGGGGAAGAGGAGTTCCATCTGGCTTTCCGCACCGACGACTTTGAAGCGGCGCATAAGAAGCATGAAGAGATGGGCTGCATCTGTATGGAGAACCCCAAGATGGGCATCTACTTTATCATGGATCCGGACGGTTACTGGCTGGAGATCGTCCCGACCAGAAACTGAAACAGAAGAATCGCAAAAGGACAGGATCAACAAAAAAGATCCTGTCCTTCATCTCTTTATAGGAATAACAATCAGGCCGCTTTTTTCTCACTCTTGCCGAAGAAGGCGGCGATTTTTTCGCGGCGTTTACGGCGGCGATCACGGGCCTCGAGCCGTTCGCCCAGATCCCGGGCACCAACACCATAGACCAGGTAGAGGATGATACCGGAGACGACCATGATGAACACCGTAGACGCGCAGCGGCGACCGGAGGCATTGACATTATAACCGTAGAGCCCCTCCTCAGCGCACATGGCCTGAATGACCATGGCATAGCTGGTGCCGTAGGTGCTGGCAAAGGTGGCGGACATGTCATACTCGGTGAACAGCGCGTTGAAGTTCAGCGCGAACACCGCAAGCACACTCGGCAATATGATCGGCAGTTTCACCTTCAGGAAGGTGCGAAGTCCACCGGCACCGAGGTTGCGTGCCGCGTCCTCAAGCTCTTCGTCGATGGAATAGAAGGAGGCCTTGATCATACGCAGTGAAAACGGCAGCTTGGTCACTGTATAGGCCATGACGATGAGGATGCGGACATTCTGGGCATAGTAGAGATTCTGGTTGCCGACGTACCAGACAGAATCACTGTTGAAATAGGTGCGATAAGAATAGCAGATCAGAATGGTCGGGAGAAGCCAAGGGAAAAGCAGGGCGTATTCCAGAACCACACCGCTTTTTTTATTGCGCTTCTTGAAGATGTAGTTGCAGGCGACTACTACTATTACACAGGCTAGCGCAGCAGCGAGAGCGGAAAGAATAAAACTGAGCCGGATGCCTCCAAGGGTGGCATCATTGGAAAAGACGCCCGAGATGGAGCCGACGCGGGTTTTGTACTTGCCGCGGCTCGTGAGATATTCGTAGTCCTCCTGACCGAAGTAGTTGATCAACGTCCAGTGGGTCAAATCCAACTTCTTCAGCCGGATAGCGCTGTAGGTCTGGAAAGAGAAGATGATGATCATAACCACAGGGGTCATATAGATGATGAAGAGCACATAGGCGTAGATGTGAGCCAGAATATTCCAGACGGGATTGGTAATCTTTTGCTTTTGAAGCTTGGCCTTGGTCTTAGAAACGGAAAGGTAATGCCCTTTGCGTTCATAGGAGGAGAGCACGGTCAGCAGCACGATGGTAAACATGGCAAGGATGATGCTGAGCAGGGCGGCGCGGGCTTGGGGGAACGCCTCGTCTGCAGAAGAAGAGCCGGCCAGACGGACGATTTCAGGGTTAATTGAGTCGTAACCCAGAAGAGTCGGCGCAGACATGGCGCAGAGCCCGGTGATGAAGGTCATGACCGTGAGGGAGAACATCGTGGGAATCAGGGTGGGGAAGACCACCTTCCAGAGAACCTTGAAAGGTTTGGCTCCCATGTTGCGGGCAGCCTCTACAGTGTTGTAGTCAATGCCGCGAATGGCATTGCGTAGGAAGAGCATGTGGTTCGATGTGCAGGCGAAAGTCATCGTAAAGAGGACAGCGTTGAAGCCGGAAAACCAGGTAGGATTGACGCCGGGGAAGGCGTTTTTCAGAGCTGTGGTGAGAATGCCGTCGCTGGCATAGAGAAACATGTACCCGGTGACGAGGGCGACGCCGGAATAAATCATCGTCGTCATATAGCCCACACGCAGGATCTTGGCACCTTTGATGTCAAAGTACTCGGTCAGCAGCACGATGGACACGCCGATGACGTTGACCGTGATGACCAGGAGCACTGCGAGTTTCAGGGAATTCCAAACATACTTCCCCATGTTGCCTGCGAGGAAGAAGCGTATAACCGCAAAAGGATCGCGCTCTCCAGCAGCATTTTTGGTGTTGAATATGCTGGTCAACGTATTGAGACAGGGGAGCAGCATGAAGCCGAAGAACAGATAAGCGAAGAATGCTACCCCGATAATACGCACCAGCGTTTCCGGATGAAGCTTTTGATCAAGTGTCCGGTTCATGATTTTGCCTCCGCTTCTACTTCTGGCGGATAAGCCATAACATCGCGCGGATCGATGATCACCTTGACCTGTTGCCCCACCTCATAGATCCGCACACCGTCGTTTTTCTCGATGACCTTGACGGTCTGGCTGCCAAGGTCGATATAATACTTGATATAGAGACCGTAGTATTCGCGGCTGGTGACGGTGCCATCGAGTGCAAGCTGTCCGGGAAGAGGATCAACGTTAACATGCATCCGTTCGAGACGGATATAGTTGTGATCTGTGGACTTCAAAGCCGCACCGGCATCGATCATTTTCTGCACGACCGACTCGGAGAGGCGATTGATGTCGCCGATAAAGTTGCAGACGAATTCGGTTTTCGAGAAGTTGTAGACTTCGTTCGGGGTGCCGATCTGTTCAATATAGCCCTTGTTGAAGACAGCGATCCGGTCGGAAAGGGTTAGGGCCTCTTCTTGGTCGTGGGTAACGTAGATGGTAGTGATGCCGAAGTCTTTCTGCATCTGTTTAAGCTCGTTGCGCAGCTGGACACGGAGCTTTGCGTCAAGGTTAGAGAGCGGTTCATCCATGCAGATGATGGCAGGCTCGGTGACCAGCGCGCGAGCGATGGCAACACGCTGCTGCTGTCCGCCGGAGAGCTGGGAAACGGCCTTCATGAGCTGTTCGTCTGAGAGGTCGACTTTCTTCGCAATCTCGCGGACTTTCTGGTCGATCTCGTTCTTCTTCAATTTCTTGATCTTTAAGCCGAAGGCGATATTGTCGTAGACCGTCATGGTGGGGAAAAGAGCATAACTTTGGAAAACGATGCCGATGTTGCGATCCTCAATGGGAACGTGGGTGATGTCCCGGTCCTTGACGACGACTGTGCCGGAGACAGGCTCAATGAAGCCGGTGATAGTACGTAAAGTCGTAGTTTTTCCGCAGCCAGACGGACCAAGGAAAGTGAAGAACTCACCTTCTTTAACATGGACATTGATGTTGTGCAGAGCGGTAAAATCGCCGAATTTGACGACGATGTCATTGAGCTTTATCATAGGGGAATAACCTCCTGTGAGTATGGAGTAAAACAGTTGTGTAGTACAATGGCGAGTTGGAGGGTCCAACTCGCCATTGTGAGAAGTAAGAAAGGGAATTACTCCGCCTTCTGAGTCAGGGTCGCCCAGTCAAGGCTATCCCAGTCCGGCTCAGGCTTGGCGTCGGAGGCGTCAGCCCAGTAGAAGCCGAGGTTGGTCATGATGTTGGTCCACTCAGCGCTGTGAGCAGCAACATACTCGGCGTAGTTCATGTCTGCACCCTCGACCGGGTTGAGGGCAAAGTTCGGGATGAGGTAGATGGATGGAATGTCATCGCCATAGACCAGCTCGGCGGCTTCCTGGTTGCAGGGGAAGCTATCAAACTCTTCCGCCCAGTCAGCCTGAACTTCAGCGGAACCGAACCACTCGCAGAAGGCCTTGACGGCCTCGGTCTGCTCTTCGGTGCGGCCGGCCTTATCGAGGATGCCGAGGTACTCGGCGATGTAATAGGTGCCGTCCTTGATGTCGACGAGGTTCCAGTTCTCGGGCTCAAGTGCACCGACCAGAGGATGTTCAGAACCATCTGCCGCTGCGTCGATCTTGCCGTAAAGAGCAGAAGAATAGAACTCAGAGACTGCGACGTCGCCCTTGTTTAGCGGGTCAAAACCGTACTTGTAGTCATCGCCGCCGGAAACACCTTCCGCACAGAACTTCCACAAAGCCTTCCAGCCGTCGATGGAGATGCCGCCGGCCGGGGAAGCGGGATCCGCGAAGGGATAGAGCATGGCAGAGTTGATGTTGGCGTTGGTGGTGCCGCCAATCTTGTTCTGACGATACCACTTGTAGCCACTGTTGACAACATCGGCCCAGTGATCAAAGTGGAGCTCCTCGCCGTTGGTGCCGAACTCATCGTTACGATAGAGCATCAGGACGTTCTGAATAACAATACCGTAGGCCTTGCCGTCATACTTGAACTCACCGACCTGATCGGCCCAGGACGGAGTCCAGTCGGCGATCTTGAGGTTTTCATATTCGCCGTTGATGAGCTGGCCCCAGCGGGTCTCGTTCAGGCCGAAGATCAGGTCACCATCTTTCTTCTCATTGGCAGCCTGAACTGCAGCAGTGTCACCGGAGATGACGCTGTTGTCGTCAATGCTGATGGTGAAGCCGGCATCCTTCGCTTCCTGAATGAGCCAGGTGGTACGCTCAGTGGAGTTGGAGTTGGAATAGATCCGGATGGTGTAGTCGGAGTAGTCCGCGTCGTTCGCCGCAAAAGCCGACACGCCTAGACTTAGGCACAGTGCAAGTGCCAGAAGAATGGATAATGCTTTTTTCATGTTGTTTCCTCCATACATTCTTATTTTCCGCGGCCCCGAAATCCGGAGCCGGAGAATACTATAACAAACTCTTAACAAAATTGAAGTATACTCCGTTTTGTGTAATCTGTCAATCATCCATCTTTTCATGGTCCATCTTTTCATGGATGCATAAGACCTCTTGATCCGGCAATATGAACAAGCCCCTCCGCCGACATGGTTGGCAGAGGGGGTTGAATTAATACCTATATGATATAAGGGAGACAAGCGCGGCTCAGATCCCGCGGAAGCAGAAGGAGAAGCAGAGGTCCTTCTCAGCCGGGAGAAGGTACTCGGGATGCGTTTTCGCGCCCCAGCTGTCGTCGCCGCCCACGCCCATCTGCTGCAGGGCGGCGCGGACCACGGTAAAGTGGACCTGCGGAAGCTCGTGCTCATGTGCGGCGTTCTCCAGCTCGTGGGGCGTCCAGGGCAGGACGTTCATCGAGAGGTCCTGGCCGAAGAACTCCATGCCGCGTCCCTTGCGGTCCAGGACCTGAAGCCGGCGCACGCCGCAGTGGTTTCCGGACTCCTGGGGATCGTTGTAGCGCGCAAGGCAGTCACGGACCGACTTCTCATACAGGCCCAGCTTCGCGCCGCGGAGGCGGTCGACATAGGTCTCTTCCGGTCCCAGGCCGTACCAGCGTACCGTGTCGTAATCCGCGTCCAGCTTGAAGAGCATGCCGAATTCGGGCATGTCGGGCAGTCCCTTGACCGCGTCATAGGAGAGCGTGGTCCGGACGGTGCCGTCGCCGAAGACTTCATAGTTCACGAAGCAGCTGCTTTCCGGTGCGGTGGGCATGAAGTAGTGATAGCGGATCTCGACGCTGTGCGGGTGTTCCGTAACCTCGGGATAGAGGTCCCAGGTGCCCTCGTGCTTGGCGGTGACATAGAGGCTGGCGATCTTCCACTGGGCATAGCGCTGCGGCATGAGGTTGCCCTTGTCGTTGTCCGTGGGCGCGCGCCAGAAGTTCGGCATCGGCGTTTTCGCGATGAGTTCCTTCCCGGCATAGACATAGGAGGTGAGACCGGGGTGGATGGCCGAGAACTGGGCGGAGAAGTTCTTCCCGCGGACCCCGACGTTGGACTTGCCCAGGATCAGGGTAAACGGCTCTTCGCAGGTGAAGGGTTCCTCGCAATGGGGGAAGACAAACTGCCCGAAGGCGATCTCGTGCCCGGCCTTTGCCCAGAGGCAGTCCTCCTTCAGAGAGAAGGAGACCGTAAGGGCAAACTCCGGTTCTTTCTTCCCGAGGCTCCGGGCGGCGTCGCGATGCGCCTTCATCGTCTCGGTGAGCGAAGCGGGGATCGGGAACATTGCGTCGGAGAGGGGAGCGACCGAGAGCGAGCCCAGATCGGCACGGGCGATCTCCCTGCCGTCGGCCTCCAGCACCGCTTCAGCACGGAAGCGGCCGGTATCCGTAAAGAGGAAGCGGTTTTTCACCAGGATACCGGATTCGTCTACACAGACGCGGATGTCCTGATAGTTGAACTTGACCTCCTGCATCTTGGGCGAGGGGCTGCGGTCACCGCCGTAGACGATGCCGTTTCCGCTGAAGCTGTAGTCGGTGGGGCGCTCGCCGTGATCACCGCCGTAGGCGAGGAACCACTCGCCGTAGCGGTTCTTTTTCCAGATGGTCTGGTCCACATAGTCCCAGATGAAGCCGCCCTGATAGTGCATCTCGCGCTCCGAGAGATCGGTGTACTTGTGCATGGCACCGCAGGAGTTGCCCATGGCGTGGGTGTACTCGCAGCAGATCAGGGGCTTTTCCGGATGCTCGGCCAGGAAGGCCTCAATCTCGGCCGCAGGGGTGTACATGCGGCTTTCCAGATCGCTGGTCTCCGGATAGCTGGGATCCCAGGTGATGCCTTCGTAATGGACCGGACGGTGCGGGTCGAGACTGTGGAAGAGGCGGCTCATGTCGCGGATGACGCTTCCGCCGTAGGCCTCGTTGCCGCAGGACCAGAGAATGACGCAGGCGTGGTTCTTGTCGCGCTGATACATCGAGCGCACGCGGTCAAGCAGCAGGGGCGCGAACTCCTGGTGATCCTTCGGTACGATGAATTCTTTTCCCGCCTTCCCGCGCAGGAACGCGTCCCAGCTGCCGTGGGTCTCCAGGTTGTTCTCGTCCATGACATAGATTCCGTACCGGTCGCAGAGCTCGTACAGAGCGCTCTGGTTGGGATAGTGGGAGGTGCGGATGGCATTGATGTTGTGGCGCTTCATGGTCTGAATATCCAGAAGCAGCTCGTCCCGGTTCGGCACCCGCCCGCTTATCGAGCTGAAGTCGTGGCGGTCGACGCCGTGGAAGACCAGCCGCTTTCCGTTCAGAAGGAGAATGCCGTCTTTGATCTCGATCCGGCGGAAGCCGACCTCCTGGCGGATGACTTCCGTGACGGAATCCGCCGCGTCCAGAACCTCAAGCACGACCTGATAGAGATGCGGCGCTTCGGCCGACCAGAGAAGCGGATGATCAAGACCGAAGGTGCAGGTACTTTCGTTCGCCGTCTCGGTGATGGCGGTCTCGGCGGCGGAAAGCTCCTGCCCCTCGTGCAGCAGGCGCACGCGCAGGCGGCCACTGCCGTGGGTGGAGGCGGTGAGCTTCAGCTCGCCGGAAGTAAAGTCGTCGTTCAGCAGCGGAAGCACCGAGAGATCCGTGACGGCGGTCTTCGGGATCATATACAGAAAAACGCTGCGGAAGATACCGGAGAAGCGGTAGAAATCCTGGTCTTCGAACCAGCTGCCGGGCGTCCATTTCCAGACCCGGACGGCAAGACGGTTTTCCCCGTCGCAGAGCGCGTCGGTCAGACGGAAATCGGAGGGCGTGAAGCTGTCCTCGCTGTAGCCGATGTACACCCCGTTCAGCCAGAGCGCAAAGCCGCTCTCCACGCCCTGAAGCGAAATGCAGACCTCCTCGCCGCGGAAATGCTCCGGCAGGCGGAAGGTGCAGACGTAGTCGGCGACCGGGTTAAAAACCTCGGGCATCTCGCCGGGCTGGAGTTCTTCCTGGGCATCCCAGGGATACTGGGTGTTCACGTAGGCCGGAACGTCATACCCTTCCATCTGGATATGGGCGGGGACCCGGATGCTGTCCCAGCCGGAGAGGTCACAGTCCGGCTTCCAGAAGCCGTCTGGGGCGGCCGAGGGATTGTGGGAATAGCGGAAACGCCAGATCCCGTCCAGGGGCATCCGAAGCCCGCTCTCGCCCGCGGAGAGCTCCGCGGTGTTTCGATAGGGGACAAAGTCCGCGTGGGCGGGCAGGCGCCCGTCGGCGAACACGGAGGGGTTTTTCACGATGGATTCATAGTCAAATGTTTTCATAAAAGTTCCTTTAAGAAGGCCCGCCCTGGGGGCGGGCCTGATTTTACAGATTCGGGGGAGCTTACTTCACCGCACCGGTGATGCTTTTTGTGAAGTCTTCTGTCTGTATACCGCCCTTCCGGGCGGTATACGGGCTTGATCTTTTTTACTTCACCGCGCCGGTGATGCCTTCTGCAAACTGCTTCTGCAGGATGAAGAAGATGATGATCGTCGGCAGCGAGCAGAACAGAACCGCCATCATCAGCATGCCGTAGTCGATGGTGTAGCCGTTGGCGAGGTTTGCAATCAGGATCGGCATGGTCTGGGCGTTAGACTTGTTCAGCACGACGCGCGGCCAGAGGTAGGCGTTCCAGGAGTTCATGAAGGTGATGACCGCGGCCGCGGCATAGGTGGACTTCATGACCGGCATGTAGATCTTGAAAAAGATTCCGGTCTCACTCAGGCCGTCGATGCGGGCGGCGTTCATGATCTCCACCGGGAAGTTGCGCGAGTTCTGGCGGAACATCATGATCATGAACGGCGTGGCGATTGCCGGCAGCGCAAAGCCCCAGGCCGTGTTCAGGAGCTTCATCCGGCTCATCATCGTGAACAGCGGGATCATGGTCGCAACACCGGGAATCATCATGGCCAGAAGCAGAACCCCGAAGAGAAGGTCCTTGCCCTTGGTGTGATAGAGCTCAAACCCATAGCCCGCCAGCGAGCAGATCAACAGGCAGAGAACGGTCTGCACGGTGGCGTAGAAGAAGGAGTTCCACATGGAGCGCCAGAGGTCGGCGCTGTTCAGCAGGTTCTTGAAGTTGACGGCGGCGTTCGTGCCGAACCAGAGCTTGCCCTGGGCAACCTCCAGAGTCGTGTTCGTGGCGGCGGTGAGCATCCAGAACAGGGGGAAGACCGAGATGAGGGCGAAGATGATCAGGAAGATATAGCTCGGAATGAGCCGGCGCTGGATGGCGCTGTGGTTTCTCTTCTCAGTCACGTGTATCACCCACTTTCAGGTTGATAATCGCCAGAACCGCCACCAGGATGAAGACCAGGAAGGACATGGCGGAGGCATAACCGAAGTTCGCTACGCCGGTGCCGAAGGCACTGTTGTAGATGTAGTGGGACATGGTCATGGTGGTGCCGGCGGGGCCGCCGTTGGTGAGGTTGACCGACTCGTCGAACAGCTGCAGCGTGCCGTTGATGGACATGATGAAGGTCATGATGATCACCGGCTTCAGCTGCGGCACGGTAATCTGCCAGAAGGTGTTCCAGCCGTTGGCGCCGTCGATGTGGGCAGCTTCATAGACGGAGTAGTCCAGGTTCTGCAGACCCGCGAGATAGAAGACCATGTTGTATCCGGTCCAGCGCCAGATCAGCGCGAAAATAATCACGCCCCGGGCGGTACCGGTCTGGCCGAGCCAGTTGATGTTCTCCTTGATGAGGCCGAGGTTCATCAGGATGCTGTTGATGAGGCCCTGGGTCGCAAACAGAGAACGGAAAATCAAAGCATAGGAAACCAGGGAAATCGCGCAGGGGAGGAAGATGCAGGTACGGAACAGACCGCGGAACTTGAGGTTCGGATTGTTCAGAAGCTGCGCCAGAAGAATGGCGAGGACCAGCATGATGGGAACCTGAACGATCAGGTAGAAGAAGGTGTTCTTGAGCGTGGTCATGAACATCTTGTCCTTGAACATGCGGGTATAGTTATAAAACGGATTTCCGAATTTTTCGGAAGCCCAGATCATGTTGGCGCTGGAACCTGTCTTCAGAGAGGTAATGAACGCGGCAATCATCGGATAGAAGCTGAAAATCATGATGAGCACCGATGCCACCAGCAGAAAAGCCCAGCCCCATGCGTTGCGTTTTTTCTCCACAGAAATCCTCCTTTCGGGAGCACAGAACCCGGATAAAAAGAACAGGCCCGTCATGAATCATGACGGGCCTGCGGCATGTTTTACATGGCCCGTGAACGGATCGGATCAGAAGCCCATCTCAAAGGTGAGCTGGTCCTGAGCGTTCTGCAGCTCGGAAGCGAGATCCGCACCGTTGACGATATTGGTGATGGCGTTGCCGACATAGGTCCGCATGGTGTAGTGGTAGTCGTTCTGCTCAATGACGGGAACGTAAGCGCCCATGCCGACGATGCTGGAATAGATGGCCTGGCCGTCAAAGTAGTCGACACCGGCCTGATACACGTCGGACTGGCCGGCGGAGATGCAGCAGGTGATGACGCCGCCGTTGGTGAGCGCCAGGTCATAGGTCTCTCTGGAGCCGGCGCCGCCGCCGAAGGTGTAGGCGAGGAACTCACGGGCGAGGTCGACGTTCTTGCAGTTGCCGGTGATGTAGAGGGAGGAGCCGCCGTTGGCCGCATAGCCTTCCTTGCCGCCTTCCAGGGTCGGGATGGTGGTGATGGCCCACTTGCCGCTGTTGTCCGCGACCTGCTCGATGGTCGGAATGATCCAGTTGCCGTTCATGACGCCGGCGACCTGGTTGCCCTGGATGGTCTGGTCGGTGTACTCAGACCAGGAGTTCGCGAGGATGATGGTGCCGTCCTTGGCGCCCTGAACGATGACTTCGATGATCTTCGCAAAGGGCTCATTGTCGACGAGGTTCGGCTGGCCGTCTTTCCACTGGGAGAGGCCTTCAGCCTGCATCATCAGATAAGGCAGGTCATCGCCGGAATGGTCCATGGAGAGCAGGGCATAGCCGGTCTTCTCCTTGACATCGCGGGCAATCTCAAGCCAGCGGTCCCAACTGATGCCGGTGACGTCGGAAATGGTGTAGCCGCACTCCGCGAGAACGTCGGTGCGGTAGGCGAAGATCGCGGTGCCGTTGTCAACCGGAGCGCCGTAGTGGACGCCGCCGATGGTGCTGTAGCTCAGCTTTTCAGCGCCGAAGTCATCCCAGTTGATGTCAGTGCCTTCGAGAGTCTGCCATGCATCGGGATAGTTGGCGACGAAGTTCTGAATGTAGTGATCCTGGAAAAGAACGATATCGGGCAGGGTGCTCAGGTCGCCGGAAGAGGCAGCCAGGGTGACGGCCTGTTCGACATCACTGGAACCGGACTGCTGGATAATTTCCAGCTTGAAGTCGGGGTTGACATTCCGGTAGGCGGCTTCAGCGGCCTGCAGAGCGGGGATGTTGAAGTTGGCATCCCATGCGTAGACGGACAGGGTGTTGTCGTCTTCGGCGAAGGCAACGCCGCCGGGCAGAGCCAGAAGCGCAATGCTCAGCGCGAGAATCAGTGCGAGGGCGAGTTTCTTTTTCATGATCTAACCTCCAAAAAAGTATTCACGATGAGCGCAGGACAGAGAGAAAAGTCTTTCGTTTGGACAAAAGATACAAATCCGACCGGTATCGCCGCTCATGTATATGTGCATGATATCATGTTACATGCAATTTGTAAAGTTGCTTTCACTGATAAAAACGGCAAAAAAGATCATAAAAGTAAAATGAAAAGAAGAAAAATAATAAAAAGTCTCGATTCTCATTAAAGAGAATCGAGACCGGTCCAGCCCTTGAGGGCCGAGATGTTATAGGATAGAAGACTGCTTCGGTAGTTGTCTTTCTTCAGCTTCCACTGGTATGGCGTGGTCTTGAGAATTTTCTTGAAGTTCCGGGTGTAGGTGGAAACGGAGGCAAAGCCGCATTCCATCGCAATGACATCCATGGAACTGTCTTCCCGGCTCATCAGGTCGCAGGCCTTCTGAATCCGAACGAGGTTTACATAATCCATCGGTGCCATGTTCATATAGTCCTCGAAGATGCGGCGGAAATGGACCTCGCTCAGGCCGCATTCCCGGGCCAGATGGGCGGCGCGGATCGGCTCGCGGTAATTCTCCTCAATGTAGCGCAGGGCCGGCGTAATCTGCGTCAGCAGGGCCGAGTCGGGATTGACCTCCCACTGTGATTCGGATTCCTTTCCTTCCTGAAGCCGGAGCAGTTCGAGGAGAAGCGCCCGGATCAGGTGATTGGTGCAGTCGCGGTAATACGGACGGCGCTCACGAAGCTCATCCAGAATCCGTTCCGCAAGCGAAGCCAGAATTTTACAGCTTTCCGCCGGAAGCAGGTCTGCCCGCTGATTGATATACGAGAGTTTCTCGGCCTGAACCCTGGCGTTGTTCGGGAAAAGCTCATGGATCAGCTGAGCCGGGTCAAAATAGAGGTATTCCCAATAACTGACCTCGTCGCTGACGGTGTTGTGCGGATAGTTCGCGGGAATCATGGAAATCATATTCGCGTGATAATGATTCTTCTTTTCTCCGAGGATCAGGGATCCGGTGCCCTGCCGGCAGCAGCCGAGTTCAAACAGGTTATGAAAGTGCAGTTCATTGGCACGGTCCTGGTGACCGTACATACCGACCCAGCGCTCTCCCATCAGCCCGAGGACGCTCTCCCCCTGAGGCAGTTCATAAAAGCGAAATTCAATTTTATCACGTTTTTTTCTTCCCATGTTTTTCCTTTCGGCTGCAGCAAACAGCTGTTTCGTCCTGAATTTTTGTATAAATGCTTACCGTATATACAATGGATCCGCTATCTGCTCTGCCTTGCGGCGCACATTCAGCTCCAATTTATTAACGGTTCCTATTGTAGCGCAAAATCCGTTAAGAATCAATTCAAATTTGATACTATGCAAGAATTTCATGACCGGAAAACAGACCTTGACTTGTCTCACATAATATGGTATAAACAACCATATAAACTTTGGAGGATATCATCATGGAATTAAAACATATCGTCACTCTGAAAACCCGTAATCTCTGCGACAGCGCTGCAAACGGCGGCTGCGGTGAGTGCCAGACCTCCTGCCAGTCTGCGTGCAAGACCAGCTGCGGCATCGCCAACCAGAAGTGCGAGAACACCGAGGCGAAAAAGTAAGACGCTGAAAAATGCCGCCGGAAGGCGGCTTTTTTTATTGCTGTTACCGGAGGATAGGGAATGATTCACCAATTCAAACTGAACGGATATCATATCGTTCTGGATGTCTGCTCGGGGGCCGTGCATGTCGTCGATGAGCTGGCTTACGAGATGATCGCGCGCTTTGAGGAGATGAGCCTCGAAGAGATTACGGCCGCGATGCTGGAAAAGTATCGGGAGGAAGAGGCCGTCACGGAGGCGGAGATCCGGCGCTGTTACGCCGAGATTGAGGCGCTCAAGGCAGACGGACAGCTTTTCACCCCGGACAACTTTGCCCCGATGGCGGGTGAATTCAAGGCGAGAAGCGGAGACGTGATCAAAGCGCTCTGCCTGCATGTGGCGCATACCTGCAACCTCAACTGCGCCTACTGTTTTGCCAGCCAGGGAAAGTACCACGGCGAGCGCGCGGTGATGAGTCTGGAAGTGGGGAAACGGGCGCTGGATTTCCTGATCGAGCACTCCGGAACGCGCCGGAACCTGGAAGTCGATTTCTTCGGCGGGGAACCGCTGATGAACTTCGACACGGTGAAAGAGCTGGTGGCCTATGCCCGGGTTCGGGAGAAGGAGGCCGGCAAGAACTTCCGCTTCACCCTCACCACCAACGGAATGCTCATCGACGACGATGTGATCGACTTCTGCAACCGCGAGATGAGCAATGTTGTGCTCTCGCTTGACGGACGGAAGGAGGTCCACGACCGCTTCCGGGTGGATTACGCCGGAAACGGAAGCTGGGAGCGGATTGTGCCAAAGTTTCAGAAGCTTGTCCGGGCCCGCGGCGGCAAAAACTATTACATGCGCGGGACCTTTACCCACCAAAACCCCGACTTCCTGGAGGATATCCGGACCATGCTGGACCTGGGCTTTACGGAACTGAGCATGGAACCGGTGGTCTGTGCTCCGGGAGATCCCTCGGCGCTCAGCAAAGAGGATCTCGAGATTGTCAAGCAGCAGTATGAGGAGCTTGCCGAACTCATGCTGGAACGCGAGGCAGAGGGGAGACCATTTACCTTCTACCATTACATGCTGGACCTGTCCGGAGGCCCCTGCATCTACAAGCGGATCTCCGGCTGCGGTTCCGGCACGGAGTACATGGCGGTGACGCCCTGGGGCGACCTCTATCCCTGCCACCAGTTTGTCGGGGAAGAGCGGTTCCGCCTGGGCGATATCTGGAACGGACTGGATAACTCGGAGGTCCGGGGCGAGTTTGCCGCCTGCAATGTCTATGCAAAGCCGGAATGCCGCGACTGCTGGGCGCGGCTCTACTGCTCCGGCGGCTGCGCGGCCAACGCCTGGCACGCTACCGGAAGCATCACCGGCGTCTATGAAGACGGCTGTGAGCTGTTCCGCAAGCGCATGGAATGCGCGATCATGCTGGCCGCGGCGAGGGCCGAGCGGGAACAGCAGGGCGCATGAACACCCCGATCTGTGACTTTGTCCGGGCGTATGCCCGGAAGGACCCCATCCGATTCCATATGCCGGGGCACAAGGGAAAGACCGGCGCGCAAATCCCCGGATGGAAGGAAATCCTGCCGCTGGATATCACGGAAATCGAGGGCGCGGACGTGCTCTATGACGCCCGGGGCTGTATCCGGGAGAGTGAAGAGAACGCATCGCGGCTCTTCGGCAGCGCCGGGACGGTGTATTCCGCGGAAGGGTCCTCGCTCTGCATCCGGGCGATGCTCTATCTCGCGGCGATGCACGCAAAGCTGCAGGGCCGCAGACCGAGAATTGCCGCCGGACGAAACGCCCACAGGGTGTTTTTGGAAACGATTGCGCTGCTGGATCTTGATGTGGCGTGGCTGGGAACCGGGGGCGAACTGCTGCGGGCGGGAATCGAAGGCAGGGAGCTCGAAGCGATGTTTGCCGACGAGGAACGCGCACCCACGGCCGTCTATGTGACCAGTCCGGACTATCTCGGAAACCGTACGGAACTGAGTGCTCTCGCAGGGCTCTGCCGCCGGCACGGCGCGCTGCTCCTGGTGGACAACGCCCACGGGGCGTATCTGAAGTTTCTGGAGACATCCGCGCACCCGCTGGACTGCGGTGCGGATCTCTGCTGTGACTCGGCCCACAAGACCCTGCCGGTCCTGACCGGAGGGGCCTATCTGCATGCGTCCCGGAACTGCCCGGAGGAACTTCGCGCCATGATGGAGCGGGCGATGGCGCTCTTTGCCAGCACCAGCCCGTCCTGGCTGATTCTCCAGTCGCTGGACGCCTGCAACGCGAGGCTTGACGCGGATTATCCGGAGAGAATCCGGAAAGCCGCCGGGCTGCTTCGGGAAGCGAAGCGGCGGCTGTTAAAGCAGGGCTGGGAGCTGACCTGTGACGAACCTCTCAAGCTGACCCTCTGCCCGAAGAACAAAGGATACACCGGGACGGCGCTCGCCGAAATCCTCCTGGAGAAAGAAATCATCTGTGAATTCTCGGACCCGGATTACCTGGTGCTGATGATGACGCCGGAGAACACAAAAGAGGAGCTGGAGCGGCTGTTATCCGTCCTGGCCAATCTGCCGGAATGCACGCCGATCGAGACCCGGGCGCCTGTCACGGGAGAGCGGGTAAGGGCGCTGCGGCCGCACGAAGTGCTCTTTCGGCCGTTTGAGCGGATCCCGGCGGAAGAGAGCCTGGGAAGAATCCTGGCCTCCCCGGGCATCAGCTGCCCGCCGGCGGTACCGATCGTCCTCTGCGGCGAGCGGATTGACGAAAAAGCCCTGGAGCTGTTTCACTATTACGGAATCGAATTCTGTGACGTGGTGAAAGAATAGAATCGGAATAAAAAAACATCCCCTCGCCGTTTGGCGAGGGGATTCTGCGTTCAGCCGGGAAGGAGTGAATCCACGAGCTGTGGGAAAAAATTTTTGTCAAAAACCTGGAATCTTGTGAGCGGCCAGACCCGGATGAACACCTTTCCAAGCATCTGTTCGTCGTCGATCAAACCGAGGATCGAGCTTCGCGAATCCACCGAGCTGCCCCGGTTGTCGCCGAGGACAAACCAGGAGTGTTCCGGGATATCCAGCGGATAGCTCATGTCATTGGTCCCGGAATTGGAGAACAGGGCATAGGATTCATAGAGATCCGACCCGTTCAGGCGGACATGGCCGTCATCCGTGACCTCGATCTGTTCCCCGGGAGCGCCGACGATACGCTTGACGAGGATTCGGTCCTCATGCCGGAAGGCGACCATATCGCCGGTACGGAGCTTGGCGTTGGGAATGGCCAGAACCAGATCTTTCTCTTCCAGCGTGGGGGACATGGAGTTGCCGTAGATCACATAACCGGACAGCAGACAGAAAAAGGTGATGCCCGCGACGAGCACGACAACCAGCAGGAAGAGAATCACCCGAAGCGCAATCGGCATGCCGCGCTTCTTGTCCATCCGCTCAAGCTCCCTGCGGAGCTGTTCGGCCGTCGGACGGCGGGGGGCGGGGGTCTTTGCCGCTTCGTTATTCGCCATCGTCGGTTCCTCCGTCGGAGAAAAGCCGCTTCTGAATCAGCTCCGAAACATCCTGCCAGAAGGCATCGCTGTCCTCCTGTGCACGCTGAAGCATGAGCTCGGCATTCGCCGCGGCCTTCTCTTCCGTGGCCCGGGCCGCTTCCTCGGCGTTGTGCAGCACGAGAGCGGCGGCGGCTTCGGCCTTGCGGACGGCCTCCGCGGCCTGCGCTTCGGAAGTTTTGCGAAGTTCTTCGGCGGTTTCTTCCGCCTGCCGGCGGGTTTCATCGGCGCTGTCGGCCGCTTCCTGAATACAGCGCGAGGCTTCGCTGTCGGCCGCCGCGATCAGCTTTTTCACGCCGGCTTCCTTCTGTAAAAGAAGCTCGTCTTTCTGCTGCAGGCGGCGTTCCCATTCCTGAAGATGCTGCTCCCTGGCGGCATTGGCTTCCCGCTGGGTGTTGGCCACGTTGTCCGCGGCCATTCTGGCCTCCTGAAGGATGATGGCGGCCTGCGCGCCGGCGTCGGAGGAATTCTCTTCGGCCTGTGCCATGCCGTCTCTTGCCCGGCTGAGGTCCGCGTTTGCCTTCGAGAGAGCTTCACGGGATACGGCGAGCTCCTCTTCAAGCGCGCGCAGCTGCTTGCGCAGCTCCGCACGGTCCTTCCGCAGGGCCTCGTTCTCGGTCTGGGCATCCAGCAGGAACTCCAGCAGCTCTTTGCGGCTCAGTTTTTGAACTTCCTTGTCAGTCACGACGTCCTCCCAAGCTTCATATCATTCGCTTCCGGCAAGTGTGCCGAAAGCTCATTCATTACGCTGCTCGTCCTTTTCCGTGCAGACCCGCTGACGCTGGGCTCTGCACGGATTCGTTTTGGGTTCGCTTCCGGCAGGCATGCCGAAAGCTCGCTCATTTCGGTACTCGTCCTTTTCCGTGCAGACCCGCTGACGCTGGGCTCTGCACGGATTGTTGCTTTTTACAGGTGTTCCAGGTTGGCCTTCAGGTTCTCGATCAGGGCTTCCAGTTTGGCCTGCTTCTCACGCTCAACATTGACCACGGCTTCCGGGGCGCGGGTGACAAAGTTCTGGTTCGAGAGCTTGGCGATCTGGCCCTGAAGCTGCTTCTCGGCATTGGCCAGTTCCTTCTGCAGGCGAGCGCGCTCCTTCTCCAGGTCGACCAGATCCGCCATCGGCATGAACATGCGGGCGTTGTCGGTGACGGCGGTGACCATCTTCTCGGCGTAGGAGGGGACGGCGTCAAGGACGCTGACCTCGCTTGCGTAGGCGAGCTTGGTGATGTAGCTGCGTCCGGCTTCAAAGGCCTCGCGCTCCTCCGTCACGATCATCAGGTGGGCCTTGCGGGAAGGCGGCACGTTCATCTCGCTGCGGCGGGCACGGACGGCCTTGATGGCCTCCATGACGGTCTCAAAGCGCTGGGCCTCCAGCGGGAAGGAGAGGGCTTCACGGTAGGCGGGATAATCCTGAACCATCAGGGCCTCGCCCTCGTGGGGCAGCGCCTGCCAGATCTCTTCGGTGATGAACGGGGTAAA
>JAGAFT010000094.1 GCA_017627975.1 Oscillospiraceae bacterium
AAGATACGGCTGTTCAGACTGGAAAGCAAAAGCGAGAAAGCCGTCATTCCCAGCATGGCGCCCAGTAGCAGCCAGAGCTTGTCACGCTGCTGGCCGACCACGATGTTGATGAGCGTGCGGCTCAGCCAAGCAGAACCCAGCGAGAGGGTGGAACCGAAAATCCCCACCAGTGTGTAAAACACAATGATCCACTTGTATTTCCGTGAGAAAGAAAAGATCCACTTCCAGTCATCGAAAAACTCGGACAGGGTACCGTCGTCGATATGACGGAGAATGGCCTGCAGGGCGTCGCTGTGAAACAGGCGATTCAGCCCGGTATAGACCTCTGCTTCTTCAGCTTCCGTGGCACAAGACCGTTTACGGGAGTCGGAAGTATGATGTTGTCTCTCCTGCCCATTCATCATATTGCATCGTCCATACCTAAATAGAATTGAGTGTGCCTGTCTGTATTATAAGCCGATGTTTTTCTGCGTCAAGGAACAAAGCGGTAAAAAACAGACACAAAAAGAAGCATCCCCGGACGAAACAGTCTTCTCGTCCAGGGATGCTATGCTGTGAAGCAATAGAACGCTCAGCTCGTGGACATCATGAGCTTGATGACTTCTTTGTCGGTGCCGCGCATGCCCTCACGGGCAATGTCGCTGACCGCGCGGATGGTGTTTTCCACACCGTGAACGACAATGCCGTCGCCGCCGTAGAACTGACTGTCATGCATATACATGCGCATTCCGAGCATGCCGGATTCCACGGCCGAGGCGATTTTGGCGGCACAGCTTGCTTTGGCTCCGTCGCAGATCATGCCGGAGTTGATGGCAAGCACGTTCACAATCGTATGGGAGATTTCGTCACATCCGCCGCCGTAGAGGTAACAGATCCCCGCACCGGCCCCGGCACCGGCAGAGGTGGCCCCGCAGTAGGCGGAGAGACTGCCGATGCCGGTCTTGAGGTGGATGGTGACAAGGTTGGAGATCACCAGCGCGCGCAGGAGCATCTCATGCGAGACGCCGAGCTCCAGCGCATAGACGATCACGGGAACGGAAGTCGTAATGCCCTGGTTTCCGCTGCCGGAATTGATGACCACGGGAAGCTCACAGCCGTCCATCCTGGCGTCAGACCCTGCGGCCGCCCAGGCTTTGGCCCGGTTGAAAACCGTGTTCCCGTAGCTGAGCAGCAGAATCTTTCCGATCCCGGCGCCGTAAGTCCCCTTGAGCCCCTCTTTGGCAATGGCAATGTTGTAGTCAATCTGCCGTTGGAGGATGGGGCGCACATCTTCGATATCTACGCAGCCGGCAAACTCCACAATCCGCTCGACCGTGAGCAGCGACCGGTGTTCGGGCGCCTGAATGGTCTCGTTGCTGAAGGACTTCTCCAGGAGAATCTCATCATTCCTCCGGATGCAGACGACATTGGTGTGGTGGCTGACAATATGCACATAGGCGGTATCGGAACCGGCGGACAGGGAAACGGCGAGATCGAAAGGCTGGTCGGAGTCAGCCTCCTTCAGGGTGATGTCTGCCGTCTCGAGATAGGTGTCAAGAGCCTTGAGATCGGCGTCTGTTGCTTCGGAGATGACCTCGAGCTCCTTTTCCGATTTCCCGAAACAGAGCCCGGCCGCGACCGCGGTGCGCAGCCCCTTGCGCCCGCCGGTGTTCGGTACCACGACGCTCTTGACGTTCTTGATGATGTTGCCGCTGACAATCAGGGTGGTCTTCTCGGGCATACGGCCAAGGGTATCCCGCGCCAGAGCCGCCGCATAGGCGACCGCGATCGGCTCCGTGCAGCCCATGGCGGGGACAAGTTCTTCTCTCAGAATATCCAGAAAACTGTTATAGATATACTTCTCCATGAGTACACCTCACATCATGATCATTATTGACGATTTTCAGACTTCCCTGAAGAAGATTATATTACTGTTTTCACAAAAATGTCAATGAAAGATTTCTTATATTTGTTGGTTTTTATAAAAATAATACTTTAGTGATTGACATCGGTGAAGCGCGGTGCTATGATACAGCCAAATTGAATCGCTTTAGATAGAGGCGCGGTGATCATCAGTACCGACCGGCAAGGCCAGGCAGCCGTCGGACGGGAAAGGGTTCATCGCCGAAGATCCGCAGGAGGCCTGCTCCTTTGGTTCTGGGCCGTGCGAGAAGATCGTACGGACTGTCACAAAACTTTGTGGAGCGCTATCGATGATGACCGGAATGCACGTTCTGTTTCCGATTTTCCATGGACCGCTTACAAAGCGGTTCATTTTATTGATCCCCACCGGCGGGGAGGAACAGCCGGAGAGTCATCCGACTCAGAAAGGAAAAACCATGAGAAGAACGATTGCAATGCTTCTGGCCGTCATGATGCTGTTTGCGCTGGCCGCCACCCAGGCCTT
>JAGAFT010000095.1 GCA_017627975.1 Oscillospiraceae bacterium
GCGCGGAGAGCCGGTTCCGAAGGCACTCCGGCGGCTATTCAGCGACGTGAGCACGTCCATGCCGTAGTCGGTGCCGGAGATGTTCACCTTGACCTCGAAGCGATGAATGCCGGAAAAGATGGATTTGTAAAGAGTGGAAGTGGAGTTCATGGCGTCCTCACAAGCTTCGTATCGTTCGCTTCCCTGTAGCGACAGGAAAGCTCATTCACTCCGCTGTTCGTCCTTTTCAGCTCAAACCCATTAGCGAAGCTTGGTTCGTCACGCGTTTCTCGCGCGTCGCTATATTGGGCTTTGAGCTGATTAACATTCGGAAAGTGTAAACTGAAATGAAGGTGTGCGATTGCACAAGGCAGGAATTCATGGTAGAATCAGAGCGATAAATCGGAATATGAAAGGGGCATATGTCGTGAACGAAGAAATCAAAAATCTAATTTCTGCTGCAGATAGAGCAATCAAAGAGGAACGCTTTGACGATCTGATGGAGTTCTATACCGATGACGCGGTGCTGGTGGTGCGTCCGGGTTTGGAAGTGCAGGGAAAAGAGGCAATCAAAAGCGCATTCACCAAAATTGCTGCCTATTTTAAGAACAGCGTAGTTCCAACACAGGGGAAGATGCTGATGATCGAAGCAGGCGATACCGTGCTTGTTTTATCTCAGACTCTTCTGGACGCAGATAACAAAGAAACCTCTGAATACAGCATGGATCGTAGAGCCACCTATGTTTACAGGAAAATTGGCTCTAACTGGCTTTGTGCCATCGACAACTCTTATGGGACAAGCCTGTTAGACTGATAACTTCCAGTTTGGCTTCCCATCTTCCCCTGAGGAATCACACGCCTCAGGGGATTTTCTTATCTTTCAATAAGAGGGAAAGTCAATCCTTTCCAGATCGCGGTGCCGTCGGGATTGACAGTGGCACAGATCGTGGGAATATTGTTGGAATACATGGTCCGGGTGACGCTTCCGTCCTGGGGATCGATGTAGCGGACGGTCACGAACTCGGGCTTGATGGCCCCGAGAACCGCCATGGCCTCGGCGCTCTTCAGCGGGCGGCACGTGATATCCAGGCGGACCTTTGAGGCGACGCGCCCGCGGTGCATCACGCCGTCCAGGGTGCGGCCAGTGTCCGGCGCTTCGACATCGAAGCGGGTCCACTTGATGCCGTCCTCGGCAAGGTAGTTCAGCAGCGAAACGCCGTTGACGGTAAATCTGTATGCTGCGATCTCAATCACTCTCCATTCGCACGGTTGTCTCTCCGCTGGTAGCGCGTCACGGCGTCACTGAGCTGGCGGCCGTCGAGGTAGACGCGGATCTGCTGATCAGGCTGCGGCCGGTTTCCGATTTCCGCGATGGCCTGGGCGATGGTAGTCGCAAGACCGGAGAGGTCCGGCGGCTCATAATTTTTGGCCGGAGCCGCCGTCGCGGCATAGGGCACCAGTGCGGAGGCCGCCGCGGGGATCATACGGATCATGGCAGGAGAAGCCGGGACCAGCTTTTCCAATTCTTCTTTCAGCTGCACGGCAACCAGGTGAATCCATTCGGTGTGCCGCTCCAGCGGGATGATCGCTTCCTTCCCCTGCTCCCCCGCCCCGATCAGCGTGGCTCCGTCCACGATGCCGCCGCGGGCGTACCATTCGACACCCATGTGCGGAATGGCCGTGATGCCAAGATATCGGGCGAGGATGGAGTTTGCGCCCAGCTCCTGCCAGGTGACGGTCAGATGCGGGAGCTTGAAGTCGAAACGGCCGAGGGTCAGGCCGTGCCACCAGCTCTTCAGGCCCTCCCATAGGCCGTGAACCATGTCGGACCAGCTGTTCCACTCCTTGTCATA
>JAGAFT010000096.1 GCA_017627975.1 Oscillospiraceae bacterium
AAAGTGGGCTGGACAAATTCCTTCATATTGACGGAGTGGCCCTTTTCAAAGTCCTCCTTGGCAGAAGGCGTGACGATGGTGACCTGTTTGCCGAGACTCATCAGATAGATCGCGGTGTCGACGGCCTGGGCATTGCTGCCGAGGATCACGACGTTTTCCCCGATTCCGCCGCCGAGAACATCATCGACGGAGATCACTTTCGTGGCGCCTGTGGAGGCAAAACCGAGGGTATCGCGCTGGCCGCCGACCGCCAGAATCACGGCGTCGGGCGCCTCGCTTTTGATCAGAGCCTTGTCCACTTTGGTGTTGAGGACGACCTTCACCCCGGCGAGCTCCACCTGACGCGCCAGATAACTGCGCAGACGGCCGAGATTCTCGTGGGGGCCTTTGACCGCTTCGGCAAAGCCGAGCAGACCGCCGACACTGTCCGCCTTGTCATAGAGCGTGACATCATGACCGCGTTGTGCGGCGATTCTGGCGGCTTCCAGACCGGCAGGGCCGGCGCCGATGACCATGACTTTTTTCTTCGTCTCCGCTGGCAGGGGATCAAAGCCTTCCGGCATCAATTCGCTGTAGGCACGGAAGTTGGCTGCGTTCACCCGGCAGTGCTCCAGGTTGCAGCCGTCTGCCGGCGTGTCATAGAAGCAGTGCAGGCAGCGGGTGCAGGGCGCGATCTCGTCAAGACGGTTCTCACGCATCTTGTTGACATAGTCCGGATCCACGCAGAACGGACGGTTCATTACCAGAAAGTCGACCTTGCCCTCTTCGATGGCGGAGTTAAACAGGTCGGGGGCCTGTGCGGGATCGTTATAGGTGGCGCAGCCGACGGGGATGCTGACAGCGGCCTTGACCTTCGCGGCGATGTCGAGGTTCAGACCGACGCCGGAGTTGTTCCCGCGGACCAGACCCTGGAAGTGCCGGTCAAAGTCGAGGCGCTTTCCATAGCCGTTGAAGCCCTCAAAGCCGCGGCAGGCGAAGTAGAGATCACCGGCGAACTGGGCGATATGCTGGCCGCAGGGTCCGATCCGGACATGCAGGCTGTCCGCGCCGGCCTCTTCCATCTTCTTTGCGATGGCGATGGTTTCTTCGATGGTGTTGTAATCGTCGTTGTTGCCCAGATCCTTGTCGTTCTCTTCCACGCCGTTGATGAGAACCTGAACAATAAAGTCCTTGCCGCAGGCTTCTTTCAGACCGGTCACAACCTCGGTGGCAAACTTGCAGCGGCTGTCCAGTGTCTGGGGACCATATTCATCGGTTCGGTTGTTGCGGGCGCGGGAGAAGAAGGACTGGCCGAGGTTGTTGGCGGCAAAGTTCAGCTCGAAGGCGTCAAAGCCATAGTCCTGAAGGGCCTTGCCGATGCCGATGATGTCCTGAACCCACTGCTTGATGGTGTCGGTGTCATAGTTGCCGAGGAAGGGCTCCGTGAAATCCAGCGGGCCGATGGGAGCGCCCATGGTGTCAAACTGATACCCGATGGTGCAGCCAGCGGCATGGAGGGTGTCGACAAGGCCCTTGACGTCATAGGCGTCCAGAGGTGCCTTGAACGGGCCGCCGCTGGTGACTTCCCAGATGTCGGCGAAGTCTTCGATCCAGATCATCTGGACACCGCCGTCGGCCATGCGCTTGTAATAGTTGATGTATTCATCCGGGTTATGACGGAGGAAGGCCAGCTGGAAGGCGGCGGACTTTACCATGCGGTGGTTGAAGGTGCGGCCGCCGAGCTGCCAGTCGGAGAAGAGCGCCGTCTTGGAGAGGTCCGGGCTGGAATTGGAATGGAAATCGGTGCTCTGGGGATTGATGACCTTCGCGCCTCCGGCCGGAGCGGTGGGAAGCACTACCCCGAGGGCCTGGGCACGGCAGGCGTTGACGCCGTCCCGAATGGCAGCGGTACATAGACTGGCTCCGGAGATGCCGTCCACGCCGGCGGTGCTGCCGGCGTCCCGGATGCGCTGACAGTATGCCTGTACGGCGCCGTCCATCTTGGCAAAGTAGTCGTCGGTCGAGGTTTCCAGCAGCTTGTAGCTCACATCGGTGAGCTCCTTCTCGGAGAAGGTGCAGGATACTTCCACTTTGGCAAATTCGGTTGCCTGGGTGCTTGAGTAGGTGCCGGGCTGATACAGGACAGCGGAAGCGTCCTCGGCGAGGGCGGCGGTATTCGCGGTACCGGCCAGACCGAAGGCTCCGACGCTGACCGCGCCGGCGGCCAGGCCCTTGAGGAAATCTCTGCGGGTTACAGGTTTCATGGGAGTGCTCCTTTCAAATGGTGATATCCGGATTTGTGCTGTACACGGCAGAATAGCACTTAATAATATTTTAACAGAATGCCCGGCCTTTTCAAGCGTCACAGAGTAGAAATTTTGACTTGTGATTACTGCAATTTGTAGTACAATAAGAACACATGAATTCCGGAAGAGGAGAGGGCGCATGAAATATACATTTTCTCTCGTAGAAGAGTGGCTTTCCGCGGCGCTTCAGACGCCGCCGGTACTCTGCCGGATCCCGGAGGGTACGGAAGTAAAGGGCGTTTCTGACCGGCTGCCGGGACAGACCAGGAAGGACTGGATTTATGTCCTGAGTACGGAGGATCTTGCCTCCTGGACAGGGACGCCTCTGTCCAGAATGATCCTGCTCGCAGAGAAGGATGAGGCTGCGGCGGATCGGATCCCTGACATTCCGGACGGGAGCGCGGCAGCAGTCTTTCGCACGGGGAAAAGCAAAACGGAAGTCCTGGAACTGATTCAGGACTGCTTTGCCTCCTACAACGAATGGTACGACAATCTGTTGCAAGCGATCCGGGAAGGATCGTCCTGGTTTGCCGTGGTGCGGGAGGGGCACAAACAGCTTCGCAATCCGATCATTCTGTATGACCGCAGCATGAAGGTGCTGGCTTTTACCAAAGACGACGGAACAGACGACAATGTGTGGAAGGATACCGTCAGCTCCGGCACCGCAAGGGTAGAGACGTCGTCCGAAGCGGATGAACTGCTGAAGTATGTCTCCAGACTGGACAGAAGCGCAAAGCCTTTCCGCCATATCGGGGAAGGAATGAGCGATCCGTTCTACAGCTGCAATGTGATGGTACGCGGAAAACGCTGTGGTATGGTCACGGTCATCGAGTATCACGCGCCGCTGACGCAGGGACAGCTGGAGCTGCTTCAGATTTTTGCCGACACGATCGCGGTCCGCTTTCAGGACAACGAAGAGCAGCGGATGACTCAGGTGGCGCTGAATGACCGGCTGCTGCACGACCTGATCGCGGGGCGGGTAAAATCCCAGGAACGGCTGAACACCCGGATGATCGCATCCGGCTGGAAACCGGGAAGCTTCTTCCGGCTCCTGCGCTTTACATCCCGGCTGTCATTTCTCAACGAGATGCAATGGACGCAGAACCTGGAAGATCTGTACCGGGGCGGACTGAACGGAATCGGCAGTGTGATCCACAGAGAACAGACCGCCATATGCTTTCTCTGTACATCAGGAGAGGAAGAACTGAAGCAGGGAACGGAAGAACTGCTCCGGCGTTACTGCGCGGCTCATCACATGCGCTGCGGGATCAGCAGCGCCTACAGGGAGCTCCTCGAAACACCGCGCCATGATATGCAGGCCGAGGAGGCGCTGGAGCTGGGGGAGGGGGATATCGTTCCCTACGAAAAAGTGCGGTTCGGCCGGATGATCCGCCATCTGAAAGCGGCTGAATACCCGGAAGATCTGATACATCCGGCCGTGCTGCAGCTCCAGAGGCTGGACCGTGAGACCGGGACGGAATATGTGAAGACACTGCGCTGCCTGCTGGAGAACGGGCTGCGTCAGACGGATGCAGCCAGAGCGCTGAAAATCCACCGGACGACACTGATCTATCGAATGCGGCGGATCCACGAACTGACCAATCTGGATATGGAGGACGCAGGGGATGTGATTCATGCAG
>JAGAFT010000097.1 GCA_017627975.1 Oscillospiraceae bacterium
ATGTAGGCCTCGATCTGTTCCTGAGCCCATTCCCGGGGGCGGGGTGTATACGTCTTCATACAGACCATCCTGAAATTGGTATAATATTGATGCTGACAATTATACACACTTCTGTGATGTCATACAAGAGGATTCTCCGGTGCGAGTAACTGAATTACGATTGAAAGCAGCGGCGTTCTATGGTATGATAGGGCGAAAAAAGAGTACGGAGGGTACGTGATGCATAAAGTCATGGTCATCGGCATCGCCGGCGGCACCGGCAGCGGAAAGACGACGATCACCCGTCGGCTGATGCAGCGCTTCGGCAAGGATGTCTGCATGATTTCTTACGACAACTACTATAAGGCACGGCATAATATCCCCTTTGAAGAGCGCGCGAAGATCAACTATGATCACCCGGATGCCTTCGATACGGAACTGTTCCTGAAGGACCTTCGGACCCTGAAGGCCGGAAAGCCCATTCAGATGCCGCTCTACGACTATGCCATCCATGACCGCCTGGATCAGACCAGACAGATCTATCCGGCCAAGGTGATTCTGGTGGAGGGAATCCTGATTTTTGCCAGCCCTGAGCTCTGCGACGAGATGGATATCAAGCTCTTCGTGGACGCGGATGCGGATGTGCGGATTCTGCGGCGTATTGTCCGGGATGTCCGGGACCGCGGCCGCAGCCTCGACAGCGTGGTGAACCAGTATCTTACCACGGTGAAGCCCATGCACGAGCAGTTTGTGGAACCGTCGAAGCGCCGGGCGGACATCATCATCCCGGAGGGCGGCCACAATCTTGTGGCGCTGGACATGATCATGGAGCGGGTCCGCGCGCACCTGGAGCAGTGAGAGGAGAAGCAAACAGAGATGGCAAAACTGTATTTCAAATACGGCGCCATGGGTTCCTCCAAATCCGCCCAGGCCCTGATCACCAAGTTCAACTATGAAGAGCTGGGCATGACCGTCTGGCTCATCAAGCCCAGCATCGATACCCGGGACGGCGCGGACCTGATCCGAAGCCGGATCGGCTTGGAAGCCCATGCCCGGATCATCACGCCGGAGCAGAGCATCATAGATGCCTACCACGAGGCCGGCCGGCATGACGTCATCATCGCGGATGAGGCGCAGTTTTTCACCCCGGAGCAGATCGACGATCTGCGCACCCTGGTGGATGAGGAGGATCTGCCGGTCCTCTGCTTCGGCCTCCGGACCGACTTCCTGACCCACTTCTTCCCCGGCGCACAGCGCCTCATGGAGCTGGCCGATTCTCTGACCGAGATCAAGACCGTCTGTGCCTGCGGACGGAAGGCGACGGTGAATGCCCGCATTGACGCAAACGGACGCATCATCACCGAGGGCGACCAGGTCTTCCTCGGCGGAAACGACAGTTATGTGGCCATGTGCCACCAGTGCTGGAAGCGGAAAATCCGGGAACAGAACGCGATATAATAAGACAGACAGGAGTAAGAAACCAGAAATTATGCTTGAGATCAAAAACCTGAGCTTTGCCGTCGAGGAGGACGGCAGACAGAAAGAGATTCTTCGGAATCTGAATCTCACCATCGACAACGGAAAATTCGTCGTTATTACCGGACCCAACGGCAGCGGCAAGTCGACCCTGGCCCGCCTGATCATGGGCATCGAAAAACCGACAGAGGGCAACATCCTGTTCGACGGCAAAGATGTCACGGAGCTGGACATCACCGAGAGGGCCAAACTCGGCATCAGCTTCGCTTTCCAGCAGCCGGTCCGTTTCAAGGGTATCCGCGTGAAGGACCTGCTGCGCCTGGCCTCCGGAAAGAATCTCTCGGTCTCGGCGGCCTGCGACTATCTCTCGGAGGTAGGGCTGTGCGCGAGGGACTATATCGACCGCGAGATCAACTCCTCTCTCTCCGGCGGAGAGCTGAAGCGGATTGAGATTGCGACGCTGCTTGCAAGGCATACGCGCCTTTCGGTGTTTGACGAGCCGGAAGCGGGCATCGACCTCTGGAGCTTCCAGAACCTGATCCGCATCTTTGAAAAGATGCGCAAGGAGATCGAAGACAGCTCCATCGTTATCATCTCCCACCAGGAGCGGATTCTGAACATCGCCGATGAGATTCTGCTCCTCTCGGGCGGGACAATCCAGGACCGCGGAACGCCGGCGGACATCATGCCGAAGCTGGTCGGCCAGAGCGGCACCTGCGTCAGGCTGCAGTGAGGGGAGGAAGAAACCATGGTCAAACTTGACGCGATTCAGAAACGACTCATCGAGGAGATCGCGGATCTCCATTCCATCCCCGAAGGGGCATATAATTTCCGTGCCAACAGTCAACTTGCCGGACGCAATACCACCGCCAACATCGATATTGTCTCCAAGGAGGACGGCAGCGGCATCGACATCCATATCAAGCCGGGGACGAAAAACGAGAGTGTCCACATCCCCGTGGTTCTGTCCCAGAGCGGGATCAAGGAGACGGTCTACAATGACTTCTACGTGGGCGAAGACAGCGACGTTGTCATCGTCGCCGGCTGCGGAATCGACAACTGCGGCTCCCAGGACTCCGAACATGACGGCATCCACCGCTTCTATGTCGGGAAAAACGCCAAGGTCAAGTACGTGGAAAAGCACTACGGCTCCGGCGACGGGAAGGGCCAGAGAATCCTGAACCCCGTGACCGAGGTCTACATGGAAGAGGGAAGCTCCATGGAGATGGAGATGGAGCAGATCAAGGGCGTCGACTCCACCGACCGTGAGACCCGGGCCGAGCTCAAGGGCGACGCGCGTCTGGTGGTGAAGGAACGCCTCATGACCCACGGGACCCAGACGGCGGTCAGCGGGTATCAGGTGAACCTGAACGGGGCGAATGCCACGGCGGACGTGGTGTCCCGTTCCGTGGCCCGGGACGATTCCAGCCAGACCTTCAATGCCCGCATCACGGGCAATGCCCCCTGCAGCGGCCATACGGAATGCGACTCCATCATCATGGACAACGGACGCATCCTCGCGATCCCGTCTCTGGAGGCGAACAACGTCGACGCGATGCTGGTCCATGAAGCCGCCATCGGCAAGATCGCGGGCGATCAGCTCATCAAGCTCATGACCCTCGGCCTCACCGAGCAGCAGGCGGAGGAACAGATCATCAACGGCTTCCTGCGCTGAATCCGGCTTTGAAACAAAACGGGCTCCGAAGTCCTCGGAGCCCGTGCTTTTTCGGAAAAACAACCCCTGTCATTCTCCCGGAACGGAAGACGACAGGGGGATTCTGTGTTCAGTCGTCAGAGCGGAAATCCCGGATCAGAGCCTGATAGGCATTGATGAGAACACCCGCATCCAGGCTGTAGGCCACACTGTCAAAGCCTTTCTGCGCCCACTTTTTGGCATCCTTCATGTTCCCGGCGAAGATCAGTGCTTCGATGTTGTTGGCCTTGCAGGCGGCAAGAATACGCTCGCAGGCCTCCAGCAGCATCGGGTGATCAAACTGGAGAGGAATGCCGAGGGCGATGGAGAGATCGCAGGGCCCGACAAAGATTCCATCCACGCCCGGCAGTGCGGCGATTTCCTCAATCTGCTCCAGGGCTTCTCGGGTTTCACACTGGGGGATGACCTTGCAGCGTTCGTTGCAGGCGGCCATATAGGAGAAAGCGTCCTTGGCCCACTCATCCGCGCCCCAGCCGCTGATCCGGGTCGGGCAGTAGCCGCGGTTGCCGAGGGGTGGAAACTTGGCGGCGTCAACCAGCTGACGCACCTCTTCGACGCTGCGGATGTTCGGGACGATCAGGCCGCGGGCGCCGATGTCCAGCATCCTCAGCACGTAAGGCCGGCGGGTATCACCGATGCGGACATAGGGCAGAAGACCGCCGTTTTCCGCCGCAAGGACCATGTCCGCAGTCGTCTCGACCGAGAGGCAGCCGTGTTCGGTGTCGATGATGACATAGTCCAGCCCGGTCCGGGTCAGAGCCTCCATGGCGCCGCGCCCGCCGAGTTCAAAAAAGGTTCCGAAGCTTGTCTTTTTCATAGAAATCACCTCTGTCTTTTTCCTGAGTTTGCGCCGAAGGAAGGGATTTGTCAAGGACTTTTTCGGGGTCGTTCCAACAGAAACGAAGCAGGGCTGCTTCCGGATGGAGCGGAAGCGGTTTCTGTTGACAAACAGAGCGCGGAAAGCGTATGATAATTATCAAATCAATATCATTATAAAGAGACAGGAGAACAGGATCATGGACAAAGCGCTTTCCGAGATGAATACCAAAGAGCTGTTCTGCGCCCTGACCGGGGAATACGGTCCCATCCGGCAGGCCTATGTGCAGACCGCGTTCCGGAAATACAAGGAGCAGCACGGCGAGTATGCCGAACTGACCGAGATGATCCGGGCCGCCGTCAATGGCGAGCTGGGAGATCTGGATACCATCTGATTGGCATTAGATAAAATAAAAGAAAACAGCACCGTGCCGCAACAAGCTGCGTTTGTTGCGGCACGGTGTTATCCTTTTGCAGTGTTGGCTTCATAAAACTTGTAGCAGCATTTACCGATGACGCCGAAGCAGGTAAGCTTTGGACAAGCAAAGAAGGGTTGAAGGATCTGACCGGGTCATGAATTAAAAGGCAGTAATCTTTGAGATTGCAATATTGAAGGTCTGAGACCCTGGTTGGACAATCGATTACTCGTACAGCGCTGTGCGTCGAAGCTGGGTATAGGGCTTGC
>JAGAFT010000098.1 GCA_017627975.1 Oscillospiraceae bacterium
ATCAGCGCCGTAATCACCGCCGAGACTCCCATGGCGGTCAGCGTCCCCTGTCTTGCCCCCTGCAGCACCCGATCCATCTTTCCCGCGCCGATGTTCTGGCCGGCAAAGGTCGTCATCGCAGTGCCCAGTGAAAACGCCGGCAGCATGACGAAGCCGTCAATGCGCATGACGATGACGTTGGCGGCGATGAACTGCTCTCCGAAGCTGTTCGTCAGCGACTGGACAATGATCATCGACATGGAGAAGATCGCCTGGGTCACCCCCGAGGGCAGGCCCAGCCGCACAAGCGAGCTGACAAAACGCTTCTCCGGCCGGAGGTATTCTTTTTTCAGCTGGAAAAGGTCCGTCATCCGCACAATCTTCCGCAGTGCGAGGACGGCCGAGATGACCTGCGCAATCACGGTCGCCCAGGCCACGCCGGGAACCCCCATGCCGAACTTTGCCACAAATACATAATCCAGCACGATGTTCACGCCGGTTGCCACCAGCAGATAGACCAGCGCGGAAGCCGAGTCGCCGAGGCCGCGCATGACACCGCTCATGATGTTATAATATCCGCCGCCCGCGATGCCCAGGAAGATGATCGTCAGGTACGACTGGCACCAGCCGATGACGCTCTCCGGCGTGTTCAGCAGGCGAAGCACCGGTCCGGCCAAAAGCGGCCCGACAATCATGATGAACAGCGACGCGACCCCCGTCAGCGTAATGCAGCAGCCGATGGTCTTGCCCAGGTCTTCCTTCATGCCGGCGCCAAAATACTGGGAAACCATGATGCTCGCGCCCACGGAGATGCCCATGAACAGCACCAGCATCAGGTTCAGCAGCGGCCCCGCGCTGCCAACCGCCGCCAGGGCGTTGTCGCCGACAAAGCGTCCGACGATGATGCTGTCTACCGTATTATACAGCTGCTGGGCAATGTTCCCCAGCAGCATCGGGATCGCAAAGCGGACGATCTGGGTAACCGGATGGCCCACCCGCATATCCACGGTCTGAAACAGGTTCATAAATCAGTCTCTTCTCTATGTTGTGTAGTTGTATGATGATAACAGCAAGCGGCCTCTCCGTCAAGCCCCTCGTTGTCTGGTTTTCTTTGTTTCTTCCTCCCGGTCCGGTTTTGAAGGCCCGGCAGCTTCAGAGCAGAATCTCCGCTTCGACAAACTGCCTCCCTTTCCGGGAATTGCCCCCCAGGCCGCTGACCGTTCCTTTTCCTTTGCCGCGCAGCGAGATCACGTCCCCCTCCCCCACCGGAGCGTCCGTTTTCATACAGACGCTGTAGTTGAGGCTCACGTTTCCCTCGCTGATCTGTTTGGCGCAGGCGGTCCGGGAGAGGTTGAACATCCCCGCCGCCACCGCGTCCAGGCGCATGCTCATCACCGAAAAGCTTTTCTTTTTGGTTTCCCGTTTCGGAACCTTCACCTCATCCAACGGTATTTCCTCCGCTTTTACGCTGACTCTTCCGATCCGGTCCACCGTCAGCAGATGCCCGCAGATCCCCGGCAGGCAGAACACCGTGGTCTCGGCCCCGTCGATCAGGATATCCCCGAGCCGGTCTCTTACAATGCCAGAGGCCAGAAGGGCCCCGAGATAATCCCGATGCCCCGGTTCGCCGAAAAACGCCTTGAAGTGCACAGCCCGGATCAGCCCGGCTCCCCACTCCTTCGGCTCTTCCTCCGCATCCTCTTCCGTAAGGAACACCGCGATGCTCCGCTCGCTGCCTTCATAGCCGCCGTAGAAGCACATTCTTGTTCCCCGGTCCGGGTGTATTTTCTCCCGCAGCAGCATCTGTTCCGCCGGGGTCAGGAAGGCGGTGGCGGCCGGTTTTCCGCTCCGCTCGCTCCGTCGGCAGAGCTCCTCGGCCCGCTTCAGCAGTTCGTTTTCTTCCATGGTGTGTCCTCCCTTGTCTTCCGGAAATCAAACGCCGGATGAAACGGACCCTTCATCCGTTTCATCCGGTGAGTACAATTCATACGGTCTGTTTGCTGACCTGCCCGTTTTTGAGGCGCGGCAGCCAGTAGTCTTTGCCATAGGTGATGATCTCCGCCACCAGGCACATCGGCAGCGCCCAGAACACGTCCAGCGCCGAATGCTGCTTGACGAAGCATACCGCCAGGCAGACCATAAATGCGAACACGCCGATGCCGATCTTCCACCCCAGCGGAAGACTGCGGTCCTTCAGCGCCACAGAGACAATCCCCAGGGAGTAGCCCACATGCAGGGACGGGCATACCCCGGTGCTGGTGTCGAAGGAGTAGATAAACGCCATCAGGGCCGTGAGCACGTTTTCCCGCTCGAAGACCTCCGGCCGCAGATCCTGGCGGCTGGGATAGAGCACATAACAGGTCATGGCGATCACCTGGGTACAGATGATAAAGATCTGAAGCTTTCTGAAATTCTCAACATCATAGAAGAAGGTATAAGCCAGGGCCCCAAAGACGAAGGCGTACCAGCCCACATAGAAGATCAGGAAGAATTCATTGAACGGGATCATGTCGTCCAGCGCACAGTGGATCGGGTGACAGGCCTCCCGCGGGATCAGGTTTTCCGTGATAAAATACATGATGAAGTAAAAGATCCAGCCGCCCAGCAGCTTTACATGCGAGAAGCGCGGCTCGTTCAGCCTTCGCAGGGAGAAGCCACTGTAATCAACCGGTTTTTTCTTCAGCTTGTTCATGATGATATACCTCGAGAGGAATGTTTTTCCCGTAATGTCGGGAAGAGATGTTCGGATACGGGATCACCGTATGCTCCGGCAGCGACACCGCCATCTCCGTGATGGCGTCCATCAGTTCGCCGCAGATCCGCTTGCGCTCGGTCTTGATGTCCGCGTCCGCACGGAAGCGAATCGGTTTCCCATAATACGCTTTTTTCAGCTTCGGTGCAAGATACATTGGGACGAAATTTAGTTCAGTTCCGGTCTTTTTGTAGTAAAAACGGGCAAGATCGATGAACTTGTCCTGGAAGCCATGCACGATGTTGTTGTGCTCGTCGTAGCATTCCGGGAAAATCACCATGCTGTAGCCTTCCTTCAGCTTCTCGATCGATTCCCGATAGGTTGAGATCAGGCGTGTATCGTGATAGACCGCGATGGTATGGGCATTGTTGAACACACACAGCGCCAGCGGCGTGATCAGATGGCTCAGAATCCGGAAGAACCATCGGGTTCCTTTCGGTTTCCCGGACCAGAAGTCCCGATAGGCATACGCCGCAACCTCTTCCCGCTTCATCATCTCTCCCGCGCACCAGACATAGTGCTTGACCGGGGTGTAGAGTTCGCCCATGATCGGGCCGTACATGTGACTGTGGTTTCCGACGATCACGCAGGGTTCGTCGGGCAGATTCTCTGTTTCCTCCAGCTGATACTTCGGCGAGAAGAGCCATACCAGCCATCGGATCACCCGGAATACCCATGATGTTTTTTTATCGTTCAACAGTTTCAGATCCATTTTTTCATCCTTCGTTCGCCCGTAAAGAAACAACCTGCGGCCGAAACCGCAGGCTGTATTATATCCCCGAATTCTAAACCGGAAATCAACAAACTGTTAACTTCGCTTTATCGTCCCTGTCAGCAGCACTTTTCTCCGCGCAGCCAGACCTCTTTCCGGTTCAGCTCCGCATCGCAGATAACGAAGTCCGCCTGTTTTCCGACCGCGATGGAGCCGACACGGTCTGCGCAGCCCAGCTGCATGGCCGGATGGATCGTCGCCGACCGGATGGCCTCGTCCCGCGGAATACCGAAGCGCACCGCGTTCTGCATGCACTGATACAGCGTCGCCGCCGAGCCTGCGATGGTCCCGTCCTCCAGACGGGCAATCCCGTCCTTCAGGAAGACATCCTGCCCGCCGAGTGTATACTGGCCGTCCGGCATGCCGCAGCAGCGCAGCGCGTCCGAGATCAGGCAGATCCGCTCCGGGAAGAGGCAAAACGCCATCCGGACCGCACTGGGATGGACATGCTGGCCGTCGCAGATCAGCTCGGCACAGACCTGCTCACATTCCGAGGCCGCCCCGATGACGCCGGGTTTGCGGTGATGAATCCCCGGCATGGCGTTATAGAGATGGGTCAGATGGGTCGCGCCTGCCGCGTAGACCGCTCTGGCCTCTTCATAGCTTGCGTCCGTATGTGCCACCGATACCGTGCAGAGCTTCGAGGCTTTTTCGGTGAACTCCACCGCGCCGGGAAGCTCCGGCGCCAGGTCGGCGATCCGGATCAGCCCGTCGGAGATTTCATACAGATGCCGGAAGGCCTCCCAGTCGGGATTCCGGAGATAGGCGCCGTTCTGGGCGCCCTTTTCTTCTCGGAAAAGAAGGGGCCCTCCATGTTGATACCAAGCAGCGCCGCACAGCCCTCCGGCTGCTCGTCCCGCAGACGCTTCGCCGTGAGATACGCGGTCTCCAGCACCTCGTAGGGCAGTGTCATTGACGCCGGCGCGAAGCCGGTCACGCCGTTCTCCGCCAGATACCGTGCCATTTTTTTCAGGCCTTCATAGTCTCCGTCCGAGAAGTCCGCCCCGGAGTTTCCGTGGGTGTGAATGTCGATCAGGCCGGGGATCACATACTGTCCCTGCAGATCGATGCCGTCCTCCGGTCCCTCTCCCTTTCGGATTTCATGGAAAACGCCGTTCTCAACTGCAAATCCGGCACGGACAAAGCCCTCGTCCGCCAGAAATACCATTGCGTTCTTAAATCTCATTCTGGATTCTCCTTACAGCAGAAATGGCCTGATCATCAGGCCATTTCTGAATTTTTCCGATCCTGCACCCGTCAGCAGTATTTTGCAATCAGTTCCGTAATCTGCTTCGCGGTCTCCTTCGCGATGGGGAGATCACTCTCCTGCAGCGGGTAAAGCGGGGCGCGCACGCCGCCGGCATCCGGTCCGCCCATCTCGCGGATGATGGCCTTGATCATGGCATACATGTTGCCCTGACCGGAGCACATCTTATAAATCATCTGGCAGCAGGCGTCCTGAATTTCTCTCGCCTCGGCGATTTTTCCCGCCTGGGTCAGTTCATAGATCTTCAGGTACAGCTCCGGCATGGCTGCATAGGTCCCGCCGATGCCGCCGACGGCGCCGGCCGCCAGACCGGAAAGCAGCTGCTCATCCGGGCCGTTGAAGACAATGGCCCCTTCGTCGCGCCACATCTCGATATCCTGAACGGGCATGGAGGAGTTCTTCACGCCGATAACCCGCGGATTCTCCAGCATGGTGCGAAGAAGGCTGCTCGAGAGCGCCACGCCTGCCAGCTGGGGGATGTTGTAGATGATGAAGTCGGTGTTCGGCGCCGCGGACGAAATGTCGTTCCAGTACTTTGCCATCGCCCGATCCGGCAGATGGAAGTAGATCGGCGGAATCGCCGCAATCGCGTCGACGCCGAGGCTTTCGGCGTGCGCTGCCAGCTCCATGCTGTCGGCCGTATTGTTGCAGGCCACATGCGCGATGACGACAATGCGCCCTTTGGCGGCCGCCATGACGTTTTCAAGCACAAGCTTCCGCTCCGCTACGGACTGGTAGATGCACTCGCCGGACGAACCGCCCACATACAGGCCCTGCACGCCCTTGCCGATCAGATACTCAGTCAGCGCGCGTGTCGCTTCGGCCGATACGGCCCCCGCTTCATCATAGCAGGCATAGAACGCCGGGAAAATGCCCTGATACTTGTTCAGATTCTCTCTCATTCGATTCTTTCTCCGTTTTCTGCAGATTAGCCCCCGGCAGAGTCTGCCGGGATGTCCGGGGCTGTGTTTCTCCCCGCCTGTGGCGGGGAGAAAGATTGTTCTCAAGTCTGTGCTTCAGCCTTTGACAGCCCCCATCGTGATTCCCTTGGTAAAGTACTTCTGGAAGATCAGGAAGACAATGATGATCGGGACCGCCGCGAGGGCTGCGCCTGCCATGATCAGACCGTAGTCGGTGGAGTTTTCCGCCTGCATGGTTGCGATACCGAGGGAAATGGTGAGGTTTGAACTGCTGGTCAGCATAATCAACTGCATGAAGTAGTCGTTCCAGCTGTTGATAAACGTGAAGATGGCCAGCGCTCCGATGCCCGGCTTGATCATCGGAACGACGATGCTGGTGAAGGTCATGAACTCGCTGGCGCCGTCAATGCGCGCCGCTTCCAGCATTTCTCCGGGGATACTCTCCGAAAACTGCTTCATCAGGAATACGCCGAAGGGCCAGCCGACCGTCGGGAAAATCACCGCCCAGATGTTGTCATACAGCCCGAGCGCACTCATCTCCCGGATCAGCGGGATCAGGATAACCTGCTTCGGCAGCGCCATGGCCGCCACAATGAGGCTGAAGATCAGATATCTGCCGATAAAGCGCTTCTTCGCCAGGGCATAGCCCGCCATGGCCGCCGTGATGCAGGTCAGGATCATCGCCATAACGGCCATGAACACCGTGTTTACCATCCAGCGGATGGCCGCCGGAACGGTCGGTCCCACCATGGATCCGAACTGGAACAGGGGGGCGCTCCGCTTGGAGAAGAGCACCTGGAAGTTGCGAAGCGTAAACTCACTCGGCCACCACTGCGGCTTGGGAGAGTTGATGGCGGCAGGGGGCTTCAGCGCGCCGGTGATAATCCAGTACAGCGGGAAGATGAAGAGAAACGCGAGGATAATCAGGACCACGACCGAGAAGATCTTGTAGCCCATGCTTCTGCCATTGTCTTTGCTCGTCATTTTCCGTCACCTCAGCTTTCTTTTGCCAGGCGGAACTGCAGCGCCGACAGCAGGGCGATAAAGATGGCCAGAACCACGCCCATCGCGTTGCCGTACCCGAAGCGGTACAGTTTGAACGCCGTATAGTAGATGTAGTACATGACGGTCTCTGTCGCGTAGTTCGGTCCGCCGCTGGTCAGCAGCTGGATCAGCGCAAAGCACTGGAAGGAGTTGATGGTCGTAATCACCAGAATATACAGCGTGGTCGGCATGATCTGCGGCCATTTGATCCGCCAGAAGACCTGCAGATTCGTCGCGCCGTCCACTTCCGCCGCCTCTACCAGCGTCGAATCCACGTTGGAGAGCGCCGACACATAGAGGACGATGGGCTGGCCGACGGAGGTCGTCAGCAGGATGATAATGATGCAGCCCAGCGCGTACTTCGGGTCACCGAGCCAGTTGATGTTCTTGGAGATGACGCCGGCGCCCTTCAGAAGATAGTTGAAGATGCCGTAGTAGTTGTTATACATCCACTTCCATACCACCGTAACCGCGACGGATCCGGTGACCACCGGGAGGTAGAAGACCACCCGGTAGAAGCTGAGCGCGAACTCTTTCATCTGATAGATGGCGGATGCAACCCACAGCGAGAAAATGCAGACAACAGGGACGCTGACCAGCACGATGATAAAGGTGTTTCTCAATGCTTTCAGGAAGACCCTGTCCTGCCAGAGTTCTTTGTAGTTTGCAAACCCGATGAACACGTCGGGCGTATTGGCATTCATATTCGCGTCGAAGAAGCTTGTGATGACGCACATCACCATCGGCACAACGACGAAGCCAACAAAGAAGACCAGGCTGGGCAGCAGAAACAGATAACCGGAGATGGTCTCTCTGCGCCGCAGTGCCGGGCTCATGGTTTGTGTCATTCTCTGCACCTCACATGAATCATGATGTATGAAGCCGCCAAAGGCCGCTCATACCTGTGATATCGGAGAACACACCCCCTGCCGCGCATGCGGCAGGGGGTGCGCAACCCATTTCAGGCTCAGGTTTGTTCAGGGATGAAATCAGCCTGCAGCCGCGGCGTTGGCCTGGCCGCAGAAGTCGTTGACCGCAGCCGTGATGGCTTCGACACTGCCGTCGCTGGCACCGACCTGCTGGAGCATGTTCCACCATGCGGTACGGGCAGCGGCCCAGCCGGTGGTAACCTGATAGTAGTCACCCAGCATCGGCATGAGCTTGGTGTACTCGTTCATGATCTCGTTGTCAGCCCAGACGCCGGAGAGGTCCGTGCCCTCGGCCGCGGAGCGGGCCGCGAAGAAGTTGGAGGCGCGAACGGCGTCCGCGGTATGCTCGCTGTCGCACATGTACTTGATGAAGGTCTTGGCCGCTTCGATCTTGGCGTCGTCGCCGTTGTTGAAGATGCCGAAGCCCCAGATGCCGCCCTGCAGAGCAGCCACGCCGTCCTGAGACGGGAAAGCCATGAAGCCGATCTCATCGCCGCTCATAGTGAGGCCTGCGCCGGTGCCGGCAGAGTTCGGGTTGAGCTGCTGTGCAATGTTCCAGCAGAAGGCCATTTTGAAGATGCCGTTGTAGAAGTTGGCAATCTCGTCGCCGCCGACGATGGACGGGTCATAGTCGATGCCTTCCGTGTCATAGAGAGCCTTGAGCGCCTCAATGTTCTTCTCGTTATCCCAGGTGTAGGCGGTGTGCTCTTCATTGGTGAAGGTGCCGCCGTAGAGGTTGTTCACCAGTGCACGGGTGCCCTGGTCGCCGCCCTGGCCGTTGCAGTAGACCGCGCCGACAATGCCGTAGGTCTCGTTGAGGGCCTTCACGACTTCGAAGAACTGCTCGGTGGTCCAGGTGTGGTTCTCGAGATCGACAAGATCTTTCACGCCGGCTTCTTCCAGCGCCTTGACGTTCACCGCCATGCAGTGGGCGGTCATGACCAGCGGATACTCATAGGCGGCGCCGTCGGGAGCGAAGCAGGCCTTGAGGGCAGCAGCGTTGATTTCGCTCTTGTCGGTGTCGTCAAACAGATCGCTGATGTCGACCATGTAGCCGTTGGCGCCCCAGTTGGAGACAAGACGCTCGGGTCCTTCCATGATCAGGTCGGGAGCCTGCTTGGCGGTGATGGCGGTGTTGACTTTGTCGTCGCCGTCGGCATAGGTCAGGTACTCAACCGTGACTGCGATACCGGTTTCCGCGGTGAAGGCGTCGGTCAGCTCTTTGACCGTGGCTTCGTCACCCCAGTTGCCGATGGGGTAGGTCCACAGGGTGATGGACTCGGCCGGCTCCGCAGAAGCGGAGACGGGGACTGCCAGCGCAACGATCATCACCAGGGCCAGCAGAAGTGCGAGTTTCTTTTTCATGGGTTTCCTCCTTAAAAAATTATTGATACGGTTTATTATCGCACGCAGCCGCGTGTAATAATCCGGGGAAGAACGGCCGTCTTTTCCGACGGAGACAGACGTCACTGCGTCCTGATCCGTCCTCTGTTGATTCTGATTTTACCTGAGAGACAGCCGATTGTCAATCACTATTTGAAACTTTTTTTCAGTTTTTACCGCTTCTGAAAATTATTTTTACACTTTTCACAAAAATCATCTGCTCCTTCTATGCAAAATGACGAAGAATCTGAAATTTATTTTCAGTCTCTTCGTCATTTCAGTTTGATTACAGATGTTTCTCCGCCAGGGCGGATGCCACCCGCTCCCGCGCGGCACTGCAGCGGTCCAGATCCTGCCGGCAGTATTCGGAAAACAGCACGTCCAGCAGGAAAAGCTGGGCGATCTTTGCCGGGACAGAGCTGAGCTGAAGCGGTCCCTCGTTCGAACCGCAGCACAGAACGAGATCCGCATATTCCGCTCCCGGCGATCTCGCAAAGCGGGTCACAAGAATGATCCGTGCCCGCTGCTCCCGTGCCACGGCAAGCGCTTCCAGCAGGTCGCGCGTGGCCCCGGAGTAGGAAAAGAACAACAGGACATCCTGTTGGCTCAGATTCGCGGTCGCAATGATCTGCATGTGCGAATCCTTCACCGGGAAGAACTTTCCGCTCACGGTGGAGAAAAGATGCGCTGCCTCTTCGGCCATCACCATAGACCCTCCCTGGCCCATACACAGGACTTTATCCGCGTTGGCCAGGAGCCGGACTGCCGTCCGGATCTGATCGGGGTTGATGAGATTCAGGGTTTCTGTCATCGCCGCCATATCCGCGGAATACAGCTTGCGGCACATGTCCTCCAGACTGTCGGACAGCTCAATCTGCCCGGAAAGATCCTCCGTTCCGGAACGCTGCCGTGCAGTGGAATTGGCAATCGCCAGCTTAAAGGCGTTGTACCCCTTGTATCCAAGCCTGCGGCAGAAGCGCGAGATGGTTGCCTCCGCCACGCCGCTCTCCTCTGCAAGTTCGGCAATGGAGAGAAACTGGCTCTCCCGCGGATGGCGCAGCACATAGTCCGCGGCCTTTTTCTCCGCTGTTGTCAGGTCATAGTATTCCTCGCTGATCTTGTCGATGACATTGACGCTGCTCAGAGGCATCCCGCTTCCTCCTTACTTCAGTTCCGGAAGCTCTCCCATCATCACGTCAACCATGCTCAGCATGCGCGGCAGATGGAAGGGGCCTTTGAACGTGGAACCCTTGCAGGGCGGCTCTGTCGGCTTACCGTCACGCCGCAGATAGCCGTACCACTCGCCGTATGCCGGATCCGAGAAGTACGTGCGGCAGTAGTCCAGCGTCTTGAAGAACCAGTCGAGATACTCCTTCTTTCCGGTATCCCGGTAAAGCATCATCGAGGAGATCAGAATCTCGTCATGCGGCCACCAGAGCTTCATGTCATGCTCATAGGCCTCGGGCGGTCTGCCCAGGCAGTCGATAAAGTACAGCAGTCCGCCGTATTCCTTGTCCCAGCCGGCGTTGATGGCACGGTTGAAGATGGTCTCCGCCTTCTCCACCAGGTCCACGTCTCCGGTGCGTTTGGCGTGCTCAAGCAGGAACCAGACGCCTTCGATATCGTGGCCCGGATTGACGATCCTGCCCTCGGTCACATCCAGACGCGCTTCCCCTTCGGGGCCGACGTTCTCCAGGATACAGCCCAGGTCGTCCTTCACATGATAGCGGAAAATGTCCTCCACGCAGGAGGCCGCCCTTTCTTCGTACAGCGCCTTCTGCTCCGGGTCGACCCGCATCAGCACGGAAGTCACATTCAGATAGATCATCGGGATGCCGAAGGCTCTGCCGCTGCGGGTCTCCGGAACGGTCTTCGGGCCGAGGCCCGTGGGATCCGGCATGCCGTGGTTGAGGTTCCAGTAGAGATCGTAGGCTCTGCGGGCGCGGAAAAGGCATTCCTTCTCTCCGGTGACACCGTAGTATTCCGCGTTCGCCATGGCATAGAAGGCCTCGGAGAAGCAGTACCTTCTCTGACGCAGCGGCTTTCCGTCCGCGGTCACGGTGAAATACATGCGATCGCCCGCCTCACGGTTGATGCAGTGGGCTTCCATAAAGTCCAGGCAGCTCTTCGCCGCCTGCAGCCACTCGTCCTTCGCACCGTAAAGATGGCACAGCCAGGAAAAGATCCAGCCGCAGCGTCCCTGCATCCACACGCTCTTGTCCGTGGAGAAAACCTTTCCCTCGCGGTCAAGGCAGGTATACACACCGCCGTTGACGGGGTCCATGCCGTTTTTCAGCCAGAATTCCGTGCAGCGCTCCAGCTCCTCCCGGATCCAGGCTCTGCTCTCCAGCAGTTTTTTCTTCGTGCTTTCATCCATCGTTCTTATCCGCTCCTTATTAAAAAGTATATCGCAGCTCTGACTTCTGATCAGATAGGATCTTCTCATGCTTTACAGTGTACCAGCAATGAAAGAAAATTTCAACAGAAATATTATTTGAAATTTCCGTTCAAAAAGAGGATGACAGACTCACAAAGAGATGCTATAATGACCGCAGCAGCGCATCTATCGGACCGCATGAGGCGGAGCCTTTGTTTTCGCCCTGCGGCCGGCACTGCGTCTTTCAATATTATTTCTGAACCGGAGGGATCCTGATGAACCGATACGGAATTGAAGTCAATCTGAAGAACATTCCCGAGCTGGACCCGGATTTTTACCCGCTGCAGCGTTTTAACGATGCCTTTCTTGCCGATGCCAAAAAGCCCATCGGTATCGCCGTCGAGCGTGCCGGCGGTCAGATGGCCTCTGTCCGCACGTTCATCCACGGCACCGCGGAGATGGCGGACGCCGACCGCTATTATATTGAGCGCCTTGTCAAAACCCTTCTCTGGATGAAGGGCGGTTTCCGGGTTCTTGTCTGCGGGGATGAAGAGATCTGCGCATATCTGAAGGACACCTACCGAGAGGGAGGTCAGCAGGCGTTTGACGCCGACTTCATGGCCAAGGTCTTTGAGCATCCTTTCGAGGTGGTTTCCGTCGATCGGCTTCCGGAACCCCATGACGAGCCCAAGGCCATCGGCGGGCATCTGGACGGCTGCAGGATCGGTTTTGACGCCGGCGGAAGCGACCGCAAGGTTTCCGCCGTGATCGACGGGGAGCCGGTCTATTCCGAGGAGGTCGTCTGGTTCCCGAAGACCACCGCGGATCCGGATTATCACTATGACGGCATCGTGGCCGCGCTGAAATCCGCCGCCGAACATCTTCCCCGCGTGGATGCGGTCGGCGTCTCCTCCGCCGGTATCTATATCAACAACCGCACCATGAACGCCTCTCTGTTCCTGAAGGTTCCTCAGGAGCTTTATGAAAAGAAGGTCAAGGATATTTATATCCGTGCCATCACCGACACCTTCGGCCCGGATATTCCCTTCTCCGTCATCAACGACGGCGATGTCACCGCCCTGGCCGGGGCCATGAGCCTGGATGCCAACAACGTGCTTGGCATCGCCATGGGCACCAGCGAAGCCGTCGGCTTTGTCGACGCCCAGGGGCGCATCACCGGCTGGCTGAATGAACTTGCCTTCGTCCCGGTGGACGCCAACCCCGCCGCCATGGAGGATGAGTGGAGCGGCGACATCGGCTGCGGCGTGAAGTACTTCTCCCAGGACGGCGTTATCAAGCTGGCCCCCGCCGCCGGGATTGAGCTGGATGCCTCCCTCTCCCCCGCCGAGAAGCTCAAGGTCGTCCAGAAGCTCATGGAGGAGGGCGATGAACGCGCCGCCAGGGTTTACCGCAGCATCGGCTGCTATCTGGCCCACACGCTGTATTACTACAACACCCTGTATGGCTGTGAGAATCTCCTTCTTCTCGGCCGCGTCATGTCCGGGAAGGGCGGCGATGTCCTGCTCGATACCTGCAAAGCGGTCCTGGCGGATGAATATCCCGCGCTCTCCGGGAAGCTGCGCCTTGCGCTTCCGGATGAAAAATTCCGCCGTGTCGGCCAGTCCGCCGTCGCAGCCTCGCTTCCGGAGGTCGTGAAATGAAAAAACACATCGTCTGCTTCGGCGATTCCAATACCCACGGCTACTGCGCCGACCCGAAGGACTGTGCCGACGGCGGCGACCGCTTCAATGAGGACGAACGCTGGACCTGCCTGCTGCAAAGAGCGCTGGGAGAAGACTATCTGGTGATTGAAGAAGGTCTTTCCGGCCGCACCACGGTCTTTGACGATCCGCTGCACGAATGCATGTCCGGCCTGGACGTGATCTACTCCACCCTCATGAGCCATGAGCCGGTGGATCTGCTGATCATCATGCTCGGCACCAACGACACCAAGGAGCGTCTCGGCGTGAGCGCCGCCTGCATCTCCCTCGGAATGGAGCGCCTTGTCATGAAGGCCAAAAGCGTCATGGCCTGGCGCGGCGGCAGGCCCAATATTCTGGTCGTCTGCCCGCCGCACATCGGCGACGGTCTCTACCTCCGTCCGGAGGGCGACGCCATGGGTCTCGGCTGCCCGGAGAAGTCCCGGGAACTCGCGAAATATCTCCGCCCGATGGCGGAGGCGCAGCACTGTGCCTTTCTCGATGCGGAGGGTGTGGCGGAGTTCAACAGGCTGGACTGCATGCACCTGACCGGGAAAGGACACCGTCAGCTGGCCGAGAAGCTGGCGGAACTGGTTCCCACCCTTCTCTCCTGATGGGCCGCCGCTTCTTTAACCCTGAGACCGGGATCTGGCGGTTTTTCAGCTGGCTCGGTGAAATCGTCTCCCTGAGTCTGCTCTGGACGCTCTGTTCCATCCCGGTAATCACTCTGGGTGCAGCCTCCACGGCACTTTACGATGCGGTCGCCCATAACATGCGCCGCAAAGAATCCGATCTGTTTCCGCGCTTCTTCGGCACCTTCCGCCGGGAGCTGAAGACCGGCTGCCTGACGACGCTGCTCTGGGGCGCCGTCGCGGGGCTCCTCGTCTTTCTGTACCGTCTGCTTGCCGGCGCCGGTCCGGACGGTCAGGTCGTTACCGCCTGGAGTGTGGTCTTTCTGTTGCTGCTGTATCTGCTGCTCTGCATTCTGAGCTGGGTTTTCCCGCTCCTGTCGCGTTTCACCTTCGGCTTTGCCGCCCTGAACCGGACCGCGCTTCGGATTTCCCTCGGCAACATTCTGCGCTCCGCTCTGATGGCGCTGCTGCTTGGGCTCGGGATCGCGGCCTTCTCCCAAAACTATTTCTTTGTCTTCTTCGTCCCCGGCCTCGCCTCCTGGCTTTCCAGTTTTCTCATCGAACCGGTATTTGAAAAATACAGCGATCCGGACTGAGCGGCAGCACCTGTCCCTCTCATCCGGATACAGCACAGCCCCGTGAGTGAATCACTCACGGGGCTGCTGATTTTTATGATGTTGTCAGTTCTTCGGCTTAGAGCGCGTTGGTCTTGTTGACCAGCTTGGTGAGGTCGACGTATTCCTCCGCCTCGGAGGCGATGGTCTCGTCGGTCTCTTCCTTGAAGTCGCGGTAGACGGACAGGCCGGAGCCTGCAGGGATCAGCTTGCCGATGATGACGTTCTCCTTCAGGCCGACCAGGTGGTCCACCTTGCCCTTGATGGCGGCATCGGTGAGAACGCGGGTGGGCTCCGGGCAGGAGGCGGCGGACAGGAAGCTGTCCGTGGCCAGAGAGGCCTTCGTGATGCCCATGAGCAGCTGGGTGTAGGTGGCCTCGGTAAGGCCTTCTTCCCCGTTGGCGATGCGCTCGCGGATCTTGCGGTTGGCATCCTTCACGATGGAGATATCCACCGTCGCGCCGCTGAGCAGATCGGTGCTGCCGGCTTCTTCCACGCGGCCCTTGCGCATCATCTGACGCACGATGACTTCGATGTGCTTGTCGTTGATATCGACGCCCTGCTGACGGTACACCTTCTGGACCTCGCTGGTGATGTAGCTGCGGACGCCCTGGCGGCCGAACTCGTCGTCGTTGATGCCGCGGATGCGGAGCACGTCATGCGGATTCAGCGCACCGGAGGTCAGCGCCTGGCCGCGGTCGACGTGGTCGCCGTTATGGACCTGGATACCGGCGTTGTGCGGTACCATATAGACCTTGGTCTCGCCCTCTTCCTCGTTCACCACGGTGAGGGAGTACATGACGCCCTTCTTGGCTTCTTCAATGGTGACCGTACCGGAGATTTCGGACAGGACCGACATCTTCTTGGGCTTGCGCGCCTCAAACAGTTCTTCGACACGGGGAAGACCCTGGGTGATGTCGTC
>JAGAFT010000099.1 GCA_017627975.1 Oscillospiraceae bacterium
GAAGGCGGATCCCTGTTATCTCTTTGATCAGGACGGAACACTGCAGGATACGCTCTGGACGGAACCGGGCGGCGTTATGACCATGGTTCAGGTCCCGGGCACAGACGGACAGCTCCTGTCCACGGCAAAGTTCTATTCGCCGGATGAGTCGCTGGAGGCAAAGCTGGTGGTGGTGACACCGAGGGCAAAGGGCGACTGGGAGATGCACACCCTGACCAACATCCCGCATGTCCACCGCTTTGACATCCTCTCCCGGGGCGGGGTGAACTGGCTCATCGTCTGCACGGTCAAGTCGGGTCAGGACTTTCCGGAAGGAGACTGGAGCTATCCCGGGAAAGTCTATACGGCGATTCTGCCGGAAGACCTGAGCGGCTTCAGTGAGGAGCATCCCCTGGAGCTTCATGTCCTGAAGGACGGTCTGCACCGCAATCACGGCTATACCCGCTGTGACCGGAACGGTATCCCGGCGAGCCTGATCGCGGCGGACGAGGGGGTCTGGCGCCTGACACCGCCGGAGACGCCGGAGGGGAGCTGGAAGGAAGAACAGCTGCTGGACTGCCCGGTCAGCGACGCGGTGCTGGTAGACCTGGACGGGGACGGAGAGGACGAGCTCTGCACGCTCTCGCCCTTTCACGGAGAGAAAATCTCGGTCTGGCACCGGAAAGACGGAGCATATATCCCGGTGTGGCATTTTGAGGAAGACGCACCCTTTACCCATGCGATCTGCGGCGGTATCATCGCCGGGAAGCCGACCTTCGTCGTCGGACACCGTGCCGGGAAAAAGAACCTGATGGCGGTCCGCTATGACCGCGAAAAGGCGGATTACCGCATGACGCTGATCGATGAAGGAAGAGGCCCCGCAAACGTGATGCACTACGTCAACGACGCGGGCGTGGATATCCTGATCGCGGCGAACCGCGAAACCGACGAAGTCGCCATGTACGAAATCACAGAATAACGGAGGAGAGAAACCATGATTGTTGCGAAACTGAAAGACGCCGCGGACTACCGCGGAATTTGCCCCATGCTGGACAAGGCACTGGAGTACCTGAACGACGAGTTCATGAACACGGTGGGAACCGAGGCCACCCACATGGAAGGGAACGACCTCTATGCCACGCTGAACCTGTTTGAGACACAGCCGGATGAGAAGGGCTTCTTCGAAGCGCATCAGAAGTATCTGGACATCCATGCGGTCCTCTCCGGCGAAGAGCGGATGGACATCGCCGAGACCTCCACGCTGACCCCGGATGAGACGGCAAGCAAGCCGGAGAACGACTTCTATGCCTTTACGGATAAAGCCCCGGCGCACCAGAGCATCATTCTGAGACACGGGGACTTTCTGGTGGCCTTTCCGCAGGATGCCCACCGCGTCAAGGGCCAGGTGAGCGGACCCTCCGACGTGCGGAAAGTCGTCTTCAAAATCCGGATCGCTTAATACAGCAGGAGAAGAGAAGCCATGAAAAATGTTCTGGTACTGATGCCCGTCGAGGCGCGGCACAAGGAGAAGATCGAAGCGGCCGGAAAGGGCTGCCATATCGTCTACAGCAGGCCGGACCAGGTGACGGAAGAGATGATCCGCAGTGCGAATGTCATTTTCGGCAACCCGAAGGCAGAGATGATCGGCGCTTCCGAGAATCTGGAATGGCTGCAGCTGGAATCCGCCGGAACCGACGCCTACATCGTTCCCGGCGTCCTGAACGCGAAAACCGTCCTGACCAACGCCACGGGAGCCTATACCAAGGCAGTCTCCGAGCATGCGTTTGCTCTGACGCTGATGCTGCAGAAGAAGCTCTATCTCTACCGCGACGAGCAGAAGAAGGCCGTCTGGAGCGACCACGGAACGGTCGGGTCCCTGTCCGACTGCACGGTCGCCGTCGTCGGTCTGGGAGACATCGGGCAGGCCTATGCCCGACTGGTCAAGGCCATGGGCGCCTATGTCATCGGCGTCAAACGCCGGGCCACCAATCCGCCGGAGTGCGTGGATGAGCTGGTTATGACCCAGGATCTCGACACGGTTCTGCCGAGAGCGGATGTCATCATGTCCGTCCTGCCAAACACCGCAGCGACCCGCTATATCTATACCGCGGAGAGCTTCGAGAAAATGAAGGACAGCGCTCTGTTTATCAACTGCGGGCGCGGCAACGCGGTCTCCTCGGAAGTGCTGTATCAGGCGCTGAGCGAGCACAAGATCGCCGCCGCGGCGATGGACGTGGCGGAAGTGGAACCGCTGCCCGCCGACAGTCCGCTCTGGGGCCTGGAGAACCTTGTGATCACCCCGCATATCTCGGGCGGCTTCCACCTTCCGGAGACCTTCGAGCGCATCGTCGATATCGCGACCGGAAATCTCGCCGCCTTCCTCGAAGGAAAAGAACTGCGCAACGTGGTGGACTTTGCCACGGGATATAAGAAATAACGCAAACCGCCGCATCTGTCCTGCCAGGCAGGAAAGCAGGCCCGCGTCCCGGAACCCGAAGGGGCTCCGGCGCGGGCTTTGAAGATTTTGAAAGAACAGAGCCAAGAGTGGGAACCATGAAGAAACTGATCCGTACCGCGGCACAGGTAATCCTTGCGCTGCTCATCATTCCGTTTGTGCTGGAGCAGCCGGTGCACCGGCTGCTTGAATCCGGCGGCATGAAAGGAGAATACAGTTATGAAATCCTGCTGGGAATCACGGCCGTCATCACCTTCCTGATCATCGACCGGAAGCGGATTCGGGCCCGCCGGCAGCGGCGGAGAGAGGCGCGGGCGCAGTGGCGGGAGCGGGAAAAGCTCCGAAACAGCTATGTCCTGAACCTCAGCCCCTATGAATATGAGGAATATGTGGCCGAGGAGCTGCGCCGGGAGGGATTTACCGACGTGGATACCACACCGAAGAGCGGGGATTTCGGGGCGGATGTGCTGGCAATGGACGGAGAGCGGCGCGTCTGCGTGCAGTGCAAGCGCTATGCGCCGGGACACCCGGTTGGGGTGAAGGCCGTACAGGAGGTTTACAGCGCAAAGGACTATTACGGCTGCGACGAGGCGTATATCTACACGACAAGCGATTATACAAAGGCCGCGGTGGACATGGCGGCGGAGCTTGGCGTCATCCTTGTGCGGACGGAAATCTGAGCAGAATCATCCGGCTCGGGAAAAAGGGAATTGAATCAAGGGGAAGATTCTGCTATACTGTATAAACAGGCCGATTCCCGTGCGCAGAAACATCGGGAACGAGCAGGAAGGCGATACCGGCGCTGAGAAGGAGTCCTTATGAAGAAATACAAGAATCTGGTAATCGGAGGCATTCAGCAGAAAGTCTTCAATCTTGTTCTGATTACCATTCTTTTGCTGGTGGCAGCGTATACCGCGGTGATCCTCTATCAGACTTCGAGCCTGAAAACACTTACCGGGGAGACAAATCAGCGGCAGAAAGAAGCCATCGCCGAGATCTCCGGCACTACAATGGACGCGGTTGTGGCTGACTCGCTTGTCTCCAAGACCGAGATGGCGGCAATGCTGGCGGATGATCTCTTTACGAAGCTGTCCTCCACGGTGCAGATTCTGGCAGACAGCGCGGAAGCCCTGCTCCAGGCGCCCGAGCTCTACCCGGCGCGCCCCTTTGCTCTCCCGGATGCCGCGATGGACGGGGAAATCACCCTGCAGCTTGTGGGTGAGACGGGGAGCATGCCCGAAGATCCGGCAACCTTGGAGAAGCTCGGCCTGCTGGCGAATCTTTCCGACATGATGACCGCCCTGTACCGCAACGCAGGCACCAGCTCCGTCTACATCGCGGTGCCCGAAGGCTATATGCTGTGCGTCGACGACAAGTCCGGCGCCAGGATCGACGAGCAGGGAAACATCCGCACGATCCCCATTCGGGAGCGCCCGTGGTATGTGGGGGCGGCACAAAGCAATTCGATTTTCTTCACAGACGTGCTGCAGGATGTATTTACCGGCGAAATCGGCATCACCTGCACCATTCCCATCCGGCAGAACGGCCGCCTTGTAGCCGTTGCGGCGGCGGACATGTTTCTGGACCAGATGGCAGAGGCGGTTTCCAACTCGGGGGATGTTGTGCACTACACCTGTATCATCAACAATCAGGGCCATGTGGTGTTCTCCCCTCAGAACCAGGGCACGCTCCGCGCCCGCACTGCTGAGGACGCTGCCGACCTGAGAGTCTCTGAGCAGACGGATCTGGCGGCCTTTGTACGGGATGCCCTGAACGGCAAGACGGGAGTCCGGGAGCTGGATCTGGACGGCGACCGGGTCTATCTCGCCGGCGCGCCGGTGGAGACCCTGGGCTGGGCGGTGGTGTCGCTGGTGGACAAGGCAGCTACCGAGCGCCCCGCCGTGATGATGCAGGAGCAGTTTGACAGCGTCCTGAGCGAAGCGACGGCCAGCTATAACCAGGGAGTGGCTCACTCGAAGCAAACCATCCTGATTCTGATTCTGCTGATTCTGGTTTTGGGCAGCGCGGCAGCGCTTACGGTTTCCAAACGGATCGTGAAACCGCTGGAGACCATGACCCAAAAGGTGCGCTCACTGGGCGGAAAAAACCTGCAGTTTATGATGGAGGATGATTACCGCACCGGGGATGAGATTGAAATCCTGGCGGAGTCCTTCGCGACACTCTCGACGAAGACCCTGCAGTACGTGGATCAGGTGCAGCGCGTTACGGCGGAGAAAGAGCGGATCGGGGCCGAGCTTACCATGGCCAATGCGATCCAGCGCAGCCAGCTGCCGAGACTTTTCCCGCCCTTCCCCAACCGGCATGAGTTTAACCTCTTTGCCACCATGAAGCCCGCCAAGGAGGTTGGCGGAGACTTCTATGATTTCTTCATGGTGGACAACGACCACGTGGCCCTGGTGATGGCGGATGTCTCCGGAAAGGGAGTTCCGGCAGCGCTGTTTATGATGGTGACGCGCATGCTGATCAAGTCCCGCATCCAGAGCGGCGAGAGTCCTTCGGAGGCACTTACCAATGTCAACCGGCAGCTCTGTGAGAGCAATGAGCTGGGCTTCTTTGTGACGGCGTGGCTGGCGGTGCTGGAGATTTCCACCGGAAAAGGCGTGGCCGTAAACGCCGGACATGAGCATCCGGTTCTGCGCCGGAGCGGTGAGAAGTATGAGCTGATCCTTTATCGCCACTCTCTTGCTCTGGCGGCCCTGGACGGCGTACAGTTCAAGCAGCATGAGTTCCAGCTCTGCCCCGGCGACAGCATCTTCGTCTACACGGACGGTGTGACGGAAGCGACGAGCAGCGAGAAAGAGCTGTTCGGAACGGAGCGTATGCTGGAATCGCTGAACAAGGAGCCGGATGCGGAGCCGGATGAAATCCTGGCAAATGTCATGGGAGATATCAACCGGTTTATGGACGGAGAGGATCAGTTCGACGATATTACCATGATGTGCCTGAAGTATAATGGCCCGGTCGAATAAGCGCGATACGGTGGAAGCTGATCCGCCGCTGCAGAAACGATAAATAAACCACGGAGGTAGAGAGACATGAAATTGATCAAGCTGATGAAGAAAGCCGCCCTCGGGATCTTCGGTGTCGGCGCTGTCAGGAAGAAGGCAGAGAAGAAGGCAAAGAAAGCCGTGAAGCGGACAAAGGCGACCTTTGCGCTGATGACGCTGTCATTCTGCGCGGGCGCGGTGCTGACCGGATATCTGGCCTATCAGAACCGTCAGAAGCTGGCGGTCATGACGCTGGGCCGGCGCAATGTCAGACTGGGAAGACTGAAGAAGCTGAGACGCTGAACGGCGCGAAGTCCCCTGCAATATCATACAAATACAGCAGCCCGGAATGTGAATTTCATTCCGGGCTGCTGTTACACACCGAAAGCAGGCAAGAGGGGATGGAGCAGGTCTTATGACCTGCTCAAAACAGTTTCGATTACCGTATGCAGGGCGTTCCAGTCCTTCTCGGCATCGGCCTGGGCCAGGGCCGTCTTCATGATCTCTCCGGCACCGGCATCCTCAAACACGCCGCTGACAGAATCATAATCGGAGAAAGCGCTTGCGATCAGCCGGGACAAGTCGCCGTAATTTTCCCGAAAGTATCCCTGCGCTGCACTGTCCGTTTCGCCCCATGCCTTTTCAAAGGCGGCTTTGCAGTCATTCCCGCTGAGCTTCTGCTGGGTGGCGAAGCGGAGCACATTCGCGGCCGCGGCCGCCTGCTTGAGAGAGCTTCCGGCTGTCCCGGGGTGGTAGGAAACCACTTCGTCAATGATGTTCTCGCGGATCTGATCGGCGGAAACAGCCGTCTTTCCACAGCCGGCGAGAAGCAATACTGCCAGAAAAAGAACAAAAAAGCGTTTCATTCAATATGCCGTCCTTACATTTTGCTTGTTTCAGGTGAGTTTCCTCATCCCGCTTCCAGTATACCACAAAAGCGGAAAACAGGAAAGAGAAAAGACCATATCTATGTGAGACTGCCCGGAATCTGTGAGCCGCAGTTTTCAGCGGCTTTTTCTTGTCATCGAAAGCCTGTCATGTTACAATACAAATATCACCTGCATGAAATCTAACAAAGAAAGGAAGAACACAATGGCAGGCAAACTTTCACGCAGAGACTTCCTCAAAGGGATCACGGCCGGTGCGGTCAGCGTCGGCGCGATGAGCGTACTTCCGGGCTTTACGGCTCCGGCGTCGGCGGAAGGGGAAGCCCTGACCCCGGCGGAAACCCTCAAGGCGCTGGACAAGATCCCCCAGGCCTATCTCAATCCGCAGCTGGACGAGGCGGAATACCGCACCGCTGATCTGGAACTCAAGACGCTGTTCTCCCCCTTCAAGATCGGAAAGGTCAGCCTGAATCACCGCATGGTGAAATCCGCGGCCGGTTCCGCGGCTTACCTGGCCGGCAAGACCGACGAACTGCTCCAGTATTACTTCAACCTCGCCAAGGGCGGTGTGGAGCTGATTTTCGTCGAGACGATCGACTTCCTCGAGATCCCCGAGAGCGGCGAGTATGACGCGGAGACCCTGGAGTACCTGGACAAGCTGGTCAAGGGCTGCGCGGAGTACGGCGCGGTCCTCGGCTATCAGGTCTCCGGTTTCGGCATGGGCGAGAACGAGATGACGGTGGAGGAGATCCACGCCAGACAGGCCCGGATGATTCAGGTCGCCGAAGGTCTCTACGGTGTGGGGTTCAAGGTCATCGAGTTTAACTGCGCGGGATTCAATATGCCGGCGCATTTCCTCTCCCGCTTCCACAACACCCGTGAGGATGAGTACGGCGGCAAGAGCATCGAAAACAGAGCCCGTTTTGTCACGGAGATTCTGACCAAGCTGAAGGAAGACTGTCCGGATATGACGGTCCAGTGCCTGATCGACTGCATCGAAGAGAACGACAACATCACCAACAACCCGACCATCATGACCCTGGACACCGATGTCACAACTCCGCATACCAAAGCGTTCATGATCGAGGAAGGAATTGCGGCGGCCAAGCTCTTTGAGAAGGCAGGCTGCGACTCCATGCACCTGCGCATCGGGCCCCTCGGCCACCATGTGGCCCAGTTTGCCGCGGATCTGTACTTCATCCTCAACGGGATCGAGGGCGCGACCGGCTTCGGCACGCAGTATGACTTCAGCCGCAACTTCCAGGGCGCGGCAATCGGCAACACCAGCGGCTGCGGCATCGCGCTGGACATCGCCGCACGCTATAAGAAAGAACTGGGCATCCCGGTGGGTGCGGTGACCTATATGGATCCCGCGCATGCGCCTGACTTCTTCGAGAAGGCACTGGAAGACGGAAAGCTGGACTTCTTCCTGATGAACCGCCCGCTGACGGTGGACATGGAATACGTCAACAAGCTGCGGGGGGGACGCATCGACGAAATCGCGCCCTGCACCCGCTGCCTGCACTGCCATTCCGGCTCCAATGAAATGAACGCCATGTTCTGCTACTGCCGTGTCAATGCGCTGACCCAGAGAGTCATGCGTGAGGGCGGCCCGGCAACCTATGAGATCCCCGAGGCGGAGACCAAGAAAAAGGTCATGGTCATCGGCGGCGGCCCGGCCGGCATGGAAGCGGCGCGTGTGGCCGCTCTGCGCGGACACGAGGTCACGCTGTATGAAAAGAGGGGAACACTCGGCTTCATGCTGGACTTCGCCGCCATGGTCAAGGGCCCGCATGAGAACCTGCAGGACCTGAAGAAGTATCTGATCCGTCAGCTTGAAGTTACCGGCGTCACCGTGAAGACCGGAACCGAGGTGACCAAAGAGCTCATTGAAGAGGAAGCGCCCGACGCCGTCATCCTGGCCACCGGCGGCCTCCGCGATACCCTTGAGGTGGACGGCGACGTTCCCGTGATCGACATTGAGCGCTTCATGTTCGACGACACCGGAGACAACGTGATCGTCTACGGCTCCAACGCGCAGGCCTTTGACACGGCGCTCTGGCTCACGGTGCACAAGAAGCATGTCACCATGGTGACCCCCAACACCGCGGACGAACTGGACATCCAGCAGTCTCAGCACGCAAAGCGCATGATGACGACGGCGCTCTATGCCCTCGGCTTCAACGCGTATCCGGAGTCCTCCATCAAGAGCGTGAAGGACGGCATCGCGACGGTCGTGCTGGAGACCGGGCTCGAGACCCAGATCCCCTGCGACTCCATCGTGAACGCGGCGGATATGCTCCCGGATACCAGCCTGCTGGACGGGATTTCCGTGGAGGAAACCTATGCCATCGGCGACTGTGCGGCGCCGTTCAACATCGCGCTGGCGATCCGCGGCGGCAATGATGCCGGCCGCGCGGTGTGATGCCGTGTCAGGGAAACAAAACGCGCTGACAAAATAAGAGCGACAGATAATGCAAAACCGGAGCAGATCGGGTCACAATCCCGTTTCTGCTCCGGTTCAGACTTTATGGGCGTAGTTCCAAGGCGAAATCGATGTTTCTGAAGAATTCATCATCATTCAGGAAAAGAACGCCCATGCCGCAAAACCGCACACGAAATGCATGAGTGACATCGTTTGGCAGCCGTCACACGCATTAAGCGTCCCTCTGCCGGTCTGAGACAGCGACGCAAGTCAGACACCGGTAATTTGCAGGGCATCGTAACCGGATTCTCCGGTTCGGATGCGGACAACATCCTCCACGTCATAGACAAAGATTTTCCCGTCTCCGATTTCACCGGTATGCAGCGCCGCGTTCGCCGCTGCCACGACAAGCTCCGGATCCACTTTGGACACAACAATGTCAACCTGAAGCTTCGGAATCAGATGCATGCTCATTTCAATTCCACGGTATTGACCGGCTTTCCCTTTCTGTGTACCGCAGCCCATGACGTTCGTGACCGTCATGCCGGTCACACCGATAGATGCCATCGTATCACGCAGGGTACCAAAGCGCTCTTCATCGCACAGGATTCGAACAAGCGTATAGCGTTTTTTGCCGATGGGTGTCTCTTTCAGGCCGGAGGAAAGTTCCAGCGGGAACGGCGCCAGTCCGCTGGTGTCTACCGGACCGTCGGAGTGAACACCGAGTGTAGACTCAATTGGGAGAAAGTCGGCATAGGCGCTGGTGAGACCGTGCTCGGTAACGTCCAGTCCCTCAATTTCCTCCTCCGCACTTGCGCGCAGACCGACTGTTGCCCGGATCATCCGGAAGACCAGAATCATACACAGCACCGTATACGTCCCCACGGTCAGCACTCCGAGACACTGTACGCCCAGCTGGCGAAAACCGCCTCCGTAGAAAAGCCCCTTTGTACCGTAGGCCTCGTTGCAGGCAAAGAGCCCGACGGCAACCGTTCCCCAGATTCCGTTGACACAGTGTACCGCCACTGCGCCGACAGGGTCATCCACATGAAAGCGGATATCCAGGATTTCCACGGTCAGATCCACGAGAATCCCTGAAACGATGCCGATGGCAAAAGCGCCCACTGCATCCACGCTTGCGCAGCCCGCGGTGATGGCAACCAGTCCCGCAAGAGACGCGTTCAGACACATGGAGACATCCGGTTTCCCGTTCTTCTTCCAGGTGAAGAGCATACAGGTCACGGTCGCCACGGCAGGTGCAATGGTCGTCGTACCGAAAATTCTTGCCATCTCTTTCACGTCCGCTGCAGCCGCGCCGTTGAAACCGTACCAGGCAAACCACAGAATGAAACAGCCCAGTGCCCCGAGGGTAACAGAGTGTCCGGGAATGGCGTTTGAAGAGATGCGTCCGTCGGGGGTCTTCGTATACTTCCCGATCCGGGGCCCGAGGATGATGGCGCCGACCAGCGCGGACAAGCCGCCAACCATGTGGATGACACAGGAACCGGCAAAATCAATGAACCGGAGGCGGCTGAGCCAGCCTCCTCCCCATACCCATCCGGCTTCAATGGGATACACAATCAGGCTGATGATCGCGGAATACAGACAGTATGCGGAAAATTTTGTGCGTTCCGCCATCGCACCGGATACGATGGTGGCAGCCGTTGCGCAGAAAACCAGCTGGAACACAAAAGAGGACCAGTTGAAGCCTTCAAAATCCCGGAACATGCCCCATTCCGGCTTCCCGATGAGCCCCATGGATCCGTGCTCACCCATCATCAGACCGTAACCGACAAAGATAAAGACAACGGTCCCGATGCAAAAGTCCATCAGGTTCTTCATGATGATGTTTCCGGCGTTTTTCGCGCGGGTAAAGCCTGTCTCCACCATGGCAAACCCGCACTGCATGAAGAAAACCAAAATCGCACCGACCAGGAACCATACTGACATATCCATCTTACTGCCTCCTTTATAAACGGCGAATTGACCGCCTGAATATGCAAGAGATTATATGAGATGGACAAGCTCTTGTCTAATATTCGATAGATATGAAATCGGGTGTGTAAAACATATCCTTTTCATGTGACACTTTTGTGATTGTGTCTATATTATAATGCGGCCGTAAACAAAAAACAGAGGCCGACAGGTCCCGAAAATAAAAATCAAAAAAGAAAAGGAGATAAAAAAATGACAGTTCAAACCAGCAAGAGCATTCTGAAAGTTTTCGGAATCATAGATATCGTTTTAGGTGTATTGGTCCTCCTCGGCAGCGTCCTTGCCCTTACGGGCGGCGGTCTTATGGCCTCCGGGGCAATTCCCATGGACCAGGTCGAAGCCGGCGTATCCGGTTCCCTCGTGCTTGTGGCCGGTGGTGCGATGCTCGTCATGGGCTGCTTTTCCCTCGCGGAAGGAATTCTGTCCCGCCGTGCGGCTAAGGACCCGAGCAAAGCACAGCCCGCGTTTGTATTCGCCATCATCAGCCTGGTGCTCGCAGCGATCAACCTGACCTGGGCGATCGTTGGCGGAGGTTCTCCTGTCTCTGCCATCGTGAGTGTGGCCATCAACGCCCTTCTTGTCATGGCTGCCAACACCCAGAGAAAAGAAGGCGCAGCCGAAGCACTGGCGGCATAAGCCACGAAATAGAAACTGAATAACATAGAATATTTCGCCGTCCCGAAACGTGAATGAATCCGTTTCGGGACGCTGTTTATTCTTGCAAACACAGGCATTCTGTGCAATAATTATATATCGTTCTAAAGGTAATCTTATGGTATCCTTTTCGTTAAAACAATAATTTAAAAAAGGAGTGAGAAACGCTATGAAGCTGAACGGTAATCTGAAGAAACAGGTGGAAGAAACCACCAATAAAGAGAGTCTCATCGAGCAGGCCGGCATGCCGCTGACCGACGACGAGCTGAACATGGTCAGTGGCGGTAATCTTATCCCACGCGTATTTCGATGCGGTAGTTGCAACAGAGAAGGACCCTATGGACTTGATTGTGCTTGCGGCGGACGTTATGATGTTCCTATTAGCTAGTAAATGATTGTGACAGAGAGACGTTTCTGTTGTTACACCCGATATCCTCAAGCATGAAGCGATATCAGCCGGCCCGCAGCGAGGAGTGTGATCTCCACTGCGGGCCAATGCATATGTCAGAATCAGAAACGCCGAGGAAAACGACCAGCATTATCTTATAATCCCAGCAGATACAGGAATCCGCTGATTCCGACCGCGGTGTAGACAAGCTTTGTCAGTTTCGGCTTGTCGATCTTCCCAACGATCTTTCCTGCCAGCCAAAACCCGATCAGCACACCGGTCAGGCCAGGAATCAGATATGGGATATGCTCTGTGGTGAGAAGACCGTTTCGGATCCTCATAAACAGCGTCGGCGCGGCGTTGATGACAAAAATCATCTGTGTATCTGCCAGGTACTCCTCGGTTCTGTCCGTATGGCCCAGGAAGTACAGTACCATCAGCGGCCCGCCCACCGCGAACAGTCCGCTGCCGAGTCCGGAGATGATGAACGCCATGGCTGAGAGTGCCGGAGTCCAGTTCGTCGGCTGTTTTCCCGAAAATGTAAAATGGTAGATGCTCAGCGCAAGGAGAAAGCCTCCGAAGATGCGTTTGAGCAGTTTTGCGTCCAGATTCATCGAGACCCGGATGATCAAAATGGAGGTAACCGTATAGACCAAAAACGGAATCACAATCTTCCGTATGGTCAGGTGCTTTCGGTATCGCAGCATCGTCGGAAATGTGACTCCGAAGTTGATGACCGATGTCACTGCCGCCGCCTGGTTGACGGGCAGAACAGATGAAAATCCCAGCATGGCCAGAATTCCGCAGCCGAAGCCACAGGTGCCCTGTATCAGTCCGCCCGCCATTGAAGCAGCAGAGAGCAGAAGTATTTGTCCGATCATTTTCTGCCTTTCTCCTTCCGTGATTACCGATCAAAGACCCCGGGTCGTCTGCCCCGGGGTTTCCTTGTATTTCTTTTGACTCAGGCAAAGAGCTTCATGATACCGGGGATGATGGTCTTCTGGAAGGCAGAGACCGTCATAATCAGCACGAAGATATAGCTGATGGTCATGCAGATCCGCAGGGCCGTGGGGGCCTTGTAGCCCTCGTTGACGTCCTTGCGCCAGATGAGCAGCAGCACGAACAGTCCGCCCACCGGGGTAGCGATGGAGGTCGCGATGTTCGCGATCAGGATCAGCTGAGTCGGAGATCCGTTGAAGCTATAGCAGATGGCCATGGCAAACACCAGGCAGGCCAGGCAGCCGTAGCGGATGAACTTGCTTTCGAGGCCGAATTCTTTTTCAATACCGGCACCCAGAAGCACCATACCGCGCTGGGTATTGGCCAACAGGGAGGAGAAGCCGGCACCGAGCAGGGCAAAGCCCATGATGTACTTGGCTACCGGTCCCATGATGGGCTCGAGCATCTGCGCCAGCTGGGCCGGAGCCTTGATGGAAAGGCCCTGCGGATGCAGAACAATTGCGCCGACGAGAATGATGGCACCGGAGATGAGCACCACACTGATCATGTGGACCAGTGCGTCGGTCAGCATGACGCCGTTAAACAGGTCGTCCTGTTTCCATTTCTTCTCCTTGCCGAGGTACGTGTTGTAGATACCGGTCGTGATGGCAGCATTGGTGGAGATGAAGGCAAGTGCCGTGCCAAGGCTGCCCTCCGGAACTTTGAAGCCGAAGAGACCGCCGGCAAATTCCTTGCCGTTGGGGCCGCCTACGCCAAAAAGCGTGATGTAAAAAGCCAGAATCATGATAATAATGCAGGCCGTGATCAGCTTTTCAACCTTGCTATAAACGTTCTTGGCAAAATAAGTGTAGAGCACAACCGCGATCATGATAGCAGAACCGATCTTCCAGTTGATTCCGAAGACCAGATTCATGCCGGCACCGGTGCCGGAGATGTTGCCCATGGTGAAGAACAGGCATGCCAGGAACAGTGCAATTCCGACGACGATGGCGCCGCCCTTGCCATAGTACTTGCGGATGGCATGGATCGTGGGCATCCCGGTGGTAATGGCAAGCCAGTTGGTGGTCATCACGAAGGTGATTCCCATGAAGATGATCGGCCACATCAGCCAGATCAGGGCATAACCGTAGTTGGCACCCAGCATGGCGGCAGTCGTGACTGCGCCGGGGCCGATAACGATACCGGTGGCGATCAGGCCCGGTCCGATGCGCTTGAGCAGATCTTTCAACGGCAGCTTCTTAACGTCTTCGCCGATCAGATGCGCTTTTGTTTCTTCGCTCATTGTCGTTTTCCTTTCCAAAACAGTCAGCAAAAAGCGAGGCGCCGCGCTCTGGCAGCGCCCCGCTGATGGTATCGGAGTATTCCTTTATACGGGGGTTGTATACGGATTATCTTACTTGTACTGCTCCATGTCGACGGCGGGGAGCTGGCTGCGCTCGAGGCCGAGGGCGATCCAGTCCTTCTCCTCCTGGTTGAGAGGCAGAACCGGGCGACGCATGAGGCCACTCTTGAAGATGCCGCGCTGTACGAGGGCTTCCTTCAGGCGGGCATGGGCCTCACCGGAGGGCTGGCCGCCGCCGTAAATGGCCTGGGAGATGTGGTAGATGCGGTTGGACCAATCCTGAGCTTCCTTGAGGGTGTGCTTGTCCGGATTGCGGAAGACTTCCCATGCGCCGCAGATGAGCTCGGGCACGCAGCCGGCGAAGCCGATCAGAGCACCGTCCATGCCGGGGAACCAGGTCACGCACAGGGTCTCGTCGTGGCAGGTGATGAGGGAGATGTCCGGGCACTCCTGACGGAGCAGACGAACGTCATGCTCGTAGATGGAGGTGACGCGGGTACCGACCTTGATGCACTTGACATGCTCGATTTCCTTGCACATCTTGATCAGGGTCTCAACCGGATAGAAGGCCTTGGAGGTGGCGGGATAGAGGTGGATGATGATGTCGATGTCTGCACCCTCGGCAACGTCCTTGATGTACTCAAAGGGAGCATCCGGATGCATGCCGAAGCGGAGCCACATGTGAGGAGGCATGAGCAGGATGCCGTCAGCGCCGGCTTCCTTGGCTTCCTTCGCCATCTCGATGGATTCGATGGTATTCTCGCAGTTGACGCCGGAGATGATGGTCATCACGTCGCCGCATTCTTCGGCGCAGATCTCGGTGACTCTCTTGCGCTCGGCGCGGCTCAGGCCGGTGATCTCGCCGGTGTGGCCGTTGCAGACGAGGCCTTCGATTCCCTTGCCGTAGAAGCTCTTGATCCAGCGGAGGTATACGCGGAATTCTTCTTCATTGATGGTGTAGTCATCATTCAGAGGGACGGAAACTGCCGGGAAAATAGTCTTGAAGGTTTTCACTTTAGCCATGATGAATTTCTCCTTTTCATTCATTCGGTTTGAATATGATCATGATTGAATTGATTTCCTGTCCGCATCTCTGTGTCCCGCGTCCCATCGCGCGCTGGTCTTGGTTCAAGAGCTGTGCAAACGTTTGTTGCTTACGGGTGCATCATAGCATTTCATTTTTCACTTGTCAACAAAACAGGCCTTGTCTGCAATTTCTTGCACAAGGCCTGCAAATACTTGTATATTTCTGAATCCTGCACAATTTGCGCCCTCGTTTTTTGTGCTTTTTGACAAAGGTTCTTTTCAGGTTAAAAGGTATTGATTTTTCTTCCCTTTTCATTTATACTACTATTTAAACAAACGTTTGTGCAAGAAGGTGTATCATATGGCAACTCTTAAAGACGTAGCGAAGCTGGCCAATGTAGATGTGAGCACGGTTTCCCGCGCTCTGAACAACACTTCTTATGTTCATCCGGACACCAAGGAGCGAATCTATGCCGCCGCCAAAGAACTCGGTTACCATCCGAATGTTATGGCGCAGGCACTGCGCCAGGGAAAGCGCCATACCATCGGGGTAGTCGTTCCAAGACTTCATATGGCGATTTTCTCGGAGATTCTGCAGGGGATCGAGCAGCAGGCCGGCGAGCTCGGCTACGGCACCCTCATCTGTACGACCAACGACAATCCGAAGACTGAGAAGGAATGTCTGAACCGCCTGCGCAGCGGCTTTGTCGACGGGATCATCATTGCGGCCACCGGGAGAAACGGAAGGCTTTTGAAAGATATCCAGGCCAGCGGTATTGCCGTGACGCAGCTGGTCCGGCGGCAGGAGCTGGAGCTCAGCAGTGTGGTCGCCGACTACGAGGCCTGCGGGCATGATGCAGTAACCTACCTGCACGGGAAAGGATGCAAAGAGATTGGCCTGATCACCGGGGACCTGCATCTCGCACCGTATAAAGGACGCTATGACGGATACAGGAGGGGTGTCTCGGAGCTTGGCCTGGAGGAAATTACGAGCGAGTCAAATCGTGAAGTCAACAGCTTTCGCTATGGCTACGACTGTGCCAACCAGCTTCTCGATGAGAATCCCGACCTGGATGCCATTATGGCTTCGGTTGATGTACAGGGCCTGGGGGCGATCCGTGCCGCTACGGAACGCGGCCTGCGTGTCCCGGAGGATATCAAGGTCATCAGCCTTACCGGTCACCGTGTCGGGAGAATGCTGGAGACCACGATGACCTCCATGGAGATGCCTGCATTCGAAATGGGCAGATCCGCTGCCAAGATGATCATCGATGATATCGAAGCCGATTCCAAGCACAAGCCAGGCCGACGGCACCTGACCTTCGCCACAACGCTGGTGGAACGCGAAAGTACATGACACCCCGGTATTTTTGATCGTCTGAACTCCCAAACCAAGCTTTACCCGTAATATATAATATAGCAGGAGGATTCTTCCATGGCTCTGCATATCATCGACGAAGCCAACCGCTGTCTCAACTGCAAAAAGCCCATGTGCCAACAGGGCTGTCCCGTCCATACACCGATTCCGACAGTCATTCAGCTCTTCAAGGAGAACCGCCTGTTGGAAGCCGGTGACATGCTGTTTCGCAACAACCCCATGTCCGCGGTCTGTTCCATTGTCTGCAACCACGAGATGCAGTGCGCCGGTCACTGTATCCGCGGCAGGAAAGATATGCCGGCCGTGCGGTGTGATGCCGTGTCAGGGAAACAAAACGCGCTGACGAAAGATAAGCGAAAGGTAAGGCAGAACCGGAGCAGATCGGGTCATAATCCCGTTTCCGCTCCGGTTCAGGCTTTATTGGTATCCGTGCCCATAACGGAAACAGTGGACGATGGAGCCGAAAGATGATATACTTACATTGCGAGAGGAAGCATGCCGTTGGGGAAGAGACTTAAAAAATACAGTGATTGATCAGGAGGAAGCAAAATGAAAAAAGGAATAGCACTGATTCTGGTGACGGTACTGATTCTCACCGGAACCATGATTTTTGCTGCTGCCGAGGGAAATCATCCGCTTGCAGAGCAGGTCGAAGACAGACTCCATGCATCCATACAGCATGAGACAGACTCGCCGGCATGGGTGAACGAACTGGCTGCGGCGCAGGACGAGACCGTTACCCAGATTTTTGTCGTCGCGGGAATGGGCATGGACAGGTCCACCGCGACAGTCTCCATGCACGAGCGGGATGAGGACGGACAGTGGAAACAGATCCTGTCGACGCCGGGCTATGTCGGGAAAAACGGGCTGTGCCTGGACGAGGACCATATTGAGGGCTGCGGGCAGACACCAATCGGGATCTATCACTTCAACAAGGCCTTTGGTATTGCGGCGGATCCCGGATGCGCGCTGCCATACACACAGGTCTCAGAAGACATCTGGTGGTCCGGAGATGTCGGAGACGGCATGCATTACAACGAGATGGTCGATATCCGCGATGTGCCGGATCTCAACAAAGACGACAGCGAACATATCGTTGATTATGAATACCAGTATCAGTATTGCCTGAACATCAGCTTTAATGAAGACGGAACACCCGGCAGAGGATCTGCGATCTTCCTGCACTGCCTTGGGCCCGAAAAACCGTATACCGGCGGCTGCGTAGCTATTCCGGAGAATATGATGAAGCAGGTGATGCAGCGGGTTGAACCGGACTGCGTTGTGATCATCGACCTGATGGAAAACATCTGTCCGGAGACCTGGGATGCGTGGGGATTTGGCCGGACTGAAAGTACTGCGGATGAGGTAAAACTCTCGGACGATTCTTCAGACTTTGTGCTGCTGAGCGAGGCGGTGCCGGATGCGATCCTGGAGATTCGCTATTATTCCACCTACAATTTTGTAGGGGACCGCATTGACGGATACGAGGAACCGATGGCGTTCCTGACAAAAGAGGCGGCTTCCGCCCTGAGAGAAGTCAGCGATGAGCTTGTTGAGAAAGGGTACCGTCTGAAGATTTTCGATGCGTACCGTCCACAGATGGCGGTAACGCACTTCATGAACTGGGCTTTGGATGCGGAAGATGCCCGGATGAAGGAGTATTTCTATCCGGAACTGGAAAAGGACCAGCTCTTCCCACAGGGGTATATTGCGGAGCATTCCGGACACAGCCGCGGAAGCACGGTGGATCTGACGCTGTTTGATATGACCACGGAAAAAGAAGTCGACATGGGAGGAACGTTCGACTATTTTGGAGAACGCAGCCATCCGGACTATACAGGTATTACAGAAGAGCAGTATGCAAACCGTATGATTCTGCGGGATGCCATGCTGGCGCACGGATTTAAGCCTCTGGCGGAAGAATGGTGGCATTTTACACTTGAGAACGAACCGTATCCGGATACCTATTTCACGTTCCCGATCAACAGCGACTCCCTTTCGGAGGAATGGCAGGAGGCTGCGTGAGCACGCGTTTTAATTAGATTCTGATAGTAAATCCCCCGGAATCCTTGCTGTAAATATTCACAGATGAGGGTTCCGGGAGTTTTTTTGCTCACAGCAAATACTCATACATGGAAAAAGGGATTGTGCCGGCCGATGGATAATAGATTTCAATATCCCCGCGGTATTGGAAACCGAAGGATTCGTACAGATGACGGGCAGGCGAGTTATACGGAAGAGTGTCGAGGCGGATCACATCAGCATTTCTCTCCCGTGCAACATCCCGGGCCTTTTCGAGCAGACAGCGGCCGATCCCTGTTCCGCGGCGATCCGGATCTGAGGCCAGCAGATGGATTACAGCAACACGGTCAGTATTCATTGCCCAGTCGACCTGCCTGTAGGCTTCATCTTCCTTGTCTGTCACAATCACCGCACCGATAATACGAGATTCCACGGCAACATAAAGATTGCCTGCGTCGATAGCCTTCTGCAGGTCGCTGAGAAGAGGGTAAACCCCTTTTGTCCAGGTTGGGCGAATAGGACGGTCCTTCATCTTGTCGATGAGATCGTAATAAAATTCAAGTACCGCCTGTGCATCAGTTGCTTTGCAGATAACCATTTAATCCCACCTGATCTCTGGCTGAATCTCTGTCATCGGCTCACCGCATTTCGGACAGACCAGCTTCGCTTTGCTTGGAGGCACAGCGCGCATGCGCTTAGATTTGTATAATTGTAAGCGTAGCTATGGCCGTTTGAGCGGGGAAAAGTGTATTGAAGACGCGGGGGATTTTTGGTATACTTCAACTTGGATTATTAAGCGTGGAGGTTCAAAATGCCGACGTTAGACTGGATTGGGAAAAGCAAAGTGGTAAATCACCATCTGGACGTACCGTATCATGTGCTGGAGCGGAAATTCAGCTATGATGAAAACGGCCGGCATGATGAGGACAACGGCAGCGGGAACATGATTATCCACGGGGACAACCTTGTGGCGCTGAAATCTCTTCTCCCACAGTACGAAGGCCGCGTCAAGTGTATATACATCGATCCTCCGTATAACACAGGCAACGAAGGCTGGGTCTACAACGACAATGTGAACGATCCGCGGATCAGAAAATGGCTGGGGGAAGTCGTGGGGAAAGAGGGCGAAGACCTCTCACGGCATGACAAGTGGCTCTGCATGATGTATCCGAGGCTGAAGCTCCTGCAGAAACTGCTCTCAGATGAAGGTGTGATTTTCATTAGTATTGATGACACGGAATATGCCAATCTGAAGGCGGTATGTGATGAGATCTTCGGATCGAATTGTTTCATATCCAACATATCCTGGCAGAGAACCTATTCCACGCGCAATGATTCCAAGGGAATTGTAAACGAAGTTGAGCACATTCTCTGCTACAGCAAGCAACCGGACTGGCAGCCAAAGAAGCTTCCTAGGACAGCGGGGATGGATTCCAAATATAAGAATCCTGATCATGATGTTATGCCATGGACCAGCAGCGATGCTTTTGCTGCTGATGCAGCGACCCACCAAGGAATGGTATATGCTATTCAACATCCGTTTACAGGACAAATGATCTATCCGTATAACGGTGCCCACTGGCGCTATCAGCAAGATGCAATGCTTGAGTATATGAATGGCTGGACATCTTATGAACTGAAAGATTTGGACGATTCAGAGGAGAGAGCTAAAATTTGCGGTCTCTCAGAAAGTGATGTACGACAGGGCGTTAAAGCAATCGTCCTTTCCAAACCCTTGGATGAAGCAAAAAAAGATGCAGATACAATTTTGAAAAGGGGACAATGGCCACGATTCTATTTTACCAATAACGGTAAAGGCGGTATACGGAGGAAGACCTATATCGAGAACGTTGGAGGATTACCGCCTACAAATCTATGGCTCTATGATGATGTTGGACATACGGACGAGGCAACTAAGGAACTGAAATCAATATTTGATGGGAGGACCCCCTTCGACACCCCCAAACCCACCCGCCTGATTGAACGTATCCTGCAAATTGCCACAGACCCCGACGCCATCATCCTCGACTCCTTTGCCGGCTCCGGCACGACCGCCCATGCCGTCCTGAATATGAACAAGGCCGACGGCGGCAATCGGAAGTTCATCCTTGTCGAGATGATGGATTATGCCGATTCCATCACCGCGGAACGGGTCCGCCGTGTGATTGACGGCTATGGCGAGGGGAAGAAAGCCGTGGAGGGCACCGGAGGTAATTTCTCCTACTATGAGCTGGGGATGCCGATTTTCAACGGCGAACTGCTGAATGAAGAGATTGGCGAGGAAGAAATCCGGAAGTACGTCTATTACACGGAAACACGGAATCCACCGGAACCCCGTAAACCGGAAGAACCGGCTTATCTGGGCACGTATCTGGATACGGCATACTATTTCCATTACTCGAAGGAGGAATCGACCACGCTGGATCGCGACTTCCTGAAAACGATCAAGACCAGAGCGCTTGGCTACATGATCTATGCTGACACATGCCTGCTCAGCGAAAACGAGCTGGATAAGTACCATATCACGTTCAAGAAAATCCCCCGCGATATCAGCAGAATTTGAGGTGCCGCCATGAGAAAACTGATTTACCAGGACGAGGTAATCGCGGATATTGATGCATTTTTAAACGCGGTCAGTTCGACGGGAAGCATTACCGGCGGATGGAGACAGTACTGGGCTGCCAAAGACATTGATGAAGCGGTGCACTATCAAAACAAAATCAAAAATGTTCCGCATATTTGCACCAAAGTTCCGACGGGGGGCGGGAAGACATACATCGGCTGCAGATCCTTGAGGCATATATTCTCACAGCTTCTTCCGACGAAAGAAAAACTTGTGATCTGGCTTGTCCCGTCAGATTCCATTCTGACCCAGACCGTTAAGGCCCTGTCCGATCCGGGGCATCCTTACCGTCGAAAGCTGGATGCGGATTTTGCCGGACGCGTTGGGGTGTACACAAAAGAGATGCTGCTGAACGGTCAGAATTTTTCACCGGATACCGTGCAGGAACTTCTGACAATATGCGTTATGAGCTATGCATCTCTGCGCATTGACAGTAAGAAGAAAGACGTCAGGAAGGTATATCAGGAAAACGGGAATCTCCAGCGGTTTGCGGATCATTTCAAGGACAAGGAGGTTCTTCTCGCCGATACACCGGAAACAGCCTTGATTCAGGTCCTCCGTTATTATGCGCCCGTTGTGATTGTTGACGAGTCCCATAATGCCGGATCGACCCTGAGCACAGAGATGCTCACAAACCTGAATCCGTCTTTTATCCTGGAGCTTACGGCGACGCCGCGCAGCACCAGCAATATCATTTCCTATGTTGATGCCCGGAAACTGAAAAAGGAAAACATGATAAAGCTTCCGGTGATCGTGTTTAACAGGAACAGCGTTCAGACCGTTATTAAGGATGCGGTCCAGCTCCGGGGCAATATCGAGAAACAGGCTGTTAATGCTGAAGCGGCAGGCGGCGACTACATCAGGCCGATCGTTCTTTTCCAGGCGCAGCCCAGGATTAACGAAGAAAGCGAGACGTTTGACCGGACGAAACAGATTCTGCTGGATATGGGAATCCCGGAAAATCAGATCGGAATCAAAACATCCAATGTCGATACCATAAGCTCGCTTGATCTGATGAGCAGGGATTGTGAAATCCGGTATATCATCACAGTAAACGCGCTGAAAGAGGGCTGGGACTGCCCCTTCGCGTATATTCTTGCATCTCTGGCAAATAAGACGTCAAAAGTGGATGTGGAGCAGATCCTTGGCAGAATTCTCCGGCAGCCTCATGCAAAGCAGCACAAAGGATCCCTCCTGAATACCTCGTATGTGTTCTCCTGTTCGAATGATTTTCATGCTACTGTCGACAGCGTGGTTGCCGGCTTGAATAAATCTGGATTCAGCCGTAAAGATTGCAGGGTTGTGGAACCTGAACCGGAAGAGTCCATGCCCGGATACAAGTTGGTAATTGAAGAAACGAACCAATACGAGCTGATGGGAGTTCGCTCAGGTTCTGAAACAGAAGCCGCTCAAAGTCCGGAGCCTCAGACGGAGGAAGACGACATCTTTACCGATGTGAATACGGATGATCTTCGGAAAAGCTATGAAGAACAAAACGCCGCAGGCGGGGAGACCGAAGATGGCGCTCTTGCGGAGATGATCAATACGGCAACCGCTCAGACCGAGCAGTATAACAGGGAAGTTAACCGGGATGATTCTGAGCTTGTCGGAGGGGAACTCGGTGACAGGATGAACCAGAACAGAGTACAACAACAGTATCGGGAAGAGATGAAGGAATTCCGGGTTCCACAGTTTGTGTATGCCGATGAGCCTTCGTTTGTAAGTTATGATGCGGAATATGAGGTTTTGGCGAAAGAGCATCTCTCCAAGGGGTTTTCCCTGAGGGGGCAGGATGCCCATGTGAATTTCACTCTCTCAACGGGTGTAACCTATAGAGTTGATGTTGCCGATACCGGTGAAGAAGCGATTCCCAAGTATGTCAAAATAACGGGTGCGGATGAAGAATTCTACAAAAAGTTATTAGAGACCTTCCCAAATGGGGATCATCAGCAGCATTGCGCCAGTGCAATCGCGCATCAGGTCAACAAGAATGACAGGCTCAACACTGCTGAAGTGGAAGAATACGTAAAGCAGGTCATCTCCAATATGACGGAGGAAGAGCTGTCCGTTATGGAGACCTCCATCCCCACATATGCGAACAAGATTCGGGAAAAGATAGAAACTCTCGAAGAAGATTTCCGGCAGAAAAAGTTTTCAAAGTGGCTGGACAGCGGGACAATCACATGCGAAAAAGTATACAGACTGGCTGACGTTATTACGCCGGCAAAAACGATTGATACGATACCCAAATCATTATACGAAGCGGAGAAAGACGATTTAAATACCTTTGAACGGAAGGTCATTGATGTTGTTGTCAGCCTTGGCAACGTGGAATGGTGGCATCGCATTATTGAGAGAAAAGACTTCTTCCTCAACGGATGGTTTTATCACTACCCGGATTTCATGGTCATGACAAAATCGGGAAAACTTGTCCTGATCGAGGCGAAGGGCGATTACCTTGACGGAGACGACAGCAGGGATAAACTTGAGCTTGGAAGGAAATGGCAGCAGCAGTCGGGCAAGGACTATCGGTATTTTATGGTTTTCGAGAAAAAAGTGCTTGGACTCGACGGCTCGTATACGCTCGATGAATTTGTTGAAATCATGAAAAAGCTGTAAGGAGCAAGGAAATCAGGTTGGGTTATGACAAATGTTGTGAAGCGTGAGTATGAATATGCCGTGGATAGGGAAAGAACTGTTCTTCTCTCGAAAAGGGACAGAGAAGAACAGCCGGGGAGCGACTGTGATTGAGAAACCAAGCTGTGCGTATGAATGAAAGGAGCCTCATTATGAAAAAGCTGTTATCCGTTATTCTTGTTTTTGTCCTTGTTCTCTCCATCACGCCATCGAGCTTTGCCAACACTGACACGCTGGCGGACTGGAACATCAGAATCACGGTCCCGGACGGCAAGACGGCCGTGCTGAAAGGGAGCGAGTATTACATCTACGGCCAGCAGGAAGGATCGATCCCTTATGTGATGCTGAGACCTTACCGTTATGATGACCCGGAAGAGTTCATCACGGATTTCACAGAGTATATGCGGGGTCAGTATTCAGATCTGACCGTTACATCCCCTGCAACGCGGAAAACAATCGGCAACAAGCGCTGCTGGGAGATTGACTACGGCTACACCGTCAGCGGGTATGATGTGCGTGACCGCCGCATGGTTTTTACGGTTGACGGACTCACATACATGTTCGCGTCCAAAGAGATCGTGTCCAACGGAATGACCATCGGCAGCATGCTGGACGACGTGGTGGCGGACTGCGAGCTCCTGGGTCCCGGGGCGGAGAGCGTGATGGTGGAGGGAGAGCCCGCCGCGGCGGAAAAAACGATCAGCCCGGCATATGTTTACTATGATAAGAACGGACTGCCGAAGTACTGGCTGGACTTCACAGGCAGCGCCGCCGACAACCTTGTACTGCATTGCTACTTCTTTACGGACTCCTGGTACGAGTCCTGGTATATTCTGGACTTCAACTCATCCGTAGCCAATTCCCATCAGGACACCTACCGCATCGAAAATGTATATGATTCCAGAGGGACGGATGTTTCAAACTGGTTTAAGACCGTCTCCCTCACCATCAATGGCGGCTCCGTCAGCCTGTATATGGAACGGAACCCCTCTACCCTGGCGGGCGGTCCGGACAGCACGATTCTGGACGGCTTATATGAAATGACCCCGGAGATGGCGGGCATCGTATATGAATATACGGAAGACAGAGAGCTCAAGAGCTGGCTTGTCCTTAATTCCGGGAATGCGGAGCTGCACTTCGCTGACGGCAGAATCTGGTACCTCGAGCCGGCGGCAGGCGATGGAAACACCGTGAACATAGCACGGATTGTATCACAGACGGGAGAAGAGGTTCCTTTCCAGAGCATGGCAGTTACCTATGTTCAGGGCGCAATGATGATCAGTGCGGAAGCAGGCGAGGCGCTCTCCGGTGTATTTCTGTACAGCCCGCGGGTTTTCCTGCAGAGAGACGACTGCAGCGCATCCGAGATCGGCAGAATGGCGCAGATGTATTACTATCGCCATCACAATTTCTATCCGCCTGTGGCGGATGTGGAGCCAAACGGGGACGGGACATTTTCCGTGCACCTCTATGAGATCGTGAACAATGGAGACGGCACTTACCACACGGCAACCTCAGCCTGGTATACGGTTGATGCTTCTGGGATTGGCGCGGACGATCTGTTTGGGGACCCTGTGGATTTGCGGATGTGAGAAGAGGACTTGGCAGAGGTGTGACTCAATGAAAAGAGCAAGGGCGTTGGAACTTCTTTTAGAAGATCCGGGATTTACTTCCCTACAGATAGCAGAGAAACTAAACGTAAGCAGAGTATCGGTAACAAAATACTTGAAAGCATTAAAAGAAAAAGGGATTATCTCCCGAATTGGCTCAGATCGGAAGGGATACTGGAGAATCAACCAATAGTAAAAATGCCCCCGCTACAATCACTATGATCACTGCGGGGCACCATCCATGCAGTCAGGTATAGACCAGCTCTGACAGAACATATGCGTCAGCAACCGAAAGAATGAATATTAGCGGTAAGGCCGGGAAAAATAGAAAGCCCTCTGCCAAAGCAGAGGGAATAGAAGTTGTCAGTCTCGGAGGGTGAGACAATGAAGACAGATTTTTGGATCATGAAGCCTTTTAGCAGACTTTTTTTCCTGACATTCGCCATGTTTTTGCTCCTTCTTATTCTTGCCAGCGTTCTCCTGCACAATAAGAGTGAGAGGACAAAAGACATTGTCTTGATAACGGCATGCGTGATGACCCTGATCGGATTCATCTGCTACAAGATTTACCTGTCCCGCGACGATGACTACAATATCATCACAGCCGGTATGGGTGGATTCAACTGGTGGGGAGAACTCCCGCTGCAGCTTTGCAACATCAACATGCTGATGATCCCCATAGCGGTGTGGAGGAAAAGTCGACCGCTGGCGTGTTTCTGCTTTTTCCTCGGACCGCTGGGTGCACTGATGGCGCTGATCATGCCGGGAAACGGATTTGATGGTTATCCGATTGTTTTGCCGCGTATGCTCGGTTATTATGGGACGCATTTCATGATTGTGATTGAAGGGCTGGCGCTTGTCACATTCGGTATGTTCCGGCCGAAACTCCGTGATCTGCCAAGAGCGGTTCTCGCAACACTCCTGATTGCGTTTGCAGTCTTTTGCTTTAATATGCTGCTTCGCTGGACGGGGCTGCATCCAAAAGCGAACTACTTCTTCTCGGTTGAGACGGAAGGGAATCCCTTGCTGGAATTGTTCTACCGATGGATTCCGATCCCGTTTCTCTACCTGATGCCGTGCAGCATCATACTCGGAACATACATGCTTGCAATTACGATTCCGCTTGAACTGGCCGAGCGAAAAAGAAAACAATCGTGAGCCCGCCCGGCAGCAAGGATAGGATCATCAAAACATCAAGTAAAGAAATACGCCCTCTTCGGAGGGCGTATGTTTTGGAGAACGGATAGATTAAGCTAAACGTTGCCGGCTGTTCAAGGCCTGCTACACTGTCTACAGATCCAGATAATATTTTCCGTTTGCGTTGATGATGGTGGTGTTCTTGTACTGCAGGACACGCTGCTGCCGCGGGTCATAGCGCTTATGGATATGCCCGTGGACGAGATAGGAGGGCTGCCAGCGGTCCAGCAGGGGGAGAAACGCCTCGAAGCCGCGGTGGGTGATGTTGTCCTCGTCTCCGTAGCCCGCGGCCGGGGCGTGGGTGAGGACGATATCGACCCCGCCCGCCCGTCTGATTTTCCATTGGAGCTTCAGAATGCGCAGGCGCATCTGACGCTCGGAATACTGATACGGTCCGCCGTTATAGCGCAGGCAGCCTCCGAGGCCCAGGATCCGAAGACCGCTGACCACCACCAGGCGGTCGTCGATGCAGTCGCAGCCCTCCGGCGGCTGGCGGTCATAGGACCCGTCGTGGTTCCCGTGGACGTAGAGCAGGGGACAGTTTGCCATCGTCACCAGAAAGCTGAGATAGCTCGCCTTGAGGTCCCCTGCGGACAGGATCAGGTCAACACCGTCCAGATTGCCGGGACGGTAATAATCCCAAAGGTATTTGTCTTCCTCATCTGAGATGAGCAGCAGCCTCACAGCTGTCCTCCTTCTGCTTCCGGGAGCAGTTTTTTTCTGTACAGACCGAGAATGTGCATGGTTTCGGCATATTCGGGGCGAAGCTCCTCGTAATCGGGAACTCTGCCGACGACGTTATCGCAGAACCAGTCCATGGAGATGATCTCATCGGGACTGAAGGAGTGTTCCCCGTCGTTGCGCTGCGTGCCGTCCTGGTCAAAGATGCGCATGTGGAAAGGCTGAAGCGAGCCGTTACAGATTCCCGTACGGAGAATCCGGCCGAGACCGGCGACACCGTCCGGGAGGTATTTGCTGAGGTGGACATCGAGCACGCCGCTGGCCATGCCCCACCAGTAGTTGATGGCCTTGCTGCCGGAGATGTCGTTCCAGGCGCCGCTGAAGATGCTGCTGACGATCTTTTCATAAAGCTTGCCCCAGTCCCAGAAAGGCGTGACCAGGGGGATGAGGGTACCGTCCTTCTGCAGCTTGAAGGTGCCGAGCTCAAAGTCTTTCCAGACGGTGCCGGAGCTCACGATCTCCCGGTTGGAAATGACGGATACCCCGCTGTCCAAAAGCCGCTTCACCGGGTCGCCGGGCAGGCAGGCCCAGTCCAGCCGGATAACGGCGTTCGGGTTTGTCATGCGGGCGCCGAGGGCAAAGGCGTTGACGCTGGCAGGGGTGCCGTAGATCGGATTGTTGGCGACATAGCCGATCTCGTTGCCCTCGGACATGATCCCGGCGATGGCGCCGGTGATAAACTTGCACTCGTAGGTACGGCCGTTGTACATGCGCACGCCGGTATAAGGCTGGAACACCGCACAGGTCAGGAAACGGACGTTCTTGTGAAGCGCGGCGGCTTTGCGGCAGGCGCTTATCATGGCGGCGTCGGTGGCGAAGACGAGCTCGGCTCCGTCGGCGATGGCCTCTTCGAGCACGGTCTCGTAGTCCCGGAAATCGCGCAGATAGGTTCTGACGGAGACCTGTGAGCCGAGCTGATCCTCGAGATACTGACGGCCCTCATCGTGGGCCTGGACCCAGGTGCTGTACTCCGGAGGCGCATCATAGAGGAAAGCAATGTTCAGGTGATCCGGGCGGGCGATGCTGATGATCCTGGAGATGACGTTCTTTCCTTTTTCTTCCGCGGGCTCGGTGCTGAGCTCGATGGCGGCGTCGTCCGTCTGTGCCAGCATGTCCGGCCAAAGGGTATCAATTCGTTTGGAGAGCTCCGGCAGGGTCAGATCCTTGATGTCAGAGAAGGAGAAGACCTGCAGCCAGGTCAAAAGCGCCTCGGCCGGAGTGACCTGATCCTGGCCGGTCCGCTGCTTCTGCAGCGCGTCGCGAAAGTGGCTGAACCCGGCAGAGAAGCTGCGCCGCTCCTGATCGGTCCAGACGTGTTCCGGCTCAAAGCCCAGCGCGGCCTGCAGTTTGGCATAGCTGCCGCGGTGGCGGAAGTCGATGCCGTAGAGACCGGAGAGCGAATAAAAGTGCATAAACTCATAATACACCTGGACCTCGTGATCTTCGGACCAGCGGGGAATCACCCGCCTGACATGGGCGGTGATGCGGGGCGAGTCATAGCTGAGCAGCACGCTGAGCCGCTTGTTGCCTTCCTGAATGTAGAACCGGCCCAAAAATTCATAGCATTCCACCGCGTCGCGGATGCCTTCTTCGCTCAGATGGGCATCACAGAGGCTGATCCACTTGGCGGCAAATTCGCTTGTCGGCTCCAGCAGGGGCATGAAGTTCCCCGCGAGAGCGGCCGTCCGTCCGGCGGACTTGGTGCCGACGAAACGGTCGGCGGGTACCTGGACAAGGCCGAGATCGGCATAGCCGGCGATGGCGGATTCCTGTACGATGTCATCCAGCACAAGGGGATAAGGGTATTCGCCGTGGAGGACGGCGTTTTTATAGTATTTCTGCCCTGACTTCAGGGCGTGATTGTATTGTTCAACCGCTTCAGATCTCATGAAGTGTCCTTTCGTTTGGTTTCAGATTCAGAAGAATGACGGCTGCCAGAATCAGCAGCACGCCGAGTCCGGAAGAGAGGGTCAAGGGCTCTGCGAAGACGAGCACGCCGATGAGGGTGGCGACCATCGGCTCGATGGTGGCGAGAATTCCGGCACGGCTGGCTTCAACGGTACGCAGGCCCAGCGTATAGGCCAGGAAGGGAACCACGGCGGTAATCAGCGCGGTGAGGCAGCAGAAGAGAAACAGACCGAGGGGAGAAGGAGCATTGGAGAGTTTTGCAATGATTTCTGCCGGACGGCTGATGAACCAGGATCCCACCGCCGCGAAGAGAAACGTCCAGGTGGTGACGGAATAGGGGGAATAACGACGCAGCGCGACGGTGCCGAGAATGCTGTAGAGGCCGTAGCCAAAGCCGGAGCCGAGACCGATCAGAAGACCGGGCAGCGTGAGCCCGCCGCCGGAGAGACCGGAGACAAGAACGCAGCCAAGAAAGGCAAGCGTCAGGGCCAGAAGCTTCCTTCCGGTCAGCTTCTCATGGAAGAAAAGCACGGACATCAGCATGATCCAGATGGGGGAGGTATAGAGAAGGATTGCGGCCGTGGAGAGGGACATCATGTTGATGGCGGTGAAGTAGCAGGAGGAGAAAAAGAGTACGCTTCCTACACCAAGGCCGAGAAAGAGGGGCAGATCCCGCGGAGAGATGCGAAAGCCAGCCGGGTCGCGCAGAAGCTGGATCAGGCAGAAAAGGACCGCGGCCAAGGTCAGGCGGACAGAGGTGATCTGGATCGAGGTGAAGCCATAGGCCGAGAGCCTGCGGACGAAGATTCCCATACTGCCCCAGAAGATGCCCGCCAGGATGATGAGAGCGGGGCCGAGGACCGAGGGATTCGATTTTTTCATGTGTTGTGTCACTTCCTGTAAGCGCAACGCTCTCCCACCAAACCGAGTCCGGGGAGGTCGTGAGCAAGAATACATCATCACGCGGGGGAATGTCAAGGGAAAGCTTGTATCTCGTATGCGGAACGGAACGGGAATACGGCAGCGGAAAGCAGAAGCGATTGAGTTTTCAGGGGAAATGGATTATAATAATGAGAATCATACAAGGAAAGAGCGGCCGGCAGCCGCCATACGGAAAAAGAGGGAAATCGGATGCAGGAGAACGACGCGCTGCAGATCCAATTGAGAAAAAACCAGGATACACTGAAAATCGTGGGGCTCGGCGTCATGGTTTTCGGTGTCTGGAGCATCGTCAAAACAATTCTGTAC
>JAGAFT010000100.1 GCA_017627975.1 Oscillospiraceae bacterium
ACCTTGCCCATCTCGGCCATCTGCCAGATCACCTGTTCTCTCTCAAAGAGCCCGCGAAGATAGCCGACGATTTCCGCCGAGGCATCGCTTGTGGAGGATTTTCCACGTGCGCCCGTGTACTTGCAGATGGCAAGACCGTAGTTGATCTTGGACTCGCTGCGCTTCTCCGAGACCTCCGGGTAGAGCGGATCGAATGCCGCGGAGACATCGGCGGAGAGGCAGAAGCTGTTCTCCAGGCAGCGTCGAAGCGCGACATGCTGTCCCTCGCAGAGGTCCTCCATGAAGCAGTCAAAGGCCGAGCTCTGCATCCCGCTTACGCCCTCAGAGCCGATCTCCTCCTTGTCGGCCAGGATGCAGACGCAGGTTCTTCTCGGCGTCTCAAGATCAAAGATGGCTTTCAGCTCCGCCCAGGCGCAGACCCGGTCGTCATGTCCGTATCCGCCGATCATGGAACGGTCCAGACCGATCTCACACACGTCAAATGCGGGAACCGCCGTAAGCTCCGCGGAGAGGAAGTCCTCCTCCGTGATGCCGTAAGCATCGTTCAGCAGGCTCAGAACCGCAAGTCTGACGCGGTCCTTTCCGTCATCGGCGTAGGGAACACTGCCGATCAGGATGTTTAACCCTTCGCCGGTGATGCCCTCGGCCATGGTCTTCTTCATCTGATCCGCCGCCAGGTGCGGAAGCAGATCCGTGATGACAAACTTCGGTTCTCCCGGCTCCCTTCCGATGCAGATTTCCACCGTCTCGCCGTTCTTCAGCGCTGCAACACCGTGCAGCTCCAGCGGGATGGTCACCCATTGGTACTTTTTGATTCCGCCGTAGTAATGGGTCCGGAAATAGCAGAGCTCATCCTGCTCATACATCGGAATCTGCTTGAGGTCGAGACGCGGAGAGTCGATATGAGCCCCGGCGATCACGGCCCCCTGTTCCAGTGACTCCTTTCCGATGACGGCAAGCATAAGCGCTTTGCCGCGGTTGATCCTGTAAATACGGTCGCCCGGTACCAGGGTCACACCGGGCTGATAAGCCCGGAATCCCAGCTCCTCCGCCTTTTCGACGGCGTAGCGCACCGCTTCTCTCTCCGTGCGCGCCTCATTCAGGAACTCCATATAGTCCCGGCAATACGCCTCGATGGAGAGCCGCTGCTCCGTGTCGATCCGGTCATAACCGTTCTTCTGCTCATAAAACAGGTTTTCTCTCATGTTTTCCATGCTTGAATCCTTCCTCCAGATCTTCATTCAAAATACGGATAAATTCGTCCGTGTCACCGTCGTTTGGTACGGTAAAATCGCAGTTTTCTTCAAAATAAGCCTTCGGATGCTGCGCGCGGATCCGAAGCTCCGCTTTCTCGCGGCTGATGCCGTCCCTCGCCATGATGCGCGCAATCCGTGTCTCGTCCGATGCCGTAATCGCCATGGTAAAGCTGCAGATCTCTGCCAAGCCGCTGCTGATGAGTTCGATGGCATCGAGCGCCGCGAGTGTTCCGCCCTCCATTGCCCAGGCCCGCAGCCGCCGGGTCACCTCGGCCATGATATGCCGATGCGTGATCTCGTTCAGGAGTTTCAGCTTTTTCTCGTCCCGGAAGACAATCTCCGCCAGCCGCTCCCTCCGGAGGATGCCGTTTTCCGTCGTCCCCGGGAACGCCGCCTCGAGTTCAGCGATCAGGTCGCCGGACTTTTCCAGCAGCTCATGATAGACCGCGTCACAGTCCAGCAGAAGCGCTCCGTGTTTCTCCAGTTCCCGGAGGGCGGTGGTCTTGCCGCAGCCGCTTCCGCCGGTGATGCCCACGATGGTCATTTCAGAGACAAGCGCGTCCATGATCTCCTCCGCCGGCAGCGAGCCCTGCCGCAGAATTCGATAGGGGGGCCGGCTGAGATCCAGAACCGTCGATTCCAGGCCCAGTGCGCAGGGGCCTCCGTCGATCACCGCCGCGATCTTTCCGTCAAAGTATCGAAGGACCTGTTCTGCGTCCTTCGGGCTCTCCGCCCCGGACGGGTTTGCAGACGGAACGGCCAAAGGGAACTCCAATTCCCGCAAGAGGCGGAGTGTCTGTTCCTGGCGCGGGCAGCGCAGTCCGACGGTCGCCCCTCCTGCCCGGAGGATTTCGGGGACCGATTCCTTTGCCTTGAGAACCAATGTCAGCGGTCCCGGCCAAAAACGCTCGGCAAGCTGCCGCGCGGCTTCCGGAACCTCCGTACAGAGCTGTTCGATTGCCTCCGGTCCGGGCACCATCAGGGAAATCGGTTTTACGGCCGGTCTGCCTTTTACCTCGTAAATCGATTCAATTACCTTTTCGTCCAGACCGTTGCCGGCCAGGCCATATACCGTCTCCGTAGGAACAGCGACGAGGCTTCCTTCCCGCAGAAGCACCGCCGCCGTCTCGATCTCCCGGCTGATCCGTTTTGTATTCATTCCGCGCTCTCCCCCTCTGCCAGCTTTTCCGCCTGATCCGCGGCCGTCAGTGCATCGAGAAGCGGGTCCAGATTCCCGTTGATGATACTCTCCAGATTAAAGCTTCGTCCCTCGCCGCTGAGCCGGTGATCGGTTACCCGATTCTGGGGAAAATTATAGGTGCGAATACGGTCGCTTCGATCCCCGGTGCCGACCTGACTCTTACGTTCCGCCGCAAGTTCGGCATGCTGTCGTTCCTGCTCTCGCTCATAGAGCTTGGCACGCATAATCTGCAGCGCCCGATCCTTGTTTTTATACTGGCTGCGCTCATCCTGGCACTCCACCACCAGACCGGTAGGGAGATGTGTCACGCGAATGGCGCTTTCCGTCTTGTTGACATGCTGTCCGCCGGCGCCGGAAGAGCGATAGGTATCGATCTTCAGTTCGTTCATATCAAGCCTGAAATCCACCTCTTCCACCTGCGGCAGAACCGCGACCGTGGCAGCCGAGGTGTGGATCCGTCCGCCGGACTCCGTTACCGGAACGCGCTGAACCCGATGGCCGCCGCCTTCGTATTTGAGTCTGGAAAAGGCGTTTTCCCCTTCGACCACAAAGCTGATTTCCTTGATTCCGCCGAGTTCCGTTTCACTTACATTCACAATGTCCAGCTTCCATCGCCGGGTTTCGGCATAAAGGGAATACATGCGGTACAAATCGGAAGCAAAGAGAGCGCCTTCCTCACCGCCCACACCGGCGCGGATTTCCATGATGACATTCTTTCCGTCGTTCGGGTCCTTCGGAAGAAGAAGCAGCCGCAGCGCAACAGCCTGCTGTTCCCGGCGTTTTAACAATGCCTGCTTTTCTTCCCAGGCGATCTCCTTCATCTCCGGGTCTGAAAGCATCTCTTCCAGTTCAGCGAGCTCCTGTTCGGTCTTCTCCCACTCGGAATATGCCTCTGCGACGGGGCTCAGTTCCTGCAGCTCTCTCTGAAGCCGGGCAAACAGCGCCGGATCCTGCCAGCTTCCCGGCTCCTGCAGTCGCTGCTGAAGCTCGTCATACTGGCGTTTGATCTGTTTCAATCGTTGTTCATTCATAAATGCTATTGTACCACAGACCGGCTTTATCGTCCATCGAAAAGTGAAGAGATCCGTGCAAAGAAATCCTTCACCGCGTCGATCACCTGTCTGGCTCTCTCCACAAATCCGACGACCTGGTCCTTTGCCTCCGAGACCTTCTCCAGGGTGTTTTGAATCTCTCCGACTTTCTCCGTCAGCGAATCCGGATCCAGCTTCTCCAGGGATCGGCACAGTTCCAGAAGCTGCTGCACCTGCGCATCCGTGAGGGCGGCCCCGTAGCCCGCCGCAATCTGTCGGATGGCTGTACGCAGCTCCTCGTCGGACATGTTCACGGTCTGGCCCAGCATGTTCTTCAGCTCATTCACGATGGAGGTGGACGCAGCGCTGCCGATCTCGTTTGCCAGGGCACCGGTGACGGTCAATTCCTGAGTCCCCATATCCTTCACGGCCGTGTCAAGCTTCTGTCCGGTCATGTCCTCATACGCTTTATAGATTCCGGCCAGCGCGGCGGTCCCGCTTACCGGAAAAGGCGCCGCCACGGTCACTCTGGCATCCGTGATTCCGGCCGTCGTGAATGCGTTGCGGTACATATCCGGCGTACACCAGCTGACGTTATTCACCGAGACGCTCAGCCCGCTTCCCTGCGGCAGCAGTTCCAGGAACACACAGGACATTGATTTTGTTCCGATGATCGCCGGATCAAGAAATCCGTCCAGCGCGGCATGCTCCTCCATATTGGTAAGACGCAGTTCGGGAACCTCACCTCGCTGAATCCCAAAATACCCGTAGATCGCACTGACCTGTTCTTCCGTGAGATCGGCTCCGACTACCACCCGGCGCATATCCGCATCGGCAAAAGCAGCCGGATTCAATGTATACAGTATGGTAAAAATGATCAAGCATACGGACAGCAGCGTCCGCAATCCATTTTTCATATTCAACCTCCGAAGCGCTTTCTAAGCTCCCGCTTTTTTGCATCGTATCACAGAAAACGCTCCATGAAAAGGGAGGAATTATTAAGTTTTCCTCAATTTCGGCGTTTTCCGCTCTGATTGGCTTGACGAGGATCTGAAAAGCTCGTATACTTACGCCGAAAGTACCCTTTTTGCTTGGTTTTATTGTTTCCGGCATTGACAATTGTTACATTTTGGTATAATATATGTTACGCAATATTACAATTGCGTCATTTTTCCAAGAGGAGGAAGCCATGAATAAGCTTTTTCGTAGCGCAGGAATGCTCCTGCTGATTGCTGTGCTTGTTTTTTCTCTGGCCGCCTGCGGCCAGCGCACGGTTCAGCAGCCGGTAGAAACGACACCGACTGTCGAGCCCACCAAGGAAATCGTCGTTGAGACTCCGCCTCCATCCCCCACGCCGACCCCGACTCCCACACCGAGTGTGTCGGTCCCGCCGGTTGCCGTGACGACTGTTCCGATGCCGATGCCCTCTGTTTCTCCTACCGTGGCGGTTACCAATGAACCGGTTCCCACTGATGCGAACGGAAACCCGGTGGCTTCGGCGTCTCCGACGGTCTCTCCGAATCCGTCTGCGTCCCCGAGTCCCACTCCGACGCCTTATTCCTATGACGCGGCTTTTGCCTCAACGATCATGCCTGATTCCGTTACCATTCCCGAGAATGCGGAAGAAGGCGTCATCAACGCCAACGGTGTCATTTTACGCGGCGGTCCCAGTGCCAGTGCTGTCATTCTCAACACCTTTGACATCGGAACACGCGTCTCCATCCTCGGCATGGAAAATGATTGGGTCGAGGTTGTCGTAAACGGCGAGTCCGGCTACATCAAGAGCGACTATATCACCAGAGGCACATACATCAGCAGCAATGCCGGCACAACAGCCGCCGATTACGGTACCGGTGCGGTTTATATTGATGACGGCACCGCCAACGGAATGGTGATTGTCCCGAACGGTCCGATCGGTTCCGGTAATCACAATACGGTTCCGGCCACCCCAGCACAGGAAGAATATAACTTCCTCGGCATTATGCCCGACTGATTATTCCCGTTTCAACTCTACCTCCGCCTTTGTGCGGAGGCTTTTTATATCCTCGGACCATGCTGTAAAACAGCGACAAAGGACCCGCAGGGTTTGCATCCTGCGGGTCCTTCGTCTAGGGAGAAAAGAGAGGATAAAGGAGTAGAAAAGTATCAAATCAAAATGCGAATCAGCTGTTTTCCGGTGTCGCCTCATCAAAGGTGATCGTCAGCTTCTGCTCTGCGCCGCTGCGATAGATCGAAACCTCCGTGGTATCATTGGCGGAGAAGCGGCGAAGAACCAGTCGCAATTCGTCATAGGCCTTCACTTCATAGTCGCCTACCGCGGTGATGATGTCTCCGGGCTGAATGCCCGCCTTCTGGGCCGCGCTTCCCGAGGCAACCCCGGAAACGTAAGCCCCGAGCGGCATGCCGTAATACTGGCTGTACATGGAGTTATAGCGGTTATCCAGGGTAACGCCCATATAAGCCTTTCCTGTGACATACCCTTTCGTGATCAGGTCATTTACGATGTTGCGGACATCATTGATCGGGATCGCAAAGCCCAGTCCCTCAACACCGGACGAGGAATACTTCGCCGTGACAATCCCCACGACAGAGCCGTCTGAGGCATACAGCGGTCCGCCGGAATTTCCTTCGTTGACAGCGGCGTCGATCTGGAACATGTTGATCGATTCGCTTTCTTTTGTGTTGATCACCCGGTCCAGCGCACTGACATAGCCGGTGGACATACTGAATTCCAGCTCACCCAAGGGGTTTCCGACCGCGTAAACCATGTCTCCGACACGAAGCTCGTCACTGTCGCCGAGCGTGGCAGAATAAAGCCCCTCGGCGTCAATTTTCAAGACGGCGATATCATTCGCCGGTTCCACGCCGACGATCGATGCGGCGTACTTGGTGCCGTCATAGCTGATGACTTCGATTTCAAAGTGCCCGTTGTAGGCATCTTCCACCACGTGATAATTTGTCAGGATATATCCGTCATCCGAGATGATGAATCCCGACCCGCTGACCGCGCCGGAACTGGTCATTCCGAAGAAGTTGGTCACGGTGACTTCGGTTCTGATGCCGACGACCTGTCGAGTCGCCAGGTCATAGATATCGGCCGGACGCAGGCTCTGATCCGGAAGGCTTTCCGAAGCGGCCGTCTCTGCATGCGCAAGACCGCGTTCCGCGGCTTCTCTGGTCTCCTGCAGTCCGCTATCAAACTCGTTCAGCCGCTGTTCAAGGGAAGCCATCTGTGCACTGAACCTGTAACCCATCAGCCCCGCTCCGCAGGCTCCTCCGATCAGCCCCGCGGCCAGGACGGCGCAGATTAATCCTGCGGCTTTTCCTCCGGATCGCTTCTGACGGTTCGGTCTGTTTTCTCTCGGGTTTTTCTCGGGCGGGGTATAGTACCGCGGAGGTACCGTCGACTCCCCCGCCGGCTCATAATGCGCGTCAGAATAGACTTCCCGCCGATAGGCAGAGTCGAATTCTACTTCAGACTCCGCGGATTCATGACGTCCTGTAACAGGATTGTTTTCTCTGTAAGAATATCTTCCATCCTGTTCATCCATGGTAGTTGCCCTCTCTCAGTTTGCTGATATAAAGATACACAGCAATTATGACACGGGCATGAACAAAATGAAAAGAAATATGAAAATCACCGTGAAGCTTCACGGTGATTTTCTTCTCTGTCGGACCGCTGCGCTTGCCTCTCCGGTCCTGCTTCTTTCGTTATGCGCCGGTTTCGCATTCCCGTTTCGCTGTAACGACGTCCATCGTCTCCCATTCGAGCTTCGTGTGTTCTTCGATCCACTCGAGGCAATGTTCGGAGAAGGTAAACACCCGATAGCTGTGGCCCCAGAGATACGGGTCGTGTGTCCGCGTTTCGTCATAGAGGTTGATGTCGATGCGCAGATTGGTCTGGGTCTTCATGTTCTCTTCTGTGTCGACGATGGTATAGAGGCTCAGATTTCCGTCCTCCGCGTCGGGCAGCATGGCCATGTTCCAGAGTTCCAGCGTCTCCTGCGGTGACAGGCGGTAGGAGTTCTCCATCCCGTTTAAGCCTTCCCTGTTGATGACGGCATAATTCACATACTGCGCTTCCATTGGCAGTGTCGTCTGCATCCGGCTCTGGATTCCCTCCCGGGAGTTCAGAAGGTTCAGGATCTTTCCGACAGTGCTCTCCGGTTCGTCCACCTCATGCGCATGAAAAACGATGGTATAGACACGCTGAAGCTCTCTGCCGTTTTGCATGACATAGTTGATCGGAACCCAGAAATCCATCTGAAGATCGTCCTCTACTTCCGGATCGTTCAGACGATACGACTTTTCGCCCATGCGCATATAATCTTCACTTTTGCCGTCATACAGCTGCTTATCCCTTATCAGCTCGCGGTGCAGTTCCGTCACCAGGCGGATGTTCTCCGGATCAGAGAATTCGGTATCGAAGTAGAATTCCACATGGTCTACTTTGTCAGGATCGGGGACCCGCTTTTCGTAACCGGTGACATCGGTCTCCGCCGCAATCACCGTCAGAACACAGATCAGACAGATCAAAGCCAGTCCTTTCCAGGGCAGCGGAAAAGCCCGGACCGTGCGGCGGATCAGCATCTCTGCGACCAGCCAGCCGAGGAAAGCGCCGATCACCAGCAGAGTTGCCGTCAGCCATGCGGCACTTCCGCCGGAAACACTGTTCTGGAAGAAGTTTTCAAAAGCAACTGCTGTGAAGAGAAACGCGCCGCCGAAGCCCATGTAGACACGAAAGACCGGCTTCAGAACCGGAATGGCGACAAAGTCCGAAACGCTCTCCATTCTCCTTTTTCGATAGAGCAGCAGGGCGAGCAGAGCAAAGATCACCCCGACAACAGCATACGCCGCAAGGGTTCCAAGGCCTTCCAGCCGCACCGTATCCGGAAAGCTCGTCACGACCTTCAGTTCTTCACTGAGTTTCACCGGCGGAGAGAGAAAGCTCAGGCGCATTTTCCCCGGCGTCATCCCGTATATGACATTACTCAGGAGCTCCCGGATACAGGTTTCAAAGCCGATTGCAGTTAAGTTCAGAACCACATACACCGCCGGCAGAACCAGGATGTTTCCGGTGAGCATGGCGCAGAAAAGCGAAAGTCCGTAAAAAGCCATAAGTCCGAGTGACGCACAGGCAAACCATCTGAAAAACCAGACTGTGCCGATATCATAGGACGCTGTCATCAGCATTGTGAGCCCCATCACCAGAAGTTCACAGACCAGCATCGGAATCAAGCCCGTCAGATACAGGGTCAGGAACAGACTTTCCCTGCGGATCGGCAGGCTGTTCATCAGGGTGTTGCCACGGCTGTTATAGAGATATCCGAAGAGCAGCATGACCGTCAGGATCGCCACGGCCATTCCGGCCATTCCCTGAAAAACAGCCATATTCGCAATCTGTTCCCTGCAGACATAGAGCAGGCTGACGCCGCTTCTTCCCCTCGCCGTCCGAATTTCACTCAGCAGCGGCAGAGGCAAGGTCACCAGAAGGAAGCCCAGATATGCCGCCCACAGGGGCCAGCAGCGTCGCAGCGTATTGCGGGCAATCGCGGTATTAAAGGACAAGCGACTTGACTTCATGTTCCGTCCCTCCCAGTTCATAGATGAAAATTTCCTCCAGGGTCAGCGGCAGGATGTCAAGAAACAGCGGCTCACAGGCCTGAAGCTCGGTACTCAGCGCTTCCGCGCGGCCGCGGAGGATTAGCTGGCGCACCCTTCCGGTCCGTCCCTCATGCAGCAGCTCCAGATCATCGGGCAGTTCCTTGCCCTCCGGCAATACCAGCTGGATCTTCACCATGTTTTCCTGCAGCTCGCTGAGGCTGCGTTCCAGCAGCATTTTACCCCGGTTCATGATTCCCACATGGTCGCAGACATCCTCCAGTTCGCGCAGATTGTGGGAAGAGACCAGCACCGTGGTTCCCCGCTCTGCCACGTCTCCCAGGATCAAGCCCCAGACCGACCTCCTGTTGACAGGATCCAGGCCGTCCAGCGGCTCATCCAGCACCAGGATATCCGGCCGCTGTGCAAGGGCAAAACGGAAAGCCGCCAGCTTCTGCTGTCCCTTGGAAAGCTTCCTCATCATTCTCTTGCCGTCAAGTTCAAAATCTTTCCCCAGCTTCTCATAGTACTGCCGGTCAAAGCCGGGGTAGACGGATGCATAGAACCGCATCATATCGTCTATGGTTGCCTGACTCCAGAAGGAGATTTCGTCGGGGATTCCGGCAATTTTTCTCTTGACCTTCGGATTCTCATAAACAGCTTCCCCGTTCACGAGCAGTTCGCCTTCATCCTGCCGGTAGATCCCTGTCAGATGGCGGATCAGCGTGCTCTTTCCTGCGCCGTTCGGTCCGACCAGTCCGTAAACCGCGCTGTCCGGCACCGTCATCGTCAGGCCGTCCAGAGCACGTGTATGCTCGAACGACTTTACCAGCTTGATCGCTTCAATCATATTCTTTCCCTCCCCTGATGCAATCCATCATCGCGGCCTCATCCACGCCGAGACTCTTCAGCTCTGCGCCGATCTCACGAAGCTGTGTGAGCAGTTCTTTCCGCCGCAGCGCGGCCGTATCACCCGCATCCGCCACAAAGCTCCCTTTCCCCGGCACGGAACAGATATAGCCCTCCTGCTCAAGCTCACGGTAGGCACGCTGAATTGTATTCGGATTAATGGCAAGCTCTGTCGCTAGTTCCCGTACCGATGGCATCTTTTCATCGGGCCCCAGTGCCCCGGAGAGAATCAGCGTACGAAACCCATCTTTGATCTGTTCATAAATCGGTCTCGGATCGCGATAGCTAATCTGGATCAACTTTACCACCTCAGCTGAATTAACTGTATTATCTCTGTTAATACGGTTAATATAGCAAATAAACTGCTCCCTGTCAAGGGGAGCAGTTTATTTTTAAGAATTCCTTTGTAAATGGGCGCCCGCTTTACTTTCCCGTTTTGCCTGCCCGGAAATCCGGCTCCGTCCCGGCTCTGAGACGCTTGATATTTTCGCTGTGACGGGTAATCGCAAGAACACTGGCAAATACCGACAGCGCAATCATCGAGGGTCTCGGTGCGAAAATCCACGTAGAAGGGACAATGGTAAGCGCCGCTGTAAGAGAGCCCACCGAAACCTTCTTGCTGATCAGGGCTCCGATCAGAAAGGCTGCTACAATGGATGTTCCGACTCTCCAGTCAATCATAAACCCGATTGCCGCGCCTGTCGCAATCCCTTTTCCGCCTTTAAAATGGTGAAAAAGCGGGAAACAGTGCCCCAGCATCACGGCCATGCCGCCAAGACAGACGCCGACGTCTCCCAGAAGGCGGCGCCCGATCATCATGGCGGCCACAGCCTTCAGGACATCAAAGGCCAGTGTCGCAACACCGGCAACCCAGCCGAACACCCGTGTCATATTGGTTGCGCCGGCGTTCCCGCTTCCGTGCTTGCGAATGTCTCTTCCAAGGAAAAGGCAGGAGATGATGATCGAAAAGCTCAGAGATCCCAGAAGAAACCCAATCACAAAGACAAGAAGCCAATAAAGATATGTCATAACACACCTCGTTTAAAAGACATGAATCGCTCCATAGGTCACTCCGGTAACAATCAGACCTGCAATACAAACGCCGATCAGGATCACCGGCACCGCCTGTTTGAGCCTCATGTTCATCAGCGCTGCAATCAGCGCTCCTGTCCAGGCACCTGTCCCAGGGGCCGGAATCGCCACAAATAGGAGAAGACCCCAGGGGCCGTAACGCTCAACGGTATCGCTTTTGGATTCCGCCCGCTTTTCCAGTTTTGTCACAACGCGGTCCATTCCCGGCCAATGCTTTCTCAGCCATGCGAAAATCTTTTTAATAAAGATGATAATAAACGGAACCGGGAGCATGTTTCCGAGAACAGTCGCGAGATACGCCAGCGGCCACGGGAGCCCCGACGTAATTGCCACCGGAAGTCCCCCCCTGAGTTCAATCACAGGGACCATGGAAATCAAAAACGCCCATATGAATTTCCCGGCGGTTGTGCCGGTCAGCCACTCCATCATGTCAAACCTCTCAACTCGTCTCTCCTTCCCTGAGAAACGTCCTGCAGACAGAGAACAAAACGATGATTATTCCATCCCATCGTATTCTCTCTTATTCGCCGATTTTAGTATGTATAATAACATATACCGCTGCATGAAGCAACGGTATATCTTGTTAAAAAGTTTAAAACATTTTAATCACAAAGTTTTCAGGCTTCGATCGGTTCCATGTGCTCCATCCGGTCCATGGCATTCCTGACATGGGTGAGCACCGCCTGTTCTGCCGCATCCGGGTCATGAGCCGCCAGTGCGTGATAAATCGCCATATGCTCATCGTTGGACTGCAGGGCCCTGCTCTGCTTGCTGACCGACGCCATACGGAACTTGGTCATTTTCTTGTGGATCCTGGTAAGAACATCAATATACGCCTTGCTTCCGCAGGACTTGTAGAGAAGTTCATGAAACTGGGAATCCAGGTTCTTGGTATGCTCGGAACTGCTGTTTCCCTGCTTGTTGATATAAAACCGCTGCAGCTCCGCCAGATCAAGAAGCTCCCCCAGCTGTTCATCCGTAATGTTCACAGCCGCCCGTCTCGCGGCCTCCCCTTCAAGATGCAGCCGAATATCATACAGATCGAGCATGTCTTCTGCAGAAATGCCGATCACTTCCATTCCCCGCCCGCTCTCTGCAAGAATGTTTTCCTGCTCCAGCCGCAGCAGCGCTTCCCGGATCGGCGTTCGGCTTACATCGAGCTCTTTGGAAAGACGCAGCTCGCTCAGAATCTCGCCGCGGCGATACTTTCCAGAAAGGATCTCTTGTTCCAGCTGCTCAAAGATCTGATCCGCGATGGAAATGTTCCGATGTTCTTTCATTTTTTTCGTCCAGTCCTCAAACCGTAGTTGTGGTATGGCTGTATACAATTATATCGTCGTACTGATTGAATGTCAAGCACGTTTCGTTCCATAGGGTCAAAAGAACAGACCGGATAATAGATAACCGGTCTGTTCTGATTGGCTTATTCGTTTTGATCCGTCTCGGAAGCGGTGTTCTCTACCGGGCTCTCCGCCTCTGCGGAAGTTTCTTCGGTTTCTTTCTCTGCGGAGCCTTCGTCAACAGTCGCTGCATCCTGCGCAGCTGCAGGCTCGGCATGGTTTTCGGCGTCTGTCTTCTGCTCCTCGGCATACCCATCGGTCATCGAGATTTTCTTTGCCGGACGCTCGATGGTACTGTCATGACGGGCCTGCTTCCCGGCCTTCAGAACTTCCGGCATGAATTCACCGTGCTCGAAGTAATAGTTGAATTCATCCGCCTCAATGGTCTCGTTGACCAGCAGATACTCTGCAAGGCCTCTGAGCTGTTCACCGTGCTCGGTCAGGATTTCTTCACAGCGTTTTGCCGCTTCGTCAAAGATCGCCTTGACTTCTTCATCGATGATTGCCGCCGTCTCTTCGGAATAGCTCTTCGTCTGGCCGAAATCACGCCCGATGAAGATACTGTGTCCCGAGGTGTCGTACAGAATGGGGCCAAGCCGCTCGCTCATGCCGTACTTCATCACCATGTCGCGCGCAAGAGAACTGGCCTGCTGAATATCACCGGAGGCTCCTGTGGAGATATCGTCCAGGAAGAGCTTTTCCGCAATGCGGCCGCCAAGCGAGACGACGATGTTTTCAAACATCTCTTCCTTTGACGTAAAGTTCTCCAGATCCTCCTGCGGCCGGAACAGCGTAAATCCACCGGCAGGCCCGCGAGGGATAATCGTGATATAATGGACCGGGTCCACATGCTTGCAGAACTTTGCCGCCACGGCATGGCCGGACTCATGATAGGCGGTCAGGCGTTTTGCCTTGTCGCTCATCTTGCGGCTCTTCTTCTCCGGGCCCATCTGAACCTTGAGAATCGCTTCGTCAACATCCTCCATTGTGATGAAACGATGCTTTCTGCGAACCGCGAGAAGCGCCGCTTCGTTCATCAGGTTTTCGAGATCCGCACCGGCAAATCCAGGCGTGCCCTTGGCAATGGAGTTCAGATCCACATCATCGCCGAGCTGCTTGTCTCTGGAATGGATCTTCAGGATCGCCTCTCTGCCTCGGATATCCGGCAGGCCGACATAGACCTGGCGGTCAAAACGTCCGGGACGGAGCAGCGCGTTATCCAGGATGTCCGCGCGGTTGGTTGCCGCCATGACGATTACACCCTCGTTGTTGCCGAAACCGTCCATTTCAACCAGCAGCTGGTTCAGGGTCTGCTCGCGCTCATCATGTCCGCCGCCGAGGCCGCTTCCTCTCTGACGGCCGACCGCGTCGATCTCATCGATAAAGATGATCGCAGGTGCGGCTTTCTTTGCCTGTTCAAACAGATCCCTGACACGGCCGGCGCCGACGCCGACATAAAGCTCGACAAAATCGGAACCGGAGATGGAAAGGAACTGCACGCCGGCTTCTCCGGCTACGGCCTTTGCCAGCAGGGTTTTACCGGTTCCCGGAGGTCCTACCAGCAGAACCCCTTTGGGAATTCTTGCGCCCATGGCTGTGTAGGCCTTCGGATCCTTCAGGAACTCCACAATTTCTGCCAGTTCTTCCTTTTCCTCATCGCAGCCTGCGACATCGGCAAAGGTTTTCTTATTCTTCTCATCGCTCCCAAGGCGGGTTCTTGCCTTGCTGAAGCGGGCCACCCCTCCGGCTCCGCCGCCCATACGGTTCATCATCACATACCAGAGCACCATCGCTCCTCCCATGAGGATCAGGTATGGGATAATGCTTGCCCACCACGGGACAACAAAGCCTTCGTTGTAATCGTACTTCTCCAGGATACCTTTCTCGTGCTGTTCTTTGATCAGCTCATTAAAGTCTTCATAGAATACGCCGAAGCTGTAAAGGTCATAGGTCTTTTCAACGGTCGTTTTGTCCGTACCGTCTGTTCGAAGCGTCAGAATGATCTTGTTGCCTTCTGTCCGGAAGGACTGCACCTTTCCCGCGTTAAACAGGTCTGCAAGCTCCGAGTAGTTGTCCAGCGTATCAGGCTCGGTGTCCTTTGTCATCGTGAAGATGACCGCGATGAGAATCAGCACAAGAAGCACATAAAAGCCAATATCCCGGGCACGATTGTGTTTTGGGTTCAAATAAGTTCACATCCGTTCTAATTACTGCTTATACACTCTGAAAAGAGAAGCCTCAGGAATAAACCTCGGGTTTCAGGATCCCGATATATGGAAGATTGCGGTAGCGCTCATTGTAATCCAGTCCATATCCGACGACGAAGGCATCGGGCACTTCAAAGCAGGAGTAATCCGCATAGATGTCGGCCTTCCTCCTCGCCGGTTTGTCCAGCAGGGTTGCTACATGCACGGAAGCCGGTCTTCGAACCTGGAGATAGTTCTTCAGATAGTTGAGCGTCACGCCTGAGTCGAGGATGTCTTCAACCAGAATCAGATGCCGGTCGGCGATATCCTGATTGAGGTCTTTGTTGATTTTCACAGCGCCGGTTGACGATGTGCCGCTGTACGAGGAAACAGCCATAAAGTCCATGGAACACGGTATATTCACATTCCGCATCAGGTCTGCCATAAAAATAAAGCAGCCTTTCAAAACGCCGATAAAAATCGGGTTTTTGTCCGCAAAATCCGCAGTAATCTGTTTTCCGATCTCTGCAACCTTTGTCTGGATTTCTTCCTGTGAAAGCAATACGCGTTCAATGTCTTTTGTCATTGTTTTCCTTTCCGCCCTCAGGCACGTGAGAGTAATCTTACCACAATCGTTTTAACTTTTGAAGAGTCAAGATTTGAACAAGTCGTTAATTTCTGTCTTTAAAATAGAGGAAGCCGTGCTCCCGTCGGATCTTCCGTCCCGGGATTTCCAGCACTCCCCGTTCGGTTCCCCCGGCAAACGCAAGAAGCGCCTGTGTCCGTTCCATGCTGACCCCGCTGCCGCAGAGCAGGCGAAGGACTCGGCAGGCTACCGCCGGTTCAAGCTTCAGCAGGCGTTTGGCCGGAATGGCCCCGCTGTCATCACAGGAGCGCAGGAAAGCTTCCGCTTCCCGGCAGAGGCAGGCATCGTCCTCTCGAAGAAGTTCCGTCGTCCGTCCGATTGCCTTCAGGGCAGCGGGATTTTCCTGGATGAGCAGCGGGATCATCTGATGCCGGATCCGGTTTCTCCTATACGAGTCGCTCTCATTGGTGCTGTCTTCGATATGCGGGATGTCATGCTCCGCGAGAAACTCCTCAATCTCTTGCCGGGATGTCTGCAGCAGCGGGCGGATCAGTCGGCCTCTGACCGGCGGGATCCCCGCAAGGCCCCGTGTCCCCGCCCCGCGGCAGAGATTCATCAGCACCGTCTCCGCGTTGTCGTTCAGATTGTGCGCCGTGGCAATTCGGTCACAGCTGAGTCGGTCGGCGGTTTCCTCCAGAAAGCGATAACGCAGCGTTCTTGCCGCCTCCTCCGTTCCAAGTCTGTGCTCGTCGGCATAAAGGGTAACATTGCCGTGCTCCATAATACAGGGAATGCCGAGCTCACGGCAATGTTCGGTCACAAATTCCGCATCGCGCAGGGACTCTTCTCCTCGAAGACCGTGTTCAAAGTGCGCCGCAAAAAGCGTGATCTCATACGCTTCCCGCAGATCATGCAGCCAGTGAAGAAGACACATGCTGTCGGCACCGCCGGATACCGCAATGAGGACCCTGCTCCCCCTGGGCAGCATCGACCATCGCCGGATCAGGTCATCCTTCATCGTAGCGGCGTTCCACAGAGGAGAAGGATGTGTATTCCGGAAGCCAGTTGAGCGGAACCGTGCCGGTTGCGCCTTTTCTGTTCTTCAGCACAATGGCCTCCGCCAGATTCGGATTTTCGGCTTCTTTGTTATAATATCCGTCGCGGTACAGACCGATCACAACGTCGGCGTCCTGTTCGATGGCGCCGGATTCGCGCAGGTCGGAAAGCATGGGACGTTTATCCTGCCGCGATTCATTTGCACGGGAGAGCTGTGACAGGCAGATGACCGGGACGTTCAATTCTTTTGCCATGATCTTCAGCATACGGCTGATGTCGCTGACTGCCTGGGTGCGGCTTTCATTGGACCAGGTATGACCGCTTCCCGCCGACTGCATCAGCTGAAGATAGTCGATAACGACCAGATCCAGGTTCTGCACGCGTCTGCACTGCGCGTTCATATCCGACACCGTCAGCGTCGGGTTGTCGTCAATCCGGATATCACTGGTGCTGAGACTCTGGGCCGCATCGGCAACATCCTTCCACTGGCGCTCTGTCAGCTGGCCGGTCAGCATGTTCTGGGAGGGAATCAGGGCCGCGCGGGAGAGAAGCCTCGAAACCAGCTGCTCTCTGGACATTTCCAGCGAGAAAATCGCCACCGTCTTGCCGAGATTCATTCCTGCATGAAGCGCCATGTTCAGCGCAATGCTTGTCTTTCCCATACCGGGTCGGGCGGCGACCAGAATCAGTTCGGATTTGTTCAGGCCCAGAATCATTCGGTCCAGATCAGACAGGCCGGTCGAGATGCCGGGAAACTTGTTGCCGGAATTTGCCGCTTCGGACATCTGGTCGAACACATTCTGTACAATGGACGACACCGGCATCAATCCGCCGACATTTCTCCCCTGCCGCAGCGCATAAATCTTGCGTTCCGCCGCTTCCAGCGCGGTCTCTGCTTCTCCGCTGCCTTCATAGACGATGCTGTTAATCTCATCCGCAGCTTCTCCGAGACGGCGAAGCAGCGCACGATCCCGGACAATGGCGGCATATTCCAGGACATTGGCCGCCGTAGGGGTCATGCGCATCACTTCAGCAAGATACTGCTCACAGTTATCCTGATAGACACCGCGTACCCTCATCTGCCCGAGCACGGTCACCGGATCCACCGTCATACCGTAGGCAAACATGCTGTAGACCGTGTCATAAATATCTCTGTTCAGTTTTCCGTAAAACTCATCCGCGCGAAGACGTTCCATGACGGACGGAATACAGTCCGGATCAATCAGAACCGAGCCGATCACCGCCTGTTCCGCCTGAGCGGAAAAAGGTACTTTTTTCCCGAGAAGCTCGTCCATGGATTATTCTTCAACCACCAGAACGTTGATGCTTCCGCTCACCTCATAGCCAAGCTTTGCTTTGACCGTGTAAGCCCCGAAGCTCTTGATGGGCTCTGCCTGGACAATCTTGTTTTTCTCGATATCCATGTCAAACTGTTCTTTCAGCGCCTTGCTGATCGCTTCGGATGTCACCGCCCCGAAAAGCTTTCCGCCGTTTCCCGCTTTTGCACGTACGGTTACCTGGACGGCCTCCAGCTTCCTGGCGTATTCCTCCGCCTGGGCCTTCTCCTTGGCGGCCTGAGCGGCTTTTGCCTTTTCCTTCAGTTTGATGGCGTTGATCGCATCTGCCGTCGCCTCGGAGGCAAGTTTACGCGGGAGCAGATAGTTGCGCGCATATCCGTCGGATACGTCCTTGATCTCGCCCTTTTTCCCCTGTCCTCTGACATCAACGTTAAATACTACTTTCATGTTAATCTCTCCTGTTATCCAAGATAGTCATCGATCGCAGCGCGGATTCTCTCCTCCGCCTGTGCCGGTGTTGTATGCTCAAACTGTACTGCAGCCGCGCTTCGATTTCCGCCGCCGCCGAGTTTCTCCATAAGAATTTGGACGTTCATCGTTCCGATGGAGCGCGCGGAGGCATAGATGCCGTCCTTTCCGTCTGTCGAGGCTACCACGGAAGCTTCCACGCCGGAGATGTTCAGCAGTTCATCCGCCGCCTGTGCCGTGACGATACGCTCCTGGAATTCATCCGAGACGGTAATGGCAACGCCGCGATAAAGCTTCGCATTCTGCATAAGCTTATACCTTGCAAGCGCGGTATCCATATCGATCTGGAAAAGCTTCTTGATCTCAGATGTATCCGCTCCGCAGCGCCGCAGCCATGATGCGGCGTCGAAGGTTCTCTCGCCTGTGCGCAGCGAGAAGCTCTTGGTGTCCAGCACTATGCCGGCCAGCATCGCCTCGGCCTCGGCCTTCTTGACATCCTCGGGCTCCAGCAGTTCCTGGAGAATCTCGCTCACCAGCTCGCAGGCGGAAGACGCATACGGCTCGATAAATCCAAGCGCCGCATTCTGAATATAGGTGGCGCCGACACGGTGGTGGTCAATGACCGCGACACGGTTGCAGGCGCCCAGCAGTCCGGAATCTTCAACCTGTTCCGGGCGGTTGGTATCCACAACCACCAGAAGCGTCCGGGCATCCGCCGATATCAGCGCTTCCTGCGGGGAAAGGAAGATATCCTTGTATTCCGGCTCTTTCTTCATCCTCTCGATCAGTGTTTTGGATGCGTTATAGTTCGGTTCAACCACGATCTGGGCCTTGACGCCGAGCTTTCTGGCAAGGCAGCAGATCCCAATATCCGCGCCTACCGCATCCAGATCCGCAAATTTGTGTCCCATCACAAAAACTTTCGAGGAGTCGCGGATCAGTTCCGAAAGAGTATTGGCCATGACGCGCGACTTCACTTTGGTTCGCTTCTCGATCTCGAAGCCTCTTCCGCCAAAGAACTCAAAGTTCACCCTGTTTTTGATGACGGTCTGATCTCCGCCGCGCGAGAGGGCCAGTTCCATACCGATATCGGCAAACTGAAGGCCTTCCTCCAGGTTTGTCGACTCGGCTCCGAAACCGATGCTGATACTGGCCGGAATGCCGTTCGGGTTCTCAATGTCATGCATTTCCTCATTGATGGAGAACTTGTTCTTGCGCATCTCGTCGATGTCTTTCTTCTCAAAGACAACGAGATATCGGTCTCTGTCATATCGGCGTAGAATGCCGTGGTACTCTCCGCACCAATGCTGCAGTCGATCCTCCACCGCATCCCGTATTTCATTTTTCACGCGCTCGGGATAGTTTCTCGACATCTCTTCCAGGTTGTCAATGACGACCACCCCCGGCACCGGTCTGCTCTGCTCATAGAGAATTCTGGTGTTGTCATAGTCTGTGACATCCATCCAGTAGGTAATCCCCATGATCGCGCTGTTTTCGTCGTCCTGCTCCGAGCGGATCAGATTGCCGAACATCTGATATTTGTGGCTGCTGATTTCTACCAGGCTCGGATAGGCGGTTTTTCCCTCCATCAGCCAGGCGCCTGAAAAGTCCGGAATCATAGCGGCCAGCTGTGCATCCACGCGGGCGCCCCCTGCCCCAAACATCTGGAAAAAGGCGTCATTGGCCCATACGACACTGGAATCCGAGAGGCGAAACACTGCCATTGGGAGCGGGAAACTGAGCAGAGTGCTGTTCTTGGCATTCTCCGTGTCATATGTGATGGACTCTATGTATGCCGTCAGCAGCTTTGTATTCCTGCGCTTCATCACAAGTGCAACGGCCGCCAGGATCAGCGTGATCCCGCCTTCCGCCGCAGCGAGCCAATACTGTCGGAAATACAGAGCGGCAAGGGCAAAAGCCGCCATAAACGCCAGATAAATTAGGTAGGACGGGCTCTTCAGTGTTTTATATTTCTGATTTGATTTCACAGCGTACTCCTATTTCTGAAGCTGAATCAGTCCTGTATAGTAATACAGAGATGATTATAGCAGAAAACCCCCGGTTGTGCAAGAAGAATGAAAGGAGCTTCCATTTTGCCTGATCTTCTTCCCCTCATTGTGATATAATATACGATTTCATTCACAATCGGCCCAAAAATGAGGAAGGACCGCTTTGGTCCTTCCTCTGCTTCTGTTGACAATCTTTATTTCATCGATACAGCCTGATCTGCGCTATTCTCTTCAGGACTCCGCCGCCTGTTCATACAGTGTCTCCAGCATTTCCGGGGTTACAGAGCCGCGCTGGTTATACACGACCTCACCGTGACGGTTCAGGACGATGGTCTGCGGCATGGCGGTGGTTCCGCCCACCAGATCCCAGATCACTTCGTCGTCGTTTTCCACCGCGAAGGGCATCACCCAGTCGCTTCCGTGCTCGTTCAGGTATTCCTGCGGATCCTCGTCCACGATGTCCGAGTGCAGGGCCAACATGGCGATGTCACCCTCATGGGCCTTGTACA
>JAGAFT010000101.1 GCA_017627975.1 Oscillospiraceae bacterium
GTCAGCCCGCCCAGGATGTCGTCGAATCGTTTCTTGCCCAGAAGCGCCTTCATGGCAGTGAGGCCCAGCAGCTTCCGTTCATAGGGGTCTTCGCCCGCCGCTGTGACTGCGGCGGCTACAGCTTCCTCATTGGTGTACCTGGTGACGGAGCGCCCCTCCACCACTTTGAAGCCAGGGTAGTGTGTGCCTGAGACCGCCTGCTGCAGCGCGTATTCTTTCACGTCTCCACCCCAAGCGATCAGTTCATCGATCCGGGGCAGGATGGCGGCGATCTCGTCGTCGGTGAGTTCGGAGGGCACCTCGAAGTCATACCGGGCCATTTCCAGGTTGTACTCTGTCCGCTTCCGGCAGGTGGCCTTTGCGGTACAGAACTGGCAGTGGTCTCCGGCTTTGAACTCGCCCTCGCCGTTGAAAGCCAGCTTTGCTGTGGGAGCCAGCACGTTCTCGGCCCAGCCCAGCAGGTCAGCCTTGCTCATTTCGAAGGTGGAGATGTTCTCCCGTCGGGGCTGGAAGATCGTCATCCGCACGGTGCTGACATCGTAGATGCCGTCGAATGCCTCCAGCAGTCCCAGCGCGTAACACATGGTCTGCGGATTCTGTGTCGCGTCCACCATGATGCCCACGCCGTATTTCAGATCGATCACATGGAGCACATCGTCGGCCACAATACATGCGTCCCCGGTGCCGAACCCTTCCGGCACCCACCTGGAGAAGTCCAGCCGCTGCTCCACCAGCACGATGGGATCAGCGCAGTGCTTCCGGGCCTCGGCCAGCTGTTCCATGACGAAGGCGCAGTAGGCATCCGTGCAGTCAGCCATCTCCTGATCGAAATACTCCAGATCCTCCGTGGGGTCTCGCGCCTTCATGCCCAGCGCCTTCTGCACCTTATAGGCCGCAAGCTCGTGAGCGTCGGTGCCCTGCTGGGCATAAGGTGAAGCTCTGTCGGGGTGTGCCGCGCACAGCTTTGCGCTGGGCGGGCATTCCAGCCAACGGTGACTGGAGGATGCGGAGAGCAGTGCGTGTTTAGCCATGGAGCGCCTCCGCTTCCGCGACCAGATCCGGGTACTTCGCCGGATCAATGTCCGTCAGGCTCCCGCCGTCGCTGTACTTTCTGACCAGGGCCTTGGCCTCGTTGCGGAAGCCGTTCTGGGACAGATCCGCAAGGATGGCCCGGACTTCTTCCTTCGTGTACGCCTTCGGCGCGGGCGTCTCTGTCACAGGCTCGGCCACCGGCGCGGGTTCCTCCGCAGCGGCGGGTGTATCTTCTGTAAAGCAGTCCCGCACATGGGCGGCGGCTTTCAGCAGGTTTTCCCCGCAGGTGATCAGTGTTCTTCCGACCTCGGTCATCTCATCAAGCGCCGTGGCCAGTTCGCTCATTTTGCTCATGGTTGTCTCCCTTCTGAATGACTTTCTTTGCCAGCTGCTTGGCCACCACGCTGATGGCGATCAGCACCTCGAACAGTTCCTCATCCGTCGCCTGCTCCACCGGGGCAGGCTTTTCTTCACGCATCGCATCCTGCATCTGCAGCACCTCTCTTTCCGAAGGACTCTGTGTCCCTCCGTCCCCTTACGGACAGTCGGGAGTGTGGTTTTCCGGTTTTCCTGAAACTTTTTTTTCGAAGCCGCCTCCTGTCGCCCTCAATCCCTATCGGACAGCGGGCGGGCTGTTTTTCCGGTGCCGCTGCAAATTCCCTCCAGGGGCACACACGCATATAAAAGGAAGCGAAATTTTCCCGTCCCAAAACCGGAAAAAGCGTCCTCCGACTGTCCGTAAGGAAGCGGAGGACGCATGGGCGCTCCTCACATTACAGGAAAGGAGCGAGTCCAATGGGGCAAGCGACGATTCAGGAACCCGGGAATAAACACAGGTTGGAGGTACAGGCATGAAGTTGATTTTGCAGACGGCGAACATCGTCGGCGATGAGAAGAACTGCCTCTACCCGAACAGGGCGGAGGTCACCAGCGCCGAGGAGCTTCAGGAAGCCGTCAAGATGGATCACGTATGCGCGGAGTATGACAACGACTACCGCAGCAAGGAGAACTTCCGGCAGTCCAATGTTCTCGTCATGGACTGCGACAACGACCACACGGAAAACCCGGCGGAGTGGATCACGCCGGAAAAGCTGGACGAGATGATGCCGGATATCAGCTATGCCATCGCCTTCAGCAGGCATCACATGCTGGAGAAAAACGGCAAGGCACCCCGGCCCAAGTTCCATGTGTACTTTGAGATCGAGCCCACGCAGGACGCGGATTACTACGCGGCGCTCAAGGAAGCCATCTACCGAAAATACACCTTCTTCGATGACAACGCCCTGGATGCCGCCCGGTTCATCTTTGGCGCGGATGTGGGTGACGCCATCTGGCATGAAGGCTGGCTGACCATTGACAGCGAGGTTGAGATCGGCGCTCCCATAGAGCGGAATGATACAGGCCGCGTCGGCAACGTCATCATCGCAGGCACACGGAACAAGACCATGTCCAAGTTTGCGGGCCGGGTCATCATCCGGTACGGCAATACGGACAAGGCCCATCAGATCTTTATGGATGAGGCGGCAAAGTGTGAGCCGCCGCTGGATGACGAAGAGCTCGCTACAATCTGGGCCAGCGCCGTCCGCTGGTATGAGAAAAAGATCAGCAAACAGGACGGTTATGTGCCGCCGGATCAGTACAACTCCCAGGAATTCATGAGCCTGAAGCCAGGCGACTACTCCGACATCGGCGAAGCCAAGGTGCTGGCGCGTGAATACGGCGATGAGCTCCGGTTCACCGACAGCACGGATCTCATCCGGTACAACGGCATCTACTGGCAGGAATCCAAGCAGATGGCCATCGGGGCCATGATGGAGTTCCTCGACCTGCAGCTGCAGGACGCGAAGGATCAGGTTGCCGCGACGAAGCAGGCACTGCTGGACAGCGGTGTGTCCCAGGAGGATGTGACCGCAGGCGGCAAAACGCTGTCGAAGGCTGTGTCCGGCGACGATCAGCTGAAGCTGCTCATGGCCTACATGTCGGCCCTGCAGTATTACGCCTTCGTCATGAAGCACCGCGATTACAAGTACGTCATGTCCAGCTTGAACCAGGCCAAGCCCCTGGTGCTGATGGACATCAACCAGCTGGATGTAAACCCGTACCTGCTGAACACACCGGAAGCTACCTACGATCTGCGTCAGGGGCTGGACGGAGCGCAGGAGCATGATCCGCTGGATTACCTGACCAAGTGCACCAACGCATCCCCCGGCGATGCCGGAAAGGATCTGTGGCTGGATACCATCAGCCGCGTATTCTGCAACGACCCGGAACTGATCGATTATGTGCAGACCATCGTGGGCATGGCCGTCGTCGGCAAGGTGTTCTCGGAAGCCCTCATCATTTCCTACGGCGACGGCGCGAACGGCAAGTCCACCTTCTGGAACACACTTGCCCGGGTGCTGGGCAACTACAGCGGCATGATGAGCGCCGACGCGCTGACGGTTGGCTGTAAGCGGAACGTGAAGCCGGAAATGGCGGAGCTCAAGGGAAAGCGCTTGATCATTGCCGCTGAACTGGAGGAAGGCATGCGGCTGAACACCAGCACGGTGAAGCAGCTGTGTTCCACCGACGAGATCGAGGCTGAGAAAAAGTACAAGGATCCGTTCAAGTACGTGCCCACGCACACGATGGTCTTGTACACCAACCACCTGCCCAAGGTCGGAGCCAGTGACGACGGCACATGGCGGCGGCTGATTGTGATCCCCTTCGGCGCGAAGATCCAGGGCAAAACAGACATCAAGAACTACACCGATTACCTGGTGGAGAACGCCAGCCCCTACATCATGACCTGGGTGATCGAAGGTGCGAAGAAAGCCATCGACGCCGGATTCAAGCTGCACCCGCCCAAGTGTGTCCAGGATGCCATCAATGCCTACCGTGAGGGCAATGACTGGCTGGGCCATTTCCTTGAGGAATGCTGTGATGTCGGCGCGGCGCTGAAGGAAAAATCCGGATCGCTGTACCAGCAGTATCGGGCCTTCAGTACCGAAAACGGCGAATACGTGCGCAGCACGACGGATTTCTATTCCGCGCTGGAAGGCGCAGGCTTTGAACGGAAGCGCCTGAAGGAAGGCCGGATGGTTTTAGGGTTGAAGCTGAAAGCCGGACAGGATTTCGCATAAGAACACGGCAGTGGTGACGGTCGATGACGGGCAAATCAGAAACTTTTTTCAGAATGACTGTGGTTGGTGTCAGTCGATGACGGTCATATCTAAAAAAGTCTCTATAGGGAATTTTCAGAAAAAATCTTATATAGGGGGTTTTTGGAAATGACCAGCATCGACCGTCACCCTCGCCCGGAAAGGTACGATTTGATGAGAGAAAAGACTGTGGAACAGAAACTGGTGAAGGCCGTGAAAAACCGGGGCGGCATCTGTCCAAAACTGGTGTGTCCGGGATTTGATGGAATGCCCGACCGCCTGGTCTTATTGCCTGATGGGAAGGTTGGCTTTGTGGAGGTGAAGGCTCCCGGCGAAAAGCCCAGACCGCTGCAGGTATCCCGGCACAATCTCCTGAGGAGCCTGGGCCTTCAGGTTTTCACTCTGGACGACATAACCGCCATCCCGCGCATGCTGGATGAGATCGGAGGCAAGCATGACAATCCTTCTAACGGATAAAAAGGTCGCAACGATTCTGGAGCCGCGGCACATGCTGGAACTGGTGGATGAGTACATGGGCACGGACGCCCGCATGTGGTTTGAGGATTATCTCGCCGAGGCTGACAGCCAGACTGCGGATGTGACCGCAATGGAAACCTACTATGAAAAGCAGATTGAGCATTATCACCAGGTGATTCGGGAACTCCGCGCACACGCGGAAAAGCTGGCCGGGCTGATCCGGGAAAAGGAACTGAACCGGACAGCCATCTCCCATGAAGCCGGGCAGATCGGTGTGATTACAGGGAGGGAGCTGCGATGAAGTATGTGCCCCATGAGTATCAGCGGTTCGCCACGGATTTCATCGTGACACACCCGACCGCCGCCATCTTCCTGGACATGGGCATGGGCAAAAGTTCTATTACTCTGACGGCGATTGAGCGGCTGATGTATCAGGACTTTGAGGTGCGGAAGGTGCTGATAATCGCGCCTCTGCGGGTGGCGAAAAACACCTGGCCTGCTGAGATCCAGAAGTGGGATCACCTGAACGGCCTGACCTGGTCTGTGATCATCGGGACACAGCAGGAGCGCATGGCGGCGCTGCGCAGAGAGGCTGACATCTACCTGATCAACCGCGAAAACACACAGTGGCTGATTGAGAAAAGCGGGATGCCCTTTGACTACGACATGGTGGTGATCGACGAACTGTCTTCCTTCAAAAGCTGGCAGTCCAAGCGATTCAGGAGCCTGATGAAGGTACGCCCCTTTGTCCGCCGCATCGTCGGCTTGACGGGCACACCCAGCAGCAACGGTCTCATGGATCTGTTTGCGGAATTCCGTGTGCTGGATATGGGCCAGCGGCTGGGCCGCTTCATCGGACAGTACCGGAATGCGTTTTTCAAGCCCGACAGGATGAACGGCCCCATCGTGTACAGCTATAAGCCGCTGCCCGGCGCGGAGGAAGAAATCTACCGCCGGATCGGAGACATCACGATCAGCATGAAAGCCTGCGGGCACCTGAAGATGCCGGAACTGATCTCCACGACCTATGAGGTGGAAATGTCTCCCGGCGAACAGGAACAGTATGATGCCATGAAGCAGGAACTGGTGCTCTCCCTGCCGGACGGTGAAGTGACCGCCGCCAACGCCGCTGTGCTGACAGGAAAGCTCCTGCAGATGTCCAACGGCGCGATCTATACGGATGAGGGAAACACCATCCAGATTCACGACCGGAAACTGGATGCCCTGGAAGACATCATCGAAGGCATGAACGGCAGGCCCCTGCTGCTGGCCTACTGGTTCAAGCATGATCTGCAGCGGATTACGGAGCGCCTGACACAGATCGGTGTGCCCTTTGAAAGGTTGGATTCGGAAACCTCCATCAAAAGGTGGAACGCGGGACAGATACAGGTCGGACTGGCGCACCCGGCATCCACCGGGCACGGGCTGAACCTGCAGGACGGCGGGAACACAATCTGCTGGTTTTCGCCGATATGGTCTCTGGAACTGTACCAGCAAACGAACGCCCGCCTGTTCCGGCAGGGACAGAAGGCCAGCACCGTTGTGGTCACGCACATCGTTACCAAAGGCACCGTGGATTCCAGAGTGCTGAAGGCACTGGAAGAAAAGGATCGGATTCAGGAAGCCCTGATCGCAGCGGTGAAAGCCGAGGTGAAGCGATGACCGGATATCAGGCGCTGGCCAACGGCATCATCGAACAGGCCGCGAAGGATTACCGGGCGGCGCTGAAAACCCTGCGGCGGCACCCGGATTCCAAAGCGTCAATGGCAACGGCCATGGAGGTGGAGCGATTCTTCCACTCCTCCTGGTTCGCTGTCCTGACAGACATCGACCCGGATTACCTGATTGAAAGACTGAGGAAGGAGGCGGTGAAATGACCGCAAAAGAATATCTGAGCCAGGCATACTGGCTCGACCGCAGAATCAACAGCAAGCTGGAACAGCTGTCTTCCCTGAACGACATCGCCACCCGGAGCACATCAGTCATGAGCGACGACGTGGTGAGCCGCACCCGGAATGTGCATGCGATGGAGGATGTGATTGCCAAGATCGTGGACATGAAGGCCGAGGTGAACGCGGAGATTGACCGGCTGGTGGATCTGAAAAGGGACATCATGGAGGTGGTCAAGGCGGTGGACGACCCGGAGCTTCAGACCCTGCTGGAACTGCGGTACCTGTGCTTCAAGGACTGGCCGGACATCGCCTGCGAGATGCACTGTTCCGAAAGCAACGTGTATAAGGTTCATTCCAGAGCGCTTCAGGCGGTGCGGGTGCCGAAATTGGATAGCAAATTACAGTGAATTCCACTGTTTTCCAGTAGGCCCCTTATGATATGATATACTCAGCAGAACAGGATCGAGAGAGCCTCGCAGGGACACACCCGGCGGGGCTTTTCCCGTATCCGGACAAGGAGTTGAAGCGCATGCTTTTCACCAGCGAGCAGGTGTCCGCCGGGCACCCCGACAAGATTTGCGACCAGATCAGCGACGCTATTGTGACCGACTGCCTGAAGCACGACCGGAACAGCCGTGTGGCGGTTGAGGCCATGATCAAGGATGACCATGTGTATGTGGCCGGAGAGATTACCTCCAAGCACGAACCTAACATCAAGTACCTGGTGCGGGATGTGCTTCTCAGCGCCCAGCCGGATCTGTACGATACCGTCCAGGTGGAGACACAGATTTCAAAGCAGTCCGGGGACATCGCCCTGGGCGTGGACAAGAAGGGTGCTGGCGATCAGGGCATGATGTTTGGCTACGCCACGAAGGAAACCGGGAAAATGCTCCCTCTGCCCTTCGTGCTGGCGACGGAAGCCATCGACAGTCTGCAGACCAGACGGCATTCGGCCCTGCTGCCTGATGCAAAAGCACAGGTGACATACGATTACCGTCGCCGCCGCATCGACACCTTCCTGATCAGCACACAGCATAAAGAAGATGTGGAACCGGATGATGTGCTTCACCTCTGCAAGCGGATCATGGAAAACGTCGCGGATGCACATCACCTGAATAAGGATTTCCGTGTGCTGGTGAATCCCACCGGGCGATTTGTAACCGGAGGCAGCTTTGCCGACACAGGCGTCACGGGACGGAAGATCATGTGCGACACCTATGGCGGTGCCTGCAGACATGGCGGCGGCGCTTTCTCCGGGAAAGACCCGACGAAGGTTGACCGGAGCGGCGCGTACATGGCCCGAAAGATTGCCAAGGATATCCTGCGGTATGGTTTTGCAAGGCGTTGCGAAGTACAGCTTGCCTATGCCATCGGCATTGAGGAGCCGGTCAGTGTGTACGTGAACACCTTCCATACGGGGAAGGTGCCTGCCGCGTATCTGGTCGGCTGGATTCGAAAGCACTACGACCTGACGCCTGCCGGAATCATTTCTTCCCTGGGCCTGAGGGATGTGAATTACAACAACACAGCGACCCTGGGGCACTTCTGGCACCAGTGGATGCCGTGGGAAGAATGATTATTTGCATTGTGTGCCCACAGCCCGTTGACTTTACGGGCATTCAGAGTGAGTAATGGCATGCAAAAAACGCAAAGGAGGTTTTTCTCATGACCATTACGACGAACACGACCGACCGCAAGGCGCTGGCCAAGGCCATCGCCGAAGAACTGGGCACCACTGCCCGCTACCTGGGCCTGCCTACCTACGGATACCAGATTGGCGACTTCACCGTCGACCATGACGGGAACATCATTGGTGAGGATTTCGGAGCCCTGCAGGATTTCCTGCGGAGGACCGAATACGTCAGCGACGA
>JAGAFT010000102.1 GCA_017627975.1 Oscillospiraceae bacterium
AACCCTCGACCTCCGGCGTGACAGGCCGGCGTTCTAACCAGCTGAACCACTCGGCCACAGCTCCGCTAATATAGCAGATAAAACCGGATTTGTCAACACCTTTTTTTCGAAATTATGAAAAAACCGCTGCCCCGGGAGGCAACGGTTTTGACCTTATGCATCAAAGCTTGCTGATTTCAGCTTCAATCTCTTTGGCGACATTCTCCGGAACAATCTTTTTGGACACGACCAGATCGAAGATTTCCCCACAGGTTTTTTTGTTAAAAAGTTTGATGGGGTATTTCATCAGATTCGGTGCTTTGGCCTTAATGATCGCGGCGCACTGAGCGTTGTCAAAGCACTCCTTTACGGTCATGGTTCTGAAGTTCATAAAATACACTCCTTTCACTTTTACACGCACAGAATCCTTCAAGATTCTGTACTAAATGCATTTTAGCACAGAAGACAGAAAGAGTCAACAAGAGGAAAAAGATTCCGCAAAAGAAGCACATTTGAACTTTTTTTGAAATCAGAGATCGACACCCAGAGACCTGATAACCGCCTCTGCACAGCGCATCCCGTCAACGGCGGCTGATGTGATCCCGCCGGCATAGCCGGCGCCCTCTCCGCAGGGGTAGAGACCCGAAAACACAGAGGAAAAGTCGGCTCCGCGCAGGATCCGGACAGGGGAGGAGGAACGGGTCTCCGGCCCTGTGAGAACAGCGTCGGGCGCATCGAAGCCCGCGAGTTTTTTGCCGAGTTCCGGGATTGCGGTGCGGAGGGTATCACAGATGATATCCGGCAGAAGAAATTGCAGATCGGTCCAGACCACGCCGGGACGGTAGCTCGGCTGCACGGAGCCGGGGCCCGTGCTCTTCTGCCCGGCAAGAAAATCCTCGACCAGCTGCGACGGTGCCGCATAGGTCCCGCCGACGAGACGGAAGGCGAGCTGCTCAATCTCCCGCTGCCAGTACATCCCCGCAAGGACTCCTTCGCCGGGGAAGTCCTCCGGCTTCACCCCGACCAGAAGTGCCGAGTTGGCGTTCTCTCCGTCCCTGGCGGAAAAGCTCATTCCGTTTGTGACGACCCCGCCGGCTTCCGAGGCGGCGGCAAATACCTGCCCCCCGGGACACATGCAGAAGGTGAAGGCGCTTCGGCCGTTCGGCAGATGAACGTGGAGCCCGTAGTCTGCGGCGGGGAGAATTCCGCGTTCCCGCCCATATTGGGCGATGTCAATTGCTTTCTGGCTGTGCTCGATCCGTACGCCCATAGCAAAAGCCTTGCGTTCCATCGGAATGCCCTGATGATGGAGGGCTTCAAAGGTGTCCCGGGCCGAGTGGCCGATGGCCAGAATCGCGTGGCGGCAGGGGAGAGTATACGCCTGGCCGTCCGGGCCGAAGACTGTGAGCCCGGTCAGGGCACCGCCCTCTGTTTGCAGCGCGGTCATCTTGTGACCGAAACGGACTTCTCCGCCGAGGGAGATCACCTCCCGGCGGATCTCCTGTACAACATTGATGAGAATGTCGGTCCCGATGTGCGGCTTGGCATCATAGCGCACGGACGCCGGTGCTCCATGGAGGGCGAACTGGTCCAGCACCCAGGAAATCCGGGGATCGTGCGTGCCGGTGTTGAGCTTCCCGTCAGAGAAAGTCCCGGCGCCGCCTTCGCCGAACTGGACGTTGTTTTCCGGATCCAGCGGCCCGCCGGCCTGAAACCGGTCGATGGCATGACGGCGGGAGAGGGCGTCCTGCCCGCGCTCCAGGACGATGGGGCGGAGCCCTGCTTTCGCGAGGACCAGCGAGGCGAACATCCCGGCCGGACCGAATCCGATGACCACCGGGCGTTCTTCGGAGGAACAGAGCGGGATAACATAGGGGACCGAAGCATCCGGCGTGACATCCCGGTTCCTGCAGCGGCGAAGAAGCTTTTCCTCACTCCCTGCCACCGTGATCCCGACAGTGCAGACATAGCGGATGCGGTCTTTCTTCCTCGCG
>JAGAFT010000009.1 GCA_017627975.1 Oscillospiraceae bacterium
CGGGAGGCATGAGGTGGGTCTTGCCCTCCAGCGGGAGGAAGGTCATCTTGTTGAAGCTCTCGGCGAGCTCGGGGTACTTCTCAACCTGATCGAGAACCATGTTCGTCATCTCGGCGATGCCGGGAACGAACAGCTGAACGTACCACTGCTTCTCATGCTGGGGATTTTCCCAGTTGTACTCCACGATGCCGTGCATGGCGGCGTCGGTGAGCAGCTCCACAATACGCTCTTCGGATTTGCCGGTGAGTTTTGCGATTTCTGCGGTGGTTTTGGGCTTGCGCAGGCCCATCTTCAGCATGACTTCCGCGATTTCGTCATTGGAACATGCGCGGTCAAGAATGATGTATTCCGGGTCTTCCTCCGTCAGCCTCTTAACGCCGAACTTGTAAGGAAGGCGGTCGGTAATCATTTTACCGAGATCGAACAGGATTTCTCTTGCCATGGTTTTCCCCTCTCTGTGTATTGATCATGGTATTTAAATATGTAATTTAGCACGCTCGTCATGAGTTTATCATAAGAACAGGAAAAAGTCACTATACAAAACAGGCATTTCTGACATGTTTTTGTATAGTTTGACATGATTAACCGCAGATAAAAGAACGAAAACGGCCGGAAGTCCAAAGCAGAAACCGATTGACATTCGCGCCCCCGGCGATTAGAATCATATCGCCTTTGCCGGGCAGCAGAGACCGCTGTCTGCCCGAGCGTATTATTACAAGGAGAAACGCAAATCCCATGAATCAGAAAGAACTCGGTGAGATCCGCCGCCGCATCCGTCCGGAGCACAACGCCATCCACCACATTTACGGATGCTATGTCAATACAAACAAGGAGATCGTCTCCTCCATCGATGAGTCCCTCGGCCTGCTGACCCAGGAAGAGACGGAGAAATACTTCAGCCTGCTGAAGAAGACCCTGTCCGGCGCCCTGGGGAAGAACCTGCTGGATATTTCCTTTGCCACGAAGCAGGTCATGGACAGCGAGGAACACCGCCTGCTCACCGCGCTTCGCAAGAGCGAGCTGGCCGACGCCGCCCTGCGGGAAGAATTCTACCGCTGCATCATCGACCACGTCGACATGGAAGACCAGAACTACCTGATCCTGATGGCCTATGACGTCTATGACGTGCCGCACTACGGCAAGGACGGGCAGGAGGATGACAGCGGCGACGTGTACAAATACATGCTCTGCTGTGTGTGTCCGGTGAAACCGGGGAAACCGGAGCTTGGCTATGTGGCGGACGAAAAGCGCTTCCGCAGTTCCATCATCGGCCAGGTTGTGGCTGCGCCGGAACTGGGTTTCCTGTTCCCGGCCTTCGACGGACGTGCGACAAATATCTACAACGCCCTGTTCTATTCCAAAAACATCAATGCCAGCCACCAGGACTTCGTGGACGCGGTCTTCCGCACGCCGGTGCCCATGTCGGCCGGACGACAGAAGGAGAGCTTCAACGAGGCGCTGACCCAGGCGCTGGACAAGGACTGCAGCTTCGATGTGGTTCAGGCCATGCACGAGCAGCTTAATGAGCGCATCGCGGTGTACAAGGAGACCAAGGATCCCGAGCCCATGACCGTGTCTCTGGAAGAGATGGGGGAAATCCTCGAAAACAGCGGCGCAAGCCCCGAGGAGGTCGAGGCCTTCTGCGCCGGCTGCACCGAGACGATGGGGGAGGACGCGGTGCTGCGTCCGGGGAACCTCACCAACACCAGCAGAATGGAGATTGCCACACCCGAGGTGAAGATCAGCGTGAACCCGAAGTTCAGCTATCTGGTGGAAGCCCGGGTCATCGACGGAAAGAAATATATCCTCGTTTCCGCGGACGCCGGCGTTGAACTCAACGGCATCGCGGTGGACATCCGGGACTGAGAAATACCGGAACAAAGCAGCCCTGAAAAGCCGGCATAATCTTGACAAATTTCATCATCCGTCTATAATGAATGCAATTTAATCCTGTTTGGAGGGAATCAATCATGGCGGGAACTTTCTGGGCACTTGTGCCTCCGATTGTGGCTATCGTCCTGGCTCTGATCACGAAGGAAACCTACAGTTCACTCTTTATCGGTATTGTTGTCGGCGCCCTCTTCCTGGGCGGGTTTCATCCGATTGCTTCACTGGATACCATGATCAACGACGGCTTTATCGGCGCCATCGCGGACGGCTGGAACGCAGGTATTTTCATGTTCCTGGTTCTGCTTGGCATCATGGTGGCCCTGGTGAATGCAGCAGGAGGCTCTGCCGCGTTCGGCCGCTGGGCCGTGAAACATGTCCACAGCAAGGCAGGGGCGCTGCTTGCGACCTTCCTGCTCGGCGTGCTGATCTTCATTGACGACTACTTCAACTGCCTGACGGTCGGGTCGGTCATGCGGCCCGTCACCGACAGCCATAAGGTCTCCCGGGCTAAACTGGCGTACATCATTGACGCGACTGCGGCGCCGATCTGCATGATCGCCCCGGTGTCCTCCTGGGCGGCGGCGATCTCGGCGACGGCACAGGATCTGGATTCCGGTGTCTCCGGCATTCAGCTGTTCATCCAGGCGATCCCCCTATAACTTCTACTCGCTGCTGACAATCGTTTTCGTCATTCTTCTGTCGGTACTGGGCGTCGACTACGGCCCCATGGCCAGAGCAGAACTTCGCGCTGCGAAGGGTGAACTCGGCTCCCTCGGCAATGAGGATGAGCAGTCGGTCAAGGGCGCTTCCATCTGGGATATGCTGATCCCGGTGATCGTGCTGATCATCTGCTGCATCATCGGCATGATGTATGTCGGCGGCTTCTGGTCCGGCGCCAGCCTGATCGACTCCTTTGCCGAGACGGACGCATCGGTCGGCCTGCCCTGGGGCAGCATCATCGCGGTGATGGTCACGTTCCTCTACCTGCTCTGCCGCAAGGTCATCAGCTTCAAGGATGCCACGGACTGCATCACCAAAGGCTTTGTCGCCATGGTTCCGGCCATGCTGATCCTCACGTTTGCGCTGACCCTCAAGAATATCACGGGCCTTCTGGGCGCGGCCGATTATGTTGCAGGACTTGTGCAGGGCGCGGCTGAGGGACTGTTCTCGATGCTTCCTGCGGTGATTTTCCTGGTGGCGACAGGTCTTGCGTTCTCCACCGGTACCAGCTGGGGTACGTTCGGAATCCTGATTCCGATTGTTCTGCCGGTATTCAAAGAATACCCGGATCTGCTGATGATCGGTATCTCTGCCTGCCTTGCCGGCGCGGTCTGCGGCGATCACTGCTCTCCCATCTCCGATACCACGATTATGGCCTCCGCCGGTGCAAACGTCAACCACATCGAACATGTGTCGACCCAGCTGCCCTATGCCCTTACGGTTGCGGCCATCAGCTTCGTATGCTATATCATCGCCGGCATCCTGAGAAACTGGGCGATCTGCCTGCTGATCGGCGCGGTGCTCGTGGCAGCGGTGCTTTTTGTCCTGCGCGGCGTGCAGAAAAAGAACACAACGGCTTAAC
>JAGAFT010000103.1 GCA_017627975.1 Oscillospiraceae bacterium
CTGCGTGGTGGGAGGCATCTCCTTCAGCGGCGGCATCGGCAAGATCCAGGGCATTGTCGTCGGTGTTCTGATCTTCACGGCGCTGACCTATTCCCTCACCGTTCTCGGTGTGGATACGAACCTGCAGTTTGTCTTCTCCGGACTGATCATTCTCGCTGCTGTCACCATCGACTGCCTGAAGTACGTCCAGAAGAAGTAAGCGAACAAAGGCCCTCTGCTTGAAATCCATTCCGGGGCGCTGCCAGACGGAGGCGCCCCGGTGTTATCGTGAGGAAGAGAATAGTGGATACAGCGACGGAAATGTCTGATCAGATCGTCGAATGGGCGAAAGAACTCCAGAGTCTGGCGCAGGCGGGTCTCTTCTACGGAAGAGATGTCTTCGACAGGGAACGCTATCAGCGGATCCGGGATATTTCAGCAGAGATGATGGCGGCCAGAACCGGGATCCCCGCAGAAAAGATCGCCGACCTGTTCTGCGGGGATGTGGGGTATCAGACACCGAAAATTGACACAAGAGCGGCCATCTTTCAGAGAGACAGGATCCTCCTGGTATGTGAAAAGGGAAGATGGAGCATGCCGGGCGGATGGTGTGAATATAACCTCTCGCCGAAGGAAAACACGATCAAGGAAACCAAAGAAGAAGCCGGGCTGGACGTCATCGTAAAATCGGTAATTGCCATTCAGGACCGGGACAGACATAACTTGCCGCCCTACGCCTATGGGGTCGTGAAAGTGTTCTATGAATGTGAAATAATCAGAGGCACGTTTATGCAGAACTCCGAGACATCTGAGAGCGCTTTTTTCGCGCTCAGAGAACTGCCGCCTCTCGCAGAAGAGAAGTGCACCCGGGCACAGATCGAGATGTGCTTCCGGGCACATGGAGATGATCACTGGAAAACGCAGTTTGACTGATTTTTTCCGTATAAGTCAAGACCTCCGGCAAAGCCGGAGGTCTTACCTTCTACTCTATCCAAGCTAACTCTTTAGACAGCCATTTTTTATTTCTGTTTTTCCGCCCTGATCAGGGTATCCAGGATCTGCTTCTGCACCGGCAGCCTCTCCCAGCGCTTGTAAAGTCCTGCAAATTCTCCGACAAGTGCTCGGGCATCTGATTCGGACAGCCTCGGGATCAGGCCAAGAGTCAGGCTCTGGACCGCAATCAACATCCAGAAGGAGCTCTTCGGCTCCGGATACTTTTTTGGTGCCCGATAAATCAGGGACAGAACTTCCCGGATTTCCGCACTGTCCGGTTTCTCTTCCCCGAATGCCTCCAGCCATTCCTTCAGATCAGCAGCAAAGCGGTCATGGCAGGGATCATCCGAGGATCTTTTCCCGATCCCAAAGATGCCTTCGCCGGGTTTGCGGTTTTTTTCGACCTGTATCGCATCTTTCAGATATCCGTCGTACAGTGCCTGCAAACTGTCGATCCTCATGGTACGTTTTCCTCCGTTTCTTCGACAGCTTCTTTACAGTCCCCGTCATTGGCCGGAAGCCGTGCAGCTTCCAAATCACGATGCCAGGTTTTCCATGTATACACGCCAAAGGCAATCGCCGCCGCTGTAAAAACAATCGCCACCAGCCAGCCGACCCAGACGGGAACCGGGGAGCTGCCATTTCTCACGCCTTTCAGTACCGACCATGCCAGATAGATGATGTACAGGCTGATAACAGCACGCAGTGTCGCTGCCGTTCCGGCACGGGCCCGTTTCTGAACGTCGTATTCAAACTGCTGCTCTTTCATGCGTTCAGAACCGGGAAGATCTCTTTCATCGCAGGATAGATCCGGCGGAACTTCTGATACTGGGCCTCATAGCGGGCGCTGATCTCGGGATCCGGCTTCACCGTCGCCGTCACGTGGACCAGCTTCTCGGCCGCTTCTTTTACGGAACTGAATTCACCGCAGGCGACCGCCGCCAGCATCGCGCCGCCGTAGCCGGGGCCCTCTTCGGACTCAATCTGCTCCAGTTCGAGATTGCAGACGTTGGCCATGATGCTTCTCCAGAGCGGGCTCTTCGCGCCGCCGCCGCAGATCCGGCTCTTGCGCAGGTCCAAGCCGAGGGACCGCGCCACCTCCAAAGAATCGCGGATCGCAAAGGCGACCCCCTCCAGCACCGCCTGCATCATATCCGAGCGCGTGGAATCCATGCTGAGTCCCGTAAAGGTGCCGCGGGCGTTGACGTCGTTGATGGGGGAGCGCTCACCCATCAGGTAGGGCAGGAAGAAGACCCGGTTGCAGCCCAGCTTTTCTTCCGTGATGTCCTTCTGCTCGGCGGCATAGTCCGCCGTCTTGAGAATCTCTTCGCAGAACCACTTGTTGCACGATGCCGCCGAGAGCATGCAGCCCATCAGGTGATAGCCGCCGTCGGCATGGGCGAAGGAGTGCAGGGCGTTGTTCGGATCGACGCCGAACTTCTCCGACGAGATGAAGATGGTCCCCGAGGTCCCGAGGCTGATGTTGCAGCCGCCCTCTCCGACGACGCCGGTCCCGACCGCCGCCGCGGCGTTGTCTCCGGCGCCGGCGACCACCTTGACCGTTTCCGGCAGACCGAGCTCCGACGCGACCGCCGGTTTCAGCGTCCCGACACAGTCATAGCTTTCAAACAGCTGCGGCATCCAGCTTTCCTCCACACCGCAGATCTCCAGCATCTCCCCGGACCAGCACTTGTGCTCAACATCCAGAAGCAGCATGCCGGAGGCGTCGGAATAATCGCAGGAATGTACGCCCGTCAGGCAGTAATTGACATAGTCCTTCGGCAGCATGATCTTCCGGATCCGGGCAAAGTTTTCCGGCTCGTGCTTCTTCATCCAGAGGAGCTTCGGGGCGGTAAATCCGGCAAAGGCGATGTTCGCCGTGAGCTCGGAGAGCTTTTTCTTCCCGATCTCCGTGTTGAGCCAGGCAGTCTCCTCCTCCGTGCGCCCGTCGTTCCAGAGGATGGCAGGGCGGATGACCCGGTCTTCCGCGTCCAGCGCCACAAGGCCGTGCATCTGACCGCCGCAGCCGATCCCGGCAACCTGGCTTCTGTCAATGTCCGCCGCCAGTTCCCGGATTCCGGCAAAGGACTCCCGGATCCAGTCCTGGGGGTCCTGCTCGGACCAGCCGGGCTGCGGGAAACGCAGCGGATACTCTCGGGAAACCACATTCCGGATTTTCCCTTCGCCGTCCATCAGCAGAAGCTTGACCGCGGAAGTACCAAGATCTACACCGATATAATACATAGTTTCATCCTTTCTGAGAAAATACCGGCGCATGGGCTGCGCCGGTATTTGTCCCTGTACATAAAATCAGTTTATGCTTTGCCGGTCTTATGGTTGGAGACAACGTCGAATATAACGGCGACCAGAAGTACCGCGCCCTTGACGATATACTGCCAGTTGTTGTCCAGACCGATGATGGACATGCCCTGGTTGATGACGCCAAGGAAGATCGCTCCGATGCAGATACCGGCAACGGTGCCGGAGCCGCCGTAGGCCGAGGCGCCGCCGATGAAGCAGGAGCCGATGGCGTCCATTTCAAAGGCGTTGCCGGTATCACCGTTGACCGAGGCGATACGGGCGGCCATCAACAGACCGGAAAGGCCGGCCAGGAAGGACATGGACAGATAGGCCAGGAAGTAGACCTTTCTTGTATCAATGCCCGAGAGCTTGGTGGCCTTCTCATTGCCGCCGACCGCGTAGAAGTAACGGCCGAGGGCGGTCTTGCTGGTGATAAACGCATAGATGAAGACCACCGCCAGCACCCAGATCAGCATAACCGGGATGCCCTTGTAGTTGGCGAGCTTCCACGCATAGAAGACGACCAGGCCTGCGATGATGGCTTTCTTGATCAGTTCCGGACCGAGAGGTCCGACCGCGTAGCCTTTCCTGGCTCTCTTGGCACGGCCGGTAAACACCGTGAGCAGCACGATAACCGCGATTGCAATACCGACGATTATCGCGGACATTTTGATCTTGTTGTCATCAAGGCCCGGGATCTGAACATAGGAGGCAAAGACGTTCAGGAAGGTCTTATCCTTCACCGGAACGGTCTTGGACGCCAGGATCACACGGCCCAGGCCGCGGAAGAGAAACATGCCCGACAGCGTGCAGATAAACGGCGGGATATGGACATAGCCGATCCAGAAGCCCTGCCAGCCGCCGATCACGGCGCCGACCATCAGGCAGACGAAAATGACCAGATAGGCATTCATCCCGTTCTTGTCCATCAGCTGCGCGGCCAGTGCGCCGACCAGGCAGACCGTGGAACCGACAGACAGGTCGATGTTGCCGCCGGTCAGAATGCAGCACAGCATACCGCAAGCCAGAACCAGAACGTATGAGTTCTGCAGCATGAGGTTCGACATGTTCTGCGGGTAGAACAGACGCCCGTGCGTCAGCAGGCCGAACAAAATGAATACGGCCACGAGCGCAATGACCATGGTATACTTTTTGACAAAGGCTTTCACGTTCATACTTGTTTCTCCTCTTCCTTCTTTTCTGACTTGAGGATCGCCGCCATGATCTTCTCCTGCGACGCGTCCGCGATGTCCATCTCTGCGACGATTCTGCCCTCATTCATGACATACACGCGATCGCACATGCCGAGAATTTCCGGCATTTCGGAGGAAATCATAATGACGGATTTTCCCTGAGCCACGAGGTCGTTCATGATGCAGTAGATCTCAAACTTGGCGCCGACGTCAATTCCTCGGGTGGGTTCGTCAAGGATCAGTACATCCGCATCGGCGAACATCCATTTTGCCAGCAGCACCTTCTGCTGGTTACCGCCGGAGAGGTTGCCGGCTGCCTGCTGAACCGACGGGGTCTTTGTCTTGAGTTTCTCCCGGTACTCCTCGGCAGCCAGGTTTTCTTTCACGGTGTCGATGACACCGCCGCTGCAGACCTTATCCAGGCGCGCCATCGTGGTATTGACCGCGATGGTCTGCGGAAGAATCAGTCCGTTGCCTTTCCGGTCTTCGGTGACATAGGCCAGCCCCGCTTCGATGGCTTTGCGCTCATTGCCCAGATGGGCTTCTTTCCCGTTGATGAAGAGCTGTCCGGTAATTCCCGTGCCGTAGGAGTGCCCGAAAATGGACATGGCCAGCTCTGTTCGTCCCGCGCCCTGCAGACCGGAGAAGCCGACAATCTCGCCCTTGCGTACATAGAAGGAGACATTGTCATCTACGACTTTTTCGGTATAGACCGGGTGGTGAACCGTCCAGTTCTTGACCTCCAGCGCCTTCTCGTCGCTGATGTTCGGCACACGCTTCGGGAAGCGGTCCGAAAGTTCACGCCCGACCATGTAGCGGATGATCAGTTCTTCACTGACCGGTTCCTTGCCGCGGTTGTCAATCGTGTCAATCGTTGCACCGTCGCGGAGAACCGTGATTCTGTCCGCAACATAGGCTATTTCGTTCAGTTTATGCGAAATGATGATCGAGGTCATGCCCTGCTTCTTGAAGTCCAGCAGGAGGTTTAGGAGCATCCTGGAGTCTTCTTCGTTCAGAGAAGATGTCGGTTCATCGAGAATCAGCAATTTTACGTTTTTGGACAGCGCCTTGGCAATTTCAACGAGCTGCTGCTTGCCGGTGCCGATGTCCTTGATCAGCGTGTGCTCGCTGTCCTTCAGGCCGACCTGGTCCATGTGAGTTCTCGCCTCGTGATAAGTGCGGTCCCAGTCGATTCCGAAGGCGCCTTTCCGCTCATTGCCGAGGAACATGTTCTCTCCGATGGAGAGTTCCGGAATCAGCGCGAGTTCCTGATGAATGATAACAATACCCCGCTTCTCGCTGTCTTTCAGGGTGTTGAACTGGCAGACCTCGCCGTTATAAATAATATCGCCGGTGTAGCTTCCGTAGGGATATGTGCCGGAAAGCACATTCATCAATGTGGATTTCCCCGCGCCGTTCTCGCCGACCAACGCGTGGATCTCTCCTCTTTCGACTTCGAGATTCACGTTGTCAAGCGCTTTGACGCCGGGGAATTCTTTTGTGATGTTCTTCATCACAAGAATATGATCAGCCAAGTGAAACCCCTCCTAATATCCAAAAAGAGAGGCGGGGGTGAACCCCGCCCCTCGGTGCTTCAGATGTGTCTGAGGAAATCAGCCAAGGGTGGAAACCAGATACTGATGATCGGCATCCCACTCATAGTTGCCGGTCTCGACGAGCAGGTCGAGGTTGGAGGCATCGATGGAGTACGGAACCAGCAGGTAGGAGGGAACAACGCCAAGGCCGTTGTCATAGGTCTCGGTATCGAATGCAGCGTCCGCGGAGAACTTCTCGCAGAGCTCGGCACCCGGAGTCTCGCCGTTGAGGATGGCGTCAACCAGAACGAGGGTGACACCGGCTTCATCGGAGACGTTCTTGTAAACCGTCATGGTCTGGATGCCGTCGACGATGTTCTGGAGGTTGCCGATATCGCCGTCCTGACCGGTGACGATGGGCTGGTTCTCACCGGCATAGTCGGAGACGATCGCCTGGGCAACGCCGGCTGCGGTGGAGTCGTTGGAGCAGAGGGCGATGTCGAGGACCGTGCCATCACCGTAGAAGGAAGCGAGGGTGTTCTGGAAGTTCTCAAGAGCGGTGTCGGTGCTCCACTGCGGGGTGGCAACCTGCTCAAAGGTGGTCTTGCCGGAGGGGATCTTCAGGGTGCCGGCATCGATGAAGGGCTTCAGGGTGTCAAAGGCGCCGCTGAAGAAGTATCCGGCATTGGTGTCCGCGGGGTCACCGGCGGTGAACTCGATGTTGAAGGTCTTGTCACCGGCGTTCTCAAGATCGAGGGCATCGATGACATACTTGGCCTGCAGCACGCCGACGGTGTAGTTATCGAAGGAGACATAGTAAGCAATGTTCGCGTTGTTGATCAGACGGTCATAGGCAATGACAGTCACACCGGCTTCCTCGGCATCGGCGAGGACGGAGCTCAGAGAGTCAGAGTCGATGGCGGAGATGATCAGAACTTTCACACCGTCGGCGATCATGTTGGCGATGTCGTTGTTCTGCTTCACAGCGTCGTTGTCAGAGTAGGTCAGCTCAACCTTGTAGCCGGCTGCTTCAAACTGCTCCTTGAGGTAGGTACCGTCACGGTTCCAGCGCTCAAGGGATTTGGTCGGCATGGAGATACCGATCAGGTCGCCTTCATCCGCAAAAGCGCTGAAGGCGCCGATGGCCAGGATCATGCATGCCACAAGAACAATAGACAGTAGCTTTTTCATTGGGATCCTCCTTGTTTCTATTTCTTTCTTTTGTATTAGAAGTCGCTCGACTTCCATATAGTGATTTTACAAATATCATTTGCGACTGTCAAGGCCTTTTTGACTTTTGACGTTGATTTGTTGATTATGTTTAAATTCGATCTCTCATTTTTGTGCATTATGCTGCATCCATGCCCGGGCTTTCTTAAAAGCATCTTTCTTAAGTTGCAAAAGGCCATTGACTCTTTTGAAAAGCGTGTTAAAATAATATAATAAGATTGAATAGGAAGCACAGTTCCTCATGTTTGCTGAAAAGGAGGGCAGACGATACAGATGGCACCGATCGCCAGACAGGCTCCGGTTTCGGTCCGGAGCAAAATCTATCACACCCTGTATGACGCACAGGAATTCTGTTCCAAGCAGATGCTGGCTTCGAAATGCGGCATCAGCATGCCCACGCTGTATCAGAATCTCAACGAGCTGATGGAAGAAGGCCTGGTGCAGTATTCCGGGGAAGAGAAATCCACCGGCGGGCGCAAAGCCCAGGGCCTGGATATCATTCCGGACGCCAGGCTCGCCGTCGGAATCGCCGTGAGTGAACATCGCCTGCGTTTTATCCTGACCGATCTGCGCCTGCACGAGCTCGCCTATCAGGCGATTCCCTTTGATTTTATCTCCTCTCTCGCGGAAGAAACTTCTTCTCTGCCCGCGCTGCTGGAGACCTTTCTGGACGATCACCGGGTTGACCGCTCAAAGCTCCTCGGTGTCGGGATCACCATTCCCGCCTTGATCACCCAGGATCATTCGCGCATCCATGTGGCCCCCACACTGGGCATCCACGATATCCCTCTGGAGGTTCTGACCAAGGGCATCCCGTATCCGGTCTACGTGGAAAACGACGCTTCCGCCAGCGGCTTCGCGGAGTTTTTCGTCCGGGGCGCCTCTTCCAATCTCGCCTATTTCTCTCTGGAATACGGTATCGGCGGCGCGGTTGTCATCGACGGTCACCCCTATCCCGGCGACAACGCCCAGAGCGGCGAATTCGGCCATCTCTGCATAGAGCCCGGCGGCCTGCGCTGCAGCTGCGGAAAAAACGGCTGCCTCGAGGCGTACAGCTCTCCGAGGCGGATTGAAGAGACCTTCGGCGTCTCGCTGGAAGATTTCTTCCGCGGCGTGGAGCAGCACAATCCCGAGTACGAAGCGCTTCTTTATGACATGCTGCGGCACCTCGCCATCGCGGTCAACAGCGTTCATATGATTCTGGACTGCGACGTGATTCTGGGCGGCCTGTTTTCCGAGTATCTCCAGCCCTATCTTCCGGTGATTCGCAATTATGTTCGGGCGGGAAATCCCTTTACCGCCGACGCGGACTTTGTCAAGCTGAGCACCCTTCGGCATCACATCACCCCGCTGGGCGCGGCGCTCTACTTTGTCCGCGACTTTGTCAGCGGCGTCTCCTGACCCTTTCTCCCGGCTTTACAGGATTCCGTTTTTCCTTTATAATGGCATCAGCTGCTGATTCCAGGAAAAAACACATCTTTATGGAGGTACTTCTATGCCGATTCCCACCCCCCACATCAATGCGCGGAAAGATCAGATTGCCAAAACCGTGCTCATGCCCGGCGATCCCCTGCGTGCCAAATTCATTGCCGAGACCTTCCTCACCGACCCTGTTCTGGTCAACAATGTCCGCGGGGTCCAGGGCCACACCGGCACCTGGAAGGGTGTCCCGGTCACTGTCATGGCCTCCGGCATTGGCATCCCGTCCATCGGCATCTACAGCTGGGAGCTCTTCAACTTCTATGATGTTGATAACATCATCCGCATCGGCTCCGCCGGTGCGTTGCAGGACGACCTGAAGCTGCGCGACCTGGTCGCCGGACAGGCCGCCTGCACCAATTCCAATTATGTCAAAAGCTTCGGACTCGGCGAAACCGCCACCTTTGCCCCCATCGCGGATTATACCCTCCTCAGCACCGCCGTCGCCATGGCAAAGGCCCGCGGCATCGACATGCGCGTCGGAAATATTCTCTCTTCCGACCCCTTCTATGCCGCCGAGGGCTGCTCCAAAAACGACCAGTGGAAGCGGATGGGCGTCCTCGCCGTCGAGATGGAGGCCGCCGGTCTCTACGCCAACGCCGCCTACGCCGGAAAGCGGGCGCTTTGCATCTGCACC
>JAGAFT010000104.1 GCA_017627975.1 Oscillospiraceae bacterium
ATGGCCGCGGTGAAGCTCGGCGTCCGGACCGCGATCCTCTGCGGTCTCGGCGAGGACGGCGCGGGGGATATGGTGTTTGACGCGCTGCGCCGCTGCGGTGTGGATACGTCGCTGATCGTGCGCTCGGCGGAGCATCCGACGCCCGTGACGACGATGTTTGTCCGCGACGACGGCACGCGCCAGTCGATTACGAATGCCTCGCACACCTACAACTTTCATCCGGAGCGGTACAGCGGTTCTTTCGGGAAGGCCCGTGCGCTGATCCTCGGCTCTCTGTTCCGGGCGCCGTTTGACGATGTGTCGGTGATCCGCGCGGTGCTGACTTCCGCAAAGGAGCAGGGGCTTCTTGTGATCGCGGACACCAAGCTGCCGAACTTTCGCTTTTTGACGCTGGACGATCTGGACGATCTTCTGCCGATGATCGACTATATCACGCCGAACGAGGACGAAGCGCGCTATTACACCGGAAAGGATAGCCCGGAAGAAATGGCGCAGGGATTCCTTGACCGCGGCGTGAAGAATGTGATTGTCAAGCTCGGCGCGAAAGGCTGTTATTACCGGGGCACGGAGGGAAGCTTCTCGCTTCCGGCCTGTGGGATCCACGCGGTGGACGCCACGGGAGCAGGGGATAACTTCGTGGCGGGCTTTGCCTGTGAACTCCTGCGCGGCAGCGCGGTGGAAGACGCCCTGCGCTTTGCCAATGCCTGCGGCTCGATCTGCACCACGGCGGTGGGCGCCGCGACGGCCCTGAAGAGCCGGGAGCAGGTGCTGGCCTTCCTGGCCGGGAAATAAGCGCCGCACGGCCGCATCAAGTATTAGAACAAAAAGAAAATCGGACCGCTTCTCCGGGAATGGGGAAGGGTCCGATTCTTTCTGCGGCCGCTCAGCAGGCGGCCATGATCTCTTTCATCAGGTTTTCATAGGTGTCGCAGCAGGGAAGCTCCGGATGGGCCTTTTTGATTTCCTCGGTGGTGCGGAAGAGGATGCCCTTTTTACTGGCCAGAAGCATATCCAGATCGTTGAAGCTGTCGCCGATGGCGATGGTCTCATAGCCGATGGACTGGAACGCACGCACGGTGGAGAGCTTCGTGTTCTTGATTCTCAGGCGGAAGCCGTCGATCATGCCGTCGTCCCCGACGGTCAGCTCGTTGCAGAAGAGCGTCGGCCAGCCGAGCTTTTTCATCAGCGGGCCCGCAAACTGGGAGAAGGTATCGCTGATGATGACCGCCTGCTGGGTGCTGCGCAGCTCGTCGAGGAACTCCTTTGCCCCCGGCAGCGGGTCGATCTTCGCGATGGTCTCCTGGATCTCCTTCAGGCCGAGTCCGTGCTCCCGAAGGATACCCAGACGCCAGTTCATCAGCTTGGTGTAGTCCGGTTCGTCCCGGGTGGTGCGCCGCAGCTCGGGAATCCCGCTGACCTCCGAGAATGCGATCCAGATTTCCGGCACCAGAACGCCTTCCAGGTCAAAACAAATCATATTCATAAGACCAGATCTCCTTTGTCATGGGATGATAGCTTATTATAATATGAGTGAGGGAGGAAATCAACCGGGTATCCGGGGAAGGTTTCAGTTGATCTTCAGCTCTTCCCAGAGAGTGTTGACCAGGCCGAGGGTCTCGGTGTCAAGGTTGCGGTAGGCAAACTCGTTGTACTTATCGGCAAAGTCATCGAGGTCCGGGTACAGGATCTCCATGGCCTCTTCGCCCATGTCCTCGGCGTACTCCTCGGACTCATACACCAGCTTGTTGGGGCAGCCGTAGCAGATATACTCGGCGTTGGCGATGGCGGGCTCCTCCTCCAGCATGTAGTTGATGAAGGCCTCGGCCAGTTCCTTCTGCTGGCAGCAGGAGGGGATGCACATGGCGTCGATGAAGTAGTTGGTGCGCTCCGGCACATAGAAGCGAAGGTCCACATTGTCGGCCTGGGCGTCAAGCATGGTGAAGTAGTCGCCGGCATAGTAGGACGCGACGGCGGCCTCGCCGGATTCCATCATGTTGTAGATCTCGTCCATGACATAGCTCTTGACAAGAGGCTGCTGCTGCTTCAGCTCCTCGAGGGCCCTGCGCCAGCTCGCGGGATCCGTGTCGTTCACGTCCAGACCGAGGCGGTACTGGGCCGTGGCGAAGGCATCGCGGGAGTTGTTGAACTGAAGGATATCTCCCTTGTATTTCTCGTTCCACATCAGGTCCCAGTCGCCCGTGTCGGCCTCGTCGACGCGCTCGGCGTCCCAGATGATCCCGACGAAGCTGTAGGTGTAGGGCACCGTGTACTTGTCCTCCGGGTCATAGTACAGCCCGCGGAAGCTCTCGCCGATGTTTTCGTAGTTCGGAATGTTGTCGAAGTTCAGCGGCAGCAGCATGTCCTCGTCCCGCATCCGGGCGATCATGTAGTCCGACGGAATGATCACGTCATAGCTGACCGCGCCGCTGGCGATCTTTGAATACATGTCCTCGTTGGAGGCGAAGGTGGTGTAATTGACTTCAACCTCGCTGCCGTAGTTTTCCTTGTACCAGGTCTCAAAGCCCCGGATGGTATTGAAGCTGTCCTCGGAGCCGTCGGAGATATATTCGCCCCAGTTGTAGACGTTGAGCACCGGATGATCCGGCGCACCGATGATCATCAGGGCGATCATCCCCGCGGCGAGTACGCCGCCGATGGCTCCGGCCAGGCGCAGGCGCTTCTTCTGCTCCGCCGTGCGCTCGCGCTTGATGGGACGGTCCACGCCGGGCGCCGAGGCGTCGATGAGGTTGGACATGATCAGCAGCGCCAGGATCGTGAAGAAGATCAGCGTGCTCAGCGCGTACATCTTCGGGGTCACGGTCTTTTTGGTCATGTTGTAGATGCGGATGGGCAGGGTTTCAAAGCCGTTGCCCGAGGTGAAGTAACTGATCACGAAGTCGTCCAGACTCAGCGTGAAGGCCATGATCATTCCCGTGATGACACCCGGCATGATTTCCGGGATCTCCACTTTGAAGAAGGCCTGCAGCGGGGTGCAGCCGAGATCCATTGCCGCCTCGGAGAGACTGTTGTCCATCTGCTGCAGCTTCGGAAGCACCTGCAGAATGACATAGGGCACGCCGAAGGTGATATGCGCAATCAGCATGGTCCAGAAGTTCAGGCTCGTGGCCGCGCCGAAGAGTCTTCCCACAAACACGAACATCAGCATCAGGGAGATACCGGTGATGATGTCGGGGTTGATCATCGGGATGTTTGTCACCTGCTCATAGGTGAGGCGCACCACCTTGCTGCGCAGGCGGTGAATCCCCACCGCCGCGGCGGTGCCCATCACCGTGGACACAAGCGCCGCCGAGACGGCCAGGACCAGGGTGTTTCGCACGGCGCCGAGCGTCTCGGCGTCACGGAACAGCTCCCGGTACCAGTAGAGCGAGCCGCCCGACATCACGCTGAGGCTCTTTGAGGCGTTAAACGAGAACACCAGCAGAATTACAATCGGCGCAAACAGGAAGATCAGGATCAGCGCCGTAAAAATTTTAGAACTTAATTTCATCATGCCACCGCCTTCTTATTGGCATACCGCTGCATCAGCGCCATGCACACCAGCAGCACGATCATCAGCAGCAGCGCGATCGCCGCGGCGAAGTGCAGGTTGTTGGCCACGTACTGACCTTCGATGGCATCGCCGATCAGGTAGAACTTGCCGTTGCCGAGCTTCTGGGAGATGTAGAAGGTGCTGATCGACGGGATCAGGACCATCGTGATCCCCGAGATCACCCCGGGCAGGCTCAGCGGGAAGATGACCCGCCGCATGACGTTAAACCCGTTGCAGCCCAGGTCCTTGGCAGCCTCGACCAGCTTCATGTCCAGCTTGGCCATCACCGAGTAGATCGGCAGGATCATATACGGGAAGTAGTCGTACACCATTCCGATCACCACGGCGGTCTCGGTGCCGATGATGTGAACCGGTCCAAGGCCGATTCTCGCAAGCAGACGGTTCAGAATGCCCGTATCCTGAAGAATGGTCATCCAGGCATAGGTCCGGATCAGGAAGTTCATCCACATCGGAATCATGATCAGCGTGATCAGGATCTTCTGGGTCCGGTCCGAAGCCCGGGAAAGAATGTAAGCCGTGGGATAGCCCAGCAGCAGGCAGATCAGCGTGGAGATGATCGCAAGCTTCAGGGATCTCCAGAAGATCAGAAGGTAGGTATAGACCTCTTTTGTATCGCTGCTCTCCGTAGAGACCTGGCTTTTCGCCGTAAAAAAGCGGGTAATGTTTTCCGTGGTGAAATGAAAGGCGGAATCCGTGAACGCGTAATACGCCACGAAGAACAGCGGCACCACGATGAACAGCAGGGCCCATGCGCCGTAGGGGGCCAGAACCGCCCTCTGCGCATGCCTCAGGGCATTGTTTTTCTTCGTCATTCTTCCTCCTCCACGGCTTCCGCGTCGCTCAGCTCGTCAAACTCGTTGGAGAAGCTGCTGTAGTCGCCGAACATTCCGGAATACTTGGACTTGTGCATGATCTGGATCGCATCCGGCTCAATGGAGAGCCCGATGTGCGAATCCACCGCGCAGAAGTCCGTCGTCTGGATCATCCACTTGAAGCCCTGTACATCCACGATGATTTCATAGTGTACCCCGAGGAAGGTCACGCTGGTGACCACGCCTTTGAGCTGCCCCTTGTCCTCCGGCACGATGTCCACGTCCTCCGGACGCACCACCACGTCAACGGGCTCGTTCTTTCCGAAGCCCTCGTCCACGCACTCAAACACATGGCCGTGGAACTTCACCTTGCGGTCCTCCAGCATGATGCCGTTGAGGATGTTGGACTCTCCGATGAAGTCCGCCACGAAGGCGTTCTGCGGTTCGTTGTAGATGTCCGTGGGGGTGCCGATCTGCTGGATCAGGCCTTCGGCCATGACGACCACGGTGTCGGACATGCTGAGGGCCTCCTCCTGGTCGTGGGTGACGAAGATGAAGGTGATCCCCGAAGCACGCTGGATCTTGTGAAGCTCGGCCTGCATGTCCTTGCGGAGCTTTGCATCCAGAGCGGCAAGGGGCTCGTCCAGAAGCAGAACCTTCGGCTCGGACACCAGGGCGCGGGCAATGGCGACGCGCTGCTGCTGGCCGCCGGAGAGCGACGAGACGGAGCGCTTCTCGAAACCGGGCAGAGCCACCAGGCGGAGCATCTCGGTGACCTTCTGCTCAATCTCGGCGGCCGGGACTTTCTTCACACGCAGGGGGAAGGCGATGTTCTCAAAGACATTGAGATGGGGGAAAAGCGCATAGCGCTGAAACACGGTGTTGACGTTGCGCTTATGCGGCGGAAGGGAAGCGATGTCCTCGCCGAGAAACAGCACGTCGCCCTCGTCGGGCTGCTCAAAACCGGCGATGATCCGCAGTGTGGTGGTCTTACCGCAGCCGCTTGGACCAAGGAGCGTTACAAACTCGTTGTCATAGATATCCAGATCGATATGGTCCAGTACCTTCTCCCCGTCAAACGCTTTGGTAATTCCTTTCAGCTCGATGATTTTCCTTCTCATGGCATCCTCCTGTGTAATAAAAAGACTGTATGCAGAAGCATACAGTTCATGAAATTTCAGAGTATAAAAATACCCCGATTGGTACAGAGCTCTCTTATCCGCAAAGAAGACCTACTCTTATTGACCATTTCACAAGTTTGCATGCTTTACAGCACTGGTTTATAGTTACCAACTTATAAAACTTGAGCTTTTAACTCAATCAATAAGGCAACCTCAGGTTGCCGCCGCATCACAGCGGCATTCGGCGTTCGACCCGGCTGTCCGTGTGGCCTCAGCTGCCTTTAAGCAGCGGTCGTATCTTGCTTCGGATAAACTCTATCCAATTGAGATGACTAACATTAACATGATTTGAGTTCAGTGTCAAGTATGTAAATTGTACCAAAATGCAGGTATTTTGAAGCAATTAATTCGATGTTTTTCGTTCTTCTGCATTACAGGAGAAAAATCCATTTTCCCCTTGTGAGTTTATCGGATTCGTGGTATTTTATAAGAACATGTTCAGCGTCATTTTACGGAGGAAACCATCGTTATATGAAAATCGTTGTTTTAGGCGGCGGCGTCAGCACGGAACGGAACGTTGCACAGGTTACGGCGACTTCGGTCTGTCAGGCGCTGCGCCGCCGCGGTCATCAGGCGATCTATGTGGATATGTTTCTCGGCATGGAGAATTATGACAAGCCTTTGGAAGAGGCTTTTTCCGAACCGGACGGGCTTTGCGGGGCGGTCGAAATCCGAACCGAGGCCCCGGATCTGCAGAAAGTGTGGAACAGCCGGAAGAAGCAGAGCGCAAGCCGTCTCGGAAAAAACGTGATCGAGATCTGTGCCATGGCTGACTGCGTATTTCTCGGCCTGCACGGGAAAGACGGTGAGGACGGCAAGATTCAGGCGATTCTTGAAATGACCGGGGTACCGTATACGGGTTCCGGCCCGCTTGCGAGCGCTCTGGCCATGAACAAGGCAATGGCAAAGCGCGTTCTGATGCCGTGCGGCATACGCACTCCGGCCTGGCAGGAAATCGTTTATGGGAAAGAGGACATTCCGCGTCTGACCGAGACGCTTTCGGTACCGTGTGCGGTGAAAATCATCAACGGCGGCAGCTCCATCGGCGTGGAGCTCCCGGAGACCAGGGAAGAACTGAAGCTCGCACTGGAAAAAATTCTGGAATATGGAAACCATGTCATCGTGGAAGAAAAAATCTACGGACGCGAGATGACCGTCCCTGTACTGGATGGACATGCCTTGAGCCCGATTGAGGTGGTGCCGCCGGAAGGAACCGAGTTTGACTATGTCGCCAAGTATCAGAGCGGTGCCCTCGGCGCACAGGAAATCTGTCCGGCAGAGATTACCCCGGAGGAAGACCGACTTCTGAGAGAGGCGGCGGAGAAGGTCCAGAAGGAACTGGGACTGCGCGTTTATTCCCGCTCCGATTATATTCTGGACAGGGAGGGAAATGTCTGGTTCCTCGAAGTCAACACCCTTCCGGGGATGACCCCGAACAGCCTGATCCCGAAAGCGGCCCGGGTCGAAGGCCTCGGTTATGACGAGCTCTGTGAGAAAATCGTGATGCTCTCCCTGAAGGAACAGCGGGAGTAAAAAAGCTTGTTCACAAATTCTTGATGTATTCGTCCGGAATATGAGTAAAATAGTCATCAGATTGTAACTGGAACGCAAGTGACTTGAAGGTGAGCATCTATGAGGCAAAAATTGATGCAGTTCATGATCGGTCGGAACGGCAATGACGAATTAAACCGTTTCCTGCTGGCTGTGGATATGGTTTTGATTCTGCTGTCTGTCATTTTCAACAGGGGGATCGGCCGTGTTCTCTCGCCCATTGCGCTTGTTTTGCTTGGATTTACCTACTATCGGATGCTTTCCAGAGATCTGATTCGACGCAGTGACGAGAATGCCAGGTATTTCCGGCTGAGAGAACGTTTTCTCGGCATGATCCGCGTCAGGAAGGAACAGTGGGTTCAAAGGAAGGATTACAAGTTCTTTGTATGCCCGGCCTGTAAGGCGACACTGCGTGTGCCGAAGGGTCGCGGAAAGATCAAGATTGTCTGTCGGAAATGCGGCAATTCCTTTATGGGTAAGTCCTGAAGCGCGGGTGAGTTGAGTGTTCGGATATCTGAGCGCAGACCGCGGGCATCTGACCCCGGAAGAAGACGCGCGATACCGTGCCGCTTACTGCGGGCTGTGTCGGTCCCTGCGAAGCCGGTGGGGCGGGCTCAGCGGGTTTACGCTGAATTACGACCAGTGTTTTCTCATTCTGCTGCTCCAGTCGCTGTATGAGGCGGAAGAGAGAAGCGGGGAAGAGACCTGTTTTCGTCACCCGGTCAAACCGCATTCGTGGTGGCAGAGCGAATATACCGATTATGCCGCCGATATGAATATCGCGCTGAGTTATCTGAAGCTGCTGGATGATTGGGAAGATGACGGAAGTCTGACGGCACTGGCAGCCTCAAAGGCGATGAAGCGCGCTTATGAGAGGATATCCGAGCGTTATCCGCGGCAGTGCAGCGCGATGAAAGAAGCGATTCTTGCTCTGCGAAAGATCGAAAAGAACGGAGACGAGGACCCGGACGGCGCTGCGGAGACCTTCGCCGGATTGATGGCGGAGGTTTTTGCATATCGGGACGACCGCTGGAGTGATACCCTGCGCCGCTTCGGTGCCGCGCTGGGGCGCTTTCTGTATATTATGGACGCCTGCATGGACCTGGATCAGGATGCGATCCGGAACCGGTTTAATCCCTTCCGGAGATATTATGGTCTGGCGGACAACGGAAAGCATTTTTCGGATATCCTGCGGATGCTGCTCGGAGAGTGTCTGTTTTATTTTGACAGGCTGCCGCTGGTGGAAGATGTTGGAATTCTGAAGAACATTCTCTGTCTTGGGCTATGGACGCAGTTTAATCAAAAATTCGACATCGATAAGGACGACGAACATGGTATCGGATCCGTATAAAGTTCTGGGTGTTTCCCGGGATGCCAGTGATGAGGAAATCAAAAAGGCTTATCGGGACCTGACAAAAAAATACCACCCGGATCTGAATCCGGGGGACGAACATGCTGCTCAGATGATGAACGATATTAACGCCGCCTATGATCAGATCAAGAACGGCACAGCACAGCAGCAGTACACCGGAAGCGGCGGAGCCCAGTATCAGTATCAGCAGTACGCCGATCCTTTCAGCGGGTACCGTGATCCCTGGGGTTATTCCTGGAGCAGCTGGCAGGGAACACAGCAGCAGACCGAACGTGTGGAATACACAGCCGCGAAAAACTATATCCGAAACGGTATGTATCAGGAGGCGCTGAATGCGCTGTCATCCGTGCCAGTCTCGGAACGGGACGGAAAATGGTACTATCTCTGTGCAGGGGCCAATATGTACCTCGGTAAGAAAATCGCCGCCTTGGACGCGGCCAAAAGGGCGGTTGAGATTGAACCCGACAACGAGGAATACAGAAGGCTTCTGGAACAGCTTCAAAGCGGAGGGGATTTCTATAACAATTACCGCGTCAACTACTCCTCCGGTCTCAGCACAGACCGCCTGTGCATGACGCTCTGTGCGGCAAATCTCTGTTTGGGTCCGATCTGCAGAACCGGGGTTATCTGCTGCTGAGTTTTTTCAAATAAAAGATATTCGATATAGAAATAATCCGGCCCGATCTGGGCCGGAGTTCTGCTTTTTCGGTGCCTATTCAATTTCAAGAATAATGGTACGCACGCCCTGACGATCGGCATAGAGAATCGTGTTCATGGTCCCGCTGCTTCGTCCGTTGAAGCAGGCGAGGAGAAGCGAGGAGGAGTCAATCATGTATTGATTCCGTTTCATCATACAGTCCGGATGATAGACATGGGACACATAGGTAACAATGTCGCAGCGTTCCAGAAGCTCGGCATAGCGAGCCCTCTGAGCACGGTTCCACCGGTCCGACTGGCTGTCGCAGGGGACGGCGGCTTCCAGGACAATATCGGGATGCCGCAGCTTCAGGACCAGAACCGCGTCGGCAAAATACATGTCACAGCCGATGGCCATACCGCAGATAAAGCGGCGAAATCCGGATTCATAGATTCCGTCGAGCGTGGCGGCAATCTGTTCTTTCAGCGCTGTACAGCGAGGATCGGACTCCCGCGTACCCCAGGGAAGTCTCACAGGCCTGTGCCCGGTAAAACAGCAGGTTCGTTCTTTCTCGATCATACGCGCCTCCGACTTGCTGTGTGTTCGTTTCGGGCATAAGTATAAACTGTAAAATGGGGCTTGTCAAATTCTGTTTCACCTGCTATAATACAGCCATCTTCAGGGCAGGGTGTAATTCCCGACCGGCGGTACAGTCCGCGAGCCAAATGGCATGATCCGGTGCGATTCCGGAACCGACAGTAGAGTCTGGATGGAAGAAGATGGAGAATTCCATATATTTTCCTTGCCCTCATTTTTGCACCTGAAGATTTATCTTCAGGTATTTTTCTTTTTTGGAGGGATAAGTATGAAAGAAAACAGAATGTCCACCCGCTACATGGCCGCGGTTGCCATGTTTGCCGCCGTCTCTTACGTCGCCGTACTGGTGAGTAAGGTGATCCCGAATGTTGCCGGGTTCCTCAGCTATGAGCCTAAGGACGCCGTCATAGTAATTGCCGGTCTTCTGTACGGACCGCTGACAAGCGTGTTGATTTCGGTGATTGTCTCCTTTATTGAAATGATCACCATCAGCTCCACCGGCCCTTATGGTCTGCTGATGAACATCGTCTCGACCTGCGCATTTGCGGTCCCGGCGGCCTGGTATTACCAGAAGCACCGCACCCAGAAGGACGCGGTGATCGGCCTGACCTTCGGTGTGTTTGCGATGGTGGCGGCGATGCTTCTCTGGAATTATATCATTACTCCGTTTTATATGGGTGTACCGCGGGAACAGGTCGCCGGCATGCTGATGACGGTTTTCCTGCCGTTTAACCTGACCAAGGGCGGAATCAACGCCGGGCTTACGCTCCTGCTCTACAAGCCGATTGTCAGCGCGCTGCGCAAAGCGCATCTGGCTGAACCGAGCAAAAGCGGAGAGCAGAAAGGCCGCTTCAACATCGGCTTCACGCTGTTTGCCCTGGCGATCCTGGTGACCTTTATTCTGCTGTTTCTTGTTCTGATCGGCGTCCTTTGATTTTGCGTGTTTTCAGCTAATTATTACTTGACAATCAGAGCGGTTTGGACTATATTACTTGCAGTTCCGTTCTCGGAGGAATGAAAATGAAGGCTTTCCGTTTTGCATCCTATTATTACTTTACTGACATGCTTCGGTAAGGATAATTTGTGGTGCAAAAAACTCGGATTGTTGAGAATTGCCGCACAGGTTATCCTGTGCGGTTTTTATTTTGGAGGGTACAAGATGATAGTCGTTTTGAAGCACGGTGTATCGGAAGAGAAAAAGGCACAGCTGATTGCATGGCTGGAGGCGCTGGGGCTGAGAATTCATATCTCGGACGGTGAATTCCAGACGGTCCTTGGACTGATCGGGGACACAACCACAGTGGATATCGACCTGGTCGAGAGCCTGGAGATTGTCGACTCTGTAAAGAGAGTGACTGAGCCGTTTAAGTGCTGCAACCGAAAATTCCATCCGGATGACATGGTCGTGGAAATCGGCGATGTAAAGGTCGGCGGCGGAAATTTCGTCATGATTGCCGGCCCCTGCTCCGTGGAATCGGAGGAGCAGATCGTCACGGTGGCCAAAGCCGTGAAAGCTGCCGGTGCACAGCTGATGCGGGGCGGTGCTTTCAAGCCGCGAACCTCGCCCTATGATTTTGCTGGGTTGAAAGCGACCGGTCTTGAATATCTCAAGGTAGCCCGTCAGGAAACCGGCCTGCCGATCGTGACCGAACTGATGAACATCATGGACCTTCCTCTTTTTGAGGACGTGGATGTGATTCAGGTCGGCGCAAGAAACATGCAGAACTTTGACTTGCTCAGAGAGCTTGGACATCTGGACAAGCCGATCCTGCTCAAACGCGGCCTTGCAAACACGCTGAAGGAGCTGCTCATGAGCGCCGAGTACATCATGGCCAGCGGAAACGAACGGGTCATGCTCTGCGAGCGCGGAATCCGCACTTTCTCCGACTATACCCGAAACACCCTTGACCTGGCGGCGGTCCCGATGCTTCACCAGCTGACCCATCTGCCGGTGATTGTGGACCCGAGCCATGCCACGGGAATTGCAAAGCTTGTTCCGCCTATGGCCCTGGCCGCCACGGCAGGCGGGGCAGACGGCCTGATCATTGAGGTACACAACGATCCGATCCACGCCCTTTGTGACGGTGCCCAGTCCCTGAGACCGGAAGAATTTGCAGAACTAGCGGAGAAGATTCGTGCCGTACGGGGGATCGTCGCATGAGAAGGGTTGGCGTTGTCGGACTCGGCCTGATCGGGGGAAGCTTTGCCAAAGCTTACCACGCAGCCGGCTGGGAGGTTCTGGCCTCCAACCGCACGAAGTCGGTGCTTGATTTCGCCATGCTCTCCGGCGATGTTGACGGAGAGCTGACCAAGGAGAATGTCGGGGACTGTGACCTGGTGCTGGTGACAATTTTCCCGGAAGCGGCGATCAAGGTCATCCGGGACTTCGCACCGTACTTCGGAAAAAAGCCTCTGGTGATGGACTGCTGCGGGACAAAACGGGTGGTCTGTGAGGCGGTTTTTCCAATCGCAGAGGAATACGGCTTCCTCTATGTCGGCGGACATCCGATGGCCGGAACGCAGTATTCTGGATATAAGTATGCCAAGGCGACGATGTATCACAATGCGCCGCTGGTCATTGTCCCGCCGAAATATGACGACATCTTCCTTCTGGACCATGTGAAGGAGCTGCTTTCACCGGCCGGTTTCAGCCGGATCTCGGTCACGACGGCGGAGAAGCACGATGAAATGATTGCCTTTACCTCGCAGCTTGCCCATGTGGTGTCCAACGCCTACGTGAAAAGCCCTACCTCCCGCATCCACCACGGGTTTTCCGCCGGAAGCTACAAGGATCTGACCCGGGTGGCCTGGCTCAATGCCCCCATGTGGGCGGAACTGTTTCTGGAAAACAAAGATTATCTCCTTTCGGAAATCAACGGACTGATGGCACATCTGGACGCATATCGCCGGGCGATGGAAGAGGACAACCGTGAGGAACTGATCACCCTGCTGGACGAGGGAAAGCGGATTAAGGAAGAGGTAGACGGCAAATGAGGGTCGTTTCGGTCAATACGCCTTCCGCGGCTTACGATGTGAAAATCGGCAGCGGGCTGCTGGACCGTCTCGGGGAAGAGGTCCGGGCCCACACCGGAGCCGCCCAGGCTGTGGTGGTTTCCGGGGAACATGTTTTTCCGCTCTACGGAAGCCGCGCCATGGAAAGCCTGCAAAAGGCCGGATTCCGGGCAAAATCCATTGTGTTCCCGTCCGGAGAGGAAACCAAAAGTCTTGCCTGCTACGGCGAACTTCTCAATGCCCTGACGGAAAGCAAACTGAGCCGCTCGGACTGCCTGATTGCGCTGGGCGGCGGTGTGACCGGGGACCTTACGGGCTTTGCCGCGGCCACGTATCAGCGAGGCATCGCGTATATCCAGATTCCGACCACGCTTCTTGCGGCGGTGGATTCCTCCGTCGGCGGCAAGACGGCGGTCAATCTTCCAGCGGCCAAAAACCAGGTCGGTGCGTTTTATCAGCCAAAGCTTGTCCTCTGCGATACCGATACGCTCTCAACGCTTCCCGAGCGTGAGCTTTGCGCCGGATACGCGGAAGTGATTAAATATGCGGTTCTCGGAGATGCCGACCTGTTTGATACGCTCCAGAAGGGGGCGTTTTCCCAGGAAGAGATTATTGAGACCTGTGTTCGGATGAAAGCGGAGATCGTCGCGGAGGATGAGCATGATATCGGAAGAAGAAGACTTCTGAATCTCGGGCATACTTTCGGACACGCGGTGGAAGCGAGGAGCGGTTACCGCCTTCTCCATGGAGAGGCGGTTGCAATCGGCACCGCAATGATCGCCCGTGCGGCCGTCCGAATGGGTAAACTGGACGCGGACTCCCGGGATGCCATCATCGAGATGCTGGACCGATTCGGCCTTCCCACAGAGACGGAATTCCGGGCGGACGAGCTCTACGAGCTGCTGCTCCTGGATAAGAAAATCTCTTCCGGAAAGCTGGCGCTGATCGTACCGCTGGCGATCGGCTGGTCTGAGCCGGTTCCGGTCAATACCGAACAGCTTCGGCAATGGCTGGAGGCTGCATATGATTAAAGCCATCACACCCGGCGCTCGTTTTGGGGAAGTGAAGATTCCTTCCTCCAAGTCCGTGGTACACCGCCTGATGATCTGCGGAGCGCTTGGACAGCGGGAAGTCGAGATTCAATACGACGGGCTCTCCCGGGACATCCGGGCGACAGCGGAATGCCTGAACGCACTGGGGGCCCAAATACGGGCGGATGAGAAGCGGCTGCACATCTCTCCGATCACGGATCGGGGAGAAAGCAAGAGAGCCCTGCTTCCGGCCGGTGAGAGCGGTTCCACCCTGCGTTTCCTGATCCCGGTGGCAGGGGCCCTCGGCAGAAGCGCGGATTTCAAAATGGAGGGTCGTCTTTCCGAACGGCCTCTGGCTCCTTTTGACCGGCTCCTTCGGGAACACGGAATGAGCCTGACGCGGGAGGAGAAGATCCTGCACTGTGACGGACAGCTGGAAGGAGGCCTGTTTCGGCTTCCCGGGAATGTATCGTCCCAGTACTTTTCAGGGCTCCTGATGGCGCTTCCCGTCCTCAGAGGCGAGAGCGAACTGCAGACGGAAGGCGAAATGGAATCGGCGGCCTATGTCCACCTGACGGAAGAGGTCCTGAACAGGGCAAATGTCCGCTTTGACAGGAAAAGTCCCGTGACCTGGAAGATTTTCGGTCCTCAGACGCCGGAGCTTCCGAAGCTTGTCTCGGCGGAAGGGGACTGGTCCAATGCGGCCTTTTTCCTCTGTGCCGCCGCCCTCTCCGAAAAGGGCATCCGGGTCGGGGGGCTGAACCCCGCTTCGGTTCAGGGGGACCGGCAGATTCTTGAGATCCTTCGGGACTTTGGCGCAGAAGTTACCGAAGAGGAAGACAGTGTGACAGTCCGTCGGGGCAGTCAGCGTCCGATCGACGTCAATGCCATGTCCATTCCGGATCTGGTTCCGGTTCTGGCCATTCTCTGCTGCAGTGCGGAGGGAACCTCCAGGATTACGGGCGCGGCGAGACTGCGCCTGAAAGAATCAGACCGCCTGAAAACGACCACGGCGCTTATTCGCAGCCTGGGAGGGGAAGCGGAAGAACATCCGGACGGTATCATCATCCACGGAAAAGGCAGACTGCGCGGCGGCAGTTCAGACTCGTACAATGATCATCGCATCGCGATGAGTGCGGCTGTGGCGGCCGTCCTGTGTGCCGAACCGGTCATCGTATCCGGGGCTGAGTGTGTGGAAAAATCCTATCCTGCTTTCTGGAGGGATTTTGAAGCGCTGTGCCGTATGCAGGACCCCGGCTGAACGGCACGGCCGTTTTGCTTGATCACAGGAAAGGAAGAAACGAGATGAGCAGCGTTTTTATCGGCACGGCACTGCGTCTGTCGATCTTTGGCCAGAGCCACAGTGAAGCCATCGGCATGACCCTGGACGGTTTGCCGGCTGGAATTCCGATTGACCCGGACAGACTTCAGCGCTTCCTGAACCGCCGGGCGCCGGGCCAAAACGACTGGTCCACGCCGCGGCGTGAGGAGGACAGACCGGAGTTCCTGTGCGGACTGAAAGACGGACTGACCTGCGGGGCGCCTCTGACCGCCGTCATCCGGAATCACAACACCCGCGGGAAGGATTATGAGCAGCTTCGTATTCTACCGAGACCCGGACACGCTGACTATACCGCCCGGATCCGATACGGGGGATATCAGGACTATAACGGCGGAGGGCATTTTTCCGGACGGCTGACCGCGCCGCTCTGTGTTGCTGGCGGCCTGCTGCTCCAGATGCTGGAACGCAGGGAAATCACCGCGGACGCAAGAATTCTGCGGATTGCCGATGTTGCGGACGATGCGCCCTTTGTTTCTTCCGTGGCGGAAAAGGCCTTCCCGGCAGTCTCCGACGAAGCCGCGCTGCGGATGCAAAAGGCGATCTCCGATGCGAGGGACGAAGGGGATTCTGTCGGCGGGATCATCGAGTGTGTCATCCGCGGTGTCCCGGCGGGGCTCGGGGAACCAATGTTTGACGGAGTAGAGAACCGGATTGCACAGCTGATGTTTGCCGTGCCGGCTGTCAAAGGCATTGAATTCGGAGCCGGTTTTGCGGCCGCCGGGATGCGAGGCAGCGAAAACAACGACGAATATTGCATTCAAAATGGAAAGGTCCGGACCTGCAGCAATCATGCCGGAGGAATCCTCGGCGGAATTACCAACGGCGAAGAGATTGTATTTCGGGCAGCGTTCAAACCGACTCCGTCTATTTCAAAATTACAGCAGAGCGTCAATTTGGAAACCATGCAGCCGGAGACACTTCAGATTACGGGACGGCATGATCCCTGTATCGTTCCCCGTGCGGTGCCGGTTACAGAAGCGGTTGCAGCCATTGCAATAGCAGATATGATTCTGGGAGGTCATGGTACATGGAACTGAGCGAATACAGAAACAAACTGGACAGCATTGACGAAGAGATCCTGCGGCTGTTTTCGGAACGAATGAACATCGCCGCGGAAATTGCCTCCTGGAAACAGGAAAACAGCTTGCCGGTACTGGATGTCCGCAGGGAGAAGGAGAAGCTTCAGCGCATCGAAGAGATGAGCGATCCCGAGCTCTCTGACTATACGTTCACGCTTTTCTCCATGCTGATGGAGCTCTCGCGCAGCAGACAGAACCGGATCCTTCACCGGGAGAGCCCGGAAACCCGGGCCATAGAGGAAGCGCTTCGCGATACCCCCCAGCTCTTTCCGGAAAAGGCGATTGTCGCCTGCCAGGGGGTAGAGGGTGCGTATTCCGGAATCGCCTGTGAGAAGCTTTTTGCCCGCCCCAGTATTTTTTATTTCTCCTCCTTTGACGCGGTGTTTACCGCGGTGGAGAAGGGCCTCTGCCGATACGGCGTCATTCCGGTGGAAAACTCCACGGCGGGTACCGTAAACGCGGTGTATGACCTGATGGTGAAGCACGACTTTCGGATTGTGCGTTCAGTACGGATCAAGGTTGATCACAATCTTCTGGTACGGCCCGGCACCAGGGCGGAGGACATCACGGAAATCTATTCACACGGTCAGGCGCTGACCCAGTGTGCGGGCTTCCTGCAGCGTTTTCCGAATGCGAAGATCATCCCCTGCGAAAATACTGCTGTTGCCGCCAAAATGGTTGCGGAATCGGCGGATCCCGGCGTGGCGGCGCTCTCTTCCCGAAGCTGTGCGAAGCTGTACGGCCTGGAAATCCTTATGGCCTCGGTGCAGGATTCGGATAACAACTATACCCGGTTTATCTGTATCTCCAAGAATCTTGAAATCTATCCGGGCGCGGATCACACCAGCCTGATGATGGTGATTCGGGATGAACCGGGCACACTCCATCATGTGCTTGCGCGGTTTTACGTGCTCGGCATCAACATGCATAAACTCGAAAGCCGTCCGATTCCCGGGAGAAACTGGGAATATCGCTTCTATTTTGACCTGGACACATCGGTATATTCTCCAAAGTTTATCCAACTGATGGGTGAACTCGGTGATATCTGTGAAGAGTATGAGTATCTCGGAAGCTACAGCGAGGTGGTCTGAATGAAATGCGGTCTGCTCGGGGAAAAGCTCGGCCACAGCTATTCGCCGCGGATTCATGCGGAACTGGCCGACTATGAATATGTGCTCTACGAAAAGAAAGCCGAAGAGGTTGAAGGCTTCGTCAGGGAAGGAGACTGGCACGGGCTGAACGTGACCATTCCGTACAAGAAGACGGTGATTCCTTTCTGTGATGAGCTGACAGAGCTGGCGGCACAGATCGGCAGCGTGAACACGCTTCTGAGACGGCCGGACGGAAGCATTCTCGGTGACAACACCGATGCCTACGGATTTGAAACGCTGCTCCGGAAGACCGGCTTTGCTCCGGCCGGAAAAAAAGCGCTGGTCCTTGGAAGCGGAGGCGCATCCGCGACGGTCTGTGCCTGCCTGCGGCATTTCGGGGCGGAAGTCATTGTCGTATCGAGAAGCGGCGAAATCAACTATCAGAATGTGGCGAAGCTCCATGCGGATGCCGCGTTGGTGGTGAATACGACCCCTCTTGGCATGTTTCCGAAAAACGGAGAGAAAGCACTGGATCTGATTCCATTTTTCAGGCTGGAGGCGGTACTGGACGTGGTCTACAACCCGGCGCGCACGGCACTGCTGCTGCAGGCCGAGGAACTTGGCATCCCGTGCGCCGGCGGGCTCAGAATGCTGGTTGCCCAGGGGGTGCGTGCATCCGAAATCTTTCTGGGGCATCGTCATCCCGAAGAGGAGCTGGAGCGCATCTACGGAAAGCTGAGCGGCGAAATGCAGAATATCATCCTGATCGGGATGCCGGGCTCCGGGAAGAGCACAATTGCCGAACGTCTGGCAAAAGCACTCGGGAGGGAATGTGTGGAAGCCGATCTGGAGATTGAGAAAGCGGCCGGATGCACGATTCCGGAGATTTTCGCCGCAGAAGGGGAGGAAGGCTTCCGACGTCGGGAAACAGCGGTTCTCGCCGAACTCGGCAAACGCTCCGGACTGGTGCTCTCCACCGGAGGCGGCTGTGTAACGCGGGAGGATAACTATCCGCTTCTGCACCAGAACGGAATCATGATCCGGATTACCCGTGATCTCACAAAGCTTGCCAGGGCGGGAAGACCGCTGTCGCGAAATGCGGACCTTGCAGAGATGGCCGCGGCACGGGAACCGTTTTATGCCCGCTTCGCGGATGCGACCGTCTCCAACGACGGAACACCTGAGGAAACGGTACAGGCAATTCTGGAGGTGCTGAAATGAAATTTCTGATTATCAACGGGCCGAACCTCAACATGCTCGGCATCCGTGAGCCGGCTATCTATGGCGAACAGGATTTTCGCGCGCTGCAGCGTTTTATCTTCGACTGCTGTCATGAGGAAGGCATTGAGCCGGTTCTCTTTCAGTCCAATCACGAGGGCGCGATCGTGGACCGGATTCAGGCGGCCTACCGGGATGCAGACGGAATCATCATCAATCCGGCCGCCTTTACCCACACTAGCGTTGCCATTCTGGACGCCCTGAAGGCTGTTGCAATCCCGACGGTGGAAGTCCATCTTTCCGACGTCGGCAGCCGCGAGAGCTTCCGTCAGATCTCGTATCCCGGCATGGCCTGTATCAAGACCTTTGCCGGCTTGGGCTTTGAGGGATATCGACAGGCAATCCTGTATCTGAAAAACTGGCTGAGCGAACATGCTGAAGAATCCGCACAAGCCTGACCAGAATTCGATCCAGGCAAAAAACGGAGAAGGAGCGCCCCATGAGCACTCCTTCTCCGTTTTTTGGTGCGCCCGGCGAGCGCACATTCTAACGGGTGAAAGTCCCGAGACCGCCCGGCAGCGGGAAGGTCACAGCCAAAGCCAAGGGTGTCCGTTGTGAAGCGGAATCTGAAGGAAGGCAGCGGCAAAACTCTGGCCC
>JAGAFT010000105.1 GCA_017627975.1 Oscillospiraceae bacterium
CGTCAAAAACGCCCATGACAATGTTCCAGGTGTTGGTGACAATCAGCACGGCAGCAAAGGTTTTGAAAATCCATTTGAAGAAAATGAAGGTCTCAAAATCATGCATGTTGTTCCGGTCGATCAGGAGCTGGATCAGCTCAAGACACATGACAAAGGTCAGGATGATTCCGGCGATGGGCACCACCACATTTTCAGACAGGCTCTTGATCATGCTGAAGATACTGCCGTTCCATGCCTGGGGTGTCTTACCCACAGTGGAAGCCACATCGGCCACACGGGTATTGATGCTGTCAAACAGTCCGGACAGATTGCTGACGATGCCGCCGACCAGCAGCCCTTTGAGCCACTCGGTAATCTTGTCCCAAATGAAATTCAAGGACATCCCTCCTTAAAGGCCCCCTTCCGCCGAAGCGGAAGAGGGCGAAAGAGTGGTCGGATGCGCATCAGCCGAAGAGGCCGCTGAGCAGAGGGACGAGGGTGGTGCCGATCAGGGCGACACCGCCGCCGGCCATGAGCTGCTTGATGCCCTGGGACTTCGCGCCGGGGTTATCGTTGCCGTAGCCCTCGAGCAGGTTGATGACGCCCCAGATACCGAGACCGGCACCGATGGCAATCACCAGAGTCTGAAGGACCGTTACCGCAGAAGAGAAAAAAGCCATATACATACCTCCGTATCATAAAAGGCTGCCATATCCGGCAGCCGTCAGTTGGGTTTCATCCGTCAGCTCCTCCAGGAGCGCTTCCTCCTCGTCCGGGTTATCGCTCACGTCGATTTCCCAGACCTGGCTTTCTTCCTCCAGCCGAAGCCTCAGCTGGCGGGAAAGATACTTTTCAATGTGGAAGGCGTTCTTTGGATCAGAGTCTGACAGATACTTGTAGTTGGGATGCGATGTGATGTCATACTTGTCCGAGAGGAAGGGCCTGACGCCCCGCACCTGCAGGATGCATTTGCCGCCGTCCATGACAGCGATCTCGTCCACCGACATCAGGGATTTGCCGAGCTTCTGATAGTTCAATGAATGGCTGGTTTCCCGGCCCCGGCTCTCACCGGTATTGAACGTATCAATTGTTTCCTTGCCCAGGAGCTCCTCCATCTCCTTGAGCGTTGTCTTTTCCTTGCCGCCGAGAAACAGCAGCGTGTCGCAGTTGCCGACAATGGTATCCGCGTTATCCTTGTAGATCGCCTTGAGCTGGGACTGTGCCTGAAGGACAATACAGGCGGAAATCTCACGGCTTCGGATGGTGGCGATCAGCTTTTCAAAGTTGGGGATCTGTCCGATGTTGGCAAACTCGTCGATCAGGCAGCGAACGTGCACCGGCAGGCGGCCTCCGTGCACATCGTCCGCCCTTTCGCAGAGCAGGTTGAACATCTGGGAATAGGCCATGCTGATGAGAAAGTTGAAGCTGGCATCCGTGTCCGACATGATGAGGAACAGGGCTGTCCGCTTTTCTCCGATGGTATCCAGATGCAGCTCATCGTAGGCCGTGATCTCCCGAAGCTCTTCGATATCGAATACCGCGAGGCGTGCGCCGCAGCTGACCAGGATGCTCTTCGCCGTCTTGCCGGCAGC
>JAGAFT010000106.1 GCA_017627975.1 Oscillospiraceae bacterium
AGAGTCCGCTGTGCTACCTTTACACAATCCCGCTAAACGCAAAGAGTATTATACAGACTTTTTTCAATTTGTCAAGTATCCGGAGGAAATTATTTTTATGAATCACGTCGAAGAGTTTTTTGCCCGCTATGAGGCCGATCCCGCCCTTCAGGGCAGAGTCGAAGAAGCCCTCGCCTGCTACCCCGGAAGTCTGGAGTTGCGGGAGTCCGTGGTGGAAAATGTGCTGCTTCCCATCGCGTCCGACCTGGGTCTCCCCTTCACGGTTGACGAGCTGCGCGCCTATGAGACCCGCAAGAAGCTTCACAACATGAAGCCGGATGTCGCCGTCGAAGAGGGCGAGCCGGTCGAAGATCCCCCCACCTACTGGCTTCTGGAGAGCGGCTGGGAATGGGATGACGAGCCGATCCGCAAGAAAGAAGCCCTTCTGCGTGACATTGCGGGCATCTGATACGCATGTTTAAAGCATCTGAAAGGAGGAACGACACCATGGCATCCGATCTTTCCCGTTTTCTGAAAGCCCAGGAGCGCGACTATGCCCGGGCCCTGAGTGAGATCCGCTCCGGCCGCAAGCGCAGCCACTGGATGTGGTACATCTTTCCCCAGATCCAGGGTCTCGGCTTCTCACAGACCGCGCAGTTCTACGCCATTCAGGATCTGGCCGAAGCGAAGGACTATCTCGCCCATCCGGTGCTGGGGGCGCGGCTGAAGGAGATTTCTTCCGCCCTGCTGGAGCTGGACGGTCTCAGCGCAAGCGAGATCTTCGGCTACCCGGACGACCTGAAGCTCTGCAGCTGCATGACGCTCTTCCGCATGGCCGACCTGGACTGCCCGATTTTCCAGGAAGTGATCGACAAATATTACGACGGCGAACCGGACAGGAAGACCGTGCGCATCCTGCAGGAGCTTGGCCGCTAAGCCATCCGCCGGGCGGCCGGGTGCTTCGGTCTCCGGCATCGATCCGAAATAAAGCAGCGGAAGCACTCGACATGGGGCTTCCGCTGCTTTTACCATTTCAGATACCGGGCTTTTTGATCAGATTTTTCTCATGCTCCGCGCAAAACAGTCCTCACAGATGTTGAACTGGCTCCCGATCGGCAGTTCTTTCCCGCACACGCGGCAGCGCCGGATGTACTGGTCTTTGTTCTCCCGCATCAGTTCCGCGATCCGCTCGCAGATTGCGCTCCGCTCCGCCGTACAGTCGTCCGGGATTCCGATTCGCCGCAGAAGCTGATGGCGGATGTCATAGGCCTTGTACTGCAGCTCGCAGTCCTGAAGGGTCTCGGTTCCGAAGTACGGCGCCGGGATCCGCTTTTTTCTCAGAATCGCCCGGGCGCACTCCGCCCAGTAGGTCACCAGCTCTTCGGTCCGCGTGTCCACCGGACAGGTGATCAGGTCGAAGACCAGTTCCCGCTCGGTCTCCAGGGCCCGCAGGCCTTTCAGGCAGTTCAGAAGGATCTGGGCGTCGTGCATATCCTCCCGCAGGAAACCTCTGCTCTGCTCCATTCTCTGCCAGGTTTTCAGCAGCAGGGCGATCGGGTACTCCGTTTCCAGCACTTCCCGCGGGAACGCAATACACGCGGCGCGGATGTTCCGCACGCTCTGGCCCAGCTTCTCGCCGATGAAGGGCTTGTTTCCGAGGACCATCACTTCGCCGTACTCGTTCAGGCCGTAGCGGCCCGCCCGGCCTCCGATCTGGTTGATTTCCGCGGTGGTGAGCGGACGGAAGTCTTTTCCATCGTACTTCTCCGTCTCCGCGAAGACCACCCGCTTGATCGGCAGGGAGATGCCGAGGCCGATGGCGTCGGTGGCTACCACGATGTTGGTCTCGCCCGAGGTGTACTTGCGCACCTCATTGCGTCTGGCCTCCGGCGGCAGCGCGCCGTAAATGACGCTTGCCCGGAAGCCGTTTTTCTCCAGCAGGGCCGCCGTCGAAAGCACGCTCTTCCGGGAGAAGCAGATCAGCGCGTCGTCCGG
>JAGAFT010000010.1 GCA_017627975.1 Oscillospiraceae bacterium
CTGGTCGCCATGGTCGGCGTCATGATTCTCAACGGCAACCTCGGCCTCTTCAACGGGCTCATCGCCTCGCTGGGCCTCGGAGAGCAGTGGCGTATCGTCTTTGCGCTTCTGATGGCCCTGCTGATCGGGCTTGCCTTCGGCCTTGTGCAGGGATATCTCATCGCCTGCCTGCAGATTCAGCCCTTTATCATCACCCTGGCGGGCATGTTCTTTGCCAGAGGCATGATCACCATCATCAGCGTGGACCCGCAGAAGGCGCCGCAGGAGCTGATGGACATCCTCCAGAACCGCATCGAGATCGCATGGCTCGGCTCCCCCAACAAAAAAGGCGTGATGATTCCCGCCCGGATGGAGATCGGTGTCATCGTCGCACTGGCCGTTGTATTTCTCGTCTATTTCCTGCTTCGCAGGACGCAGCTCGGCCGCGGCTTCTACGCGGTCGGCGGGAACCAGCAGAGCGCCCTGATGCTCGGCGTCAACGTGCGGAAAACCCGCTTTCTGGCCCACCTTCTGTGCGGACTTCTGAGCGGAATCGCGGGCTTTGTCTTCATGATGCACACCGGCGCAGGCAATGCGACCAATGCGACCGCGGCTGAAATGAACGCCATCGCTTCTTCCATCATCGGCGGAACGCTCCTCACCGGCGGTGTCGGAAACGTGATCGGCACGCTCTTCGGTGTTCTGACCCTGAGCACCATCAAGTCGATCGTGACCACCTCCGGGCTGAGAGATCCCTGGTGGCAGAGCATTACGACCGGCGCCATGCTGTGCTTCTTCATCGTCCTGCAGAGCGTCGTGCTGATGCGCAGAGCCAAGAATAAGGAGAAGAAATAGGAGATAAACATCTATGGATCTGACCAAAACCGTACTCGGGATTGAGCTTGGCTCGACCCGCATCAAAGCCGTCCTGATCGATCAGCAGCACCGCCCCATCGCCTCCGGCGACTACGAATGGGAAAACCGGCTCGTCAACGGCATCTGGACCTACTCCATGGAAAGCGTCCACACCGGGCTCCGGGCCTGTGTCAAAGCGCTGAAGGCTGATCTGAAGGAAGAATTCGGCGTGGACCTTACCACGGTCGGCGCCATCGGCGTCTCCGCCATGATGCACGGCTATCTCCCCTTTGACAAGGACGGAAAGCAGCTGGCGGAATTCCGCACCTGGCGCAATACCATCACGGGCCAAGCGGCGGAAAAGCTGACCGCCCTCTTCGGTTTCAACATCCCGCAGCGCTGGAGCATCGCCCACCTGTATCAGGCCATGCTGAACGGAGAGGAACACGTGAAAGACATCGCCTATCTCACCACTCTGGCGGGTTATATCCACTGGAAGCTGACGGGCCAGAAGGTGATGGGCGTGGGCGAAGCTTCCGGCATGTTCCCGATTGACAGCAAAGCCTGCGACTATGACGCCACGATGCTGCAGAAGTTTCTGGATCTCACCGGGCTCGATCTGCGCACAATCCTTCCGAAGGTACTGCCGGCCGGCGTCTGCGGCGGCATGCTCACCGAGGCCGGCGCGCGCTTCCTGGATCCCGATGGCACGCTGCTGGCCGGCATTCCTGTCGCCCCCTGTGAAGGCGACGCCGGTACCGGTATGGCGGCTACCAACTCCGTTCGCGTCCGGACGGGCAACGTCTCCGCCGGAACTTCGGACTTTGCCATGATCGTCGCGGATCATCCCCTGGGGGTCCATCGTGAGATCGACATGGTGACCACCCCGGACGGACTTCCTGTTGCGATGGTCCACTGCAACAACTGCACCTCCGACATCAATGCCTGGGTGAACCTCTTCGGCGAATTTGCCCATCTCATGGGATTTGACGTGAACCGGGGCGAGCTCTTTACCAAACTCTTTCAGAAAGCCCTGTCCGGCGAGCAGGACTGCGGTGGGCTCCTGTCCTACAACTATTTCTCCGGCGAGGGCGTCACGGACCTCGATGAGGGCCGTCCGATCTTTATCCGGTCTCCGTCCGCAAGATTTACTCTTTCCAACTTTATGCGCACGCACCTGCTCTCGGCTCTCGCGACGCTGAAGATCGGCATGGACATTCTGACCGACACCGAACAGGTTCACATCGACAGGCTCTACGGCCACGGCGGTTTTTTCAAGACCCCCGAAGTCGGCCAGCGCATGCTGTCCGCTGCGGTCGGGGTTCCGGTTTCCGTTATGAAGACGGCGGGCGAAGGCGGCCCTTACGGCATGGCCCTGCTGGGCGCCTACATGCTCTGGCATGAAGAGGGCGAGAGCCTGCCGGACTATCTGGACAAGAAGGTTTTTGCCGATGCCCAGAGCAGCACGATTACCGCCACCCAGGAGGACATCGACGGCTTCGATGCCTTCCTCGCCCGGTACCGAAAGGCCCTGCCGCTGGAGCGGCTGGCAACGGAAGTGCTGTAACCCCTGCTCCGCCTCCCCCGGTTTTTCTCTGCCTGGCCGGCCCTGCCGGAAAATCCGCAGGAATCATTCTGAAAACACAAACCTCCCTCTGCCGTCACTGCGGTCGAGGGAGGTTCGCTTTTCATATTCTGTTGCGTCCCGGGCTTATTACGGTATGATGCCGTATTTCAGATTGAGCTCCTCGGTGGGATCCGTCCAGACATAGATCTCGTGGTCGATGATCCCGTATTTCAGAAAGAGCTCGGCAATCGGAGCGCCGATGTTTCCGTCATGGGGCCAGTTGCTCTCCTCGTTGTACTTCGGAACCCGCACGCCGACATCCCATTTTCCTTCTTCCGCCGCGGTGATGATGCTCTGGTAGATTTCATCCTCCAGGGCAACAGCCGCCTGTCCGTGGATGTTGACGGAATTGGTATCGGCAAAGGTCCGATAGCGCGTATCGGTCATGGAGAACACAAACAGCAGTGCAATCGGCAGCAGCACCGCAAGGCGCGGCGCCTGCTGAAGGAAGGCCACGATGCAGAGCGCCATCAGCAGAATCAGCACCGCCATCGAAGCAAAGATCGCTTCCGGCCGCCCTGTATAGTCCGGGCTCACGACGGCGCTCAGGAGAATGATAAACACCGTGCAGAACACGCCCGTACAGACCGTGTTCAGGATCAGACGGATGGCGGATGCGCCGGCTTCCGAACGTCTGCCGTGAAGCAGCAGGAAGAAAAACAGGAGGAGCGCGGCCAGGGCAATCAGACGGAAAAGCAGACTGGTGTTCCAGACCGTCCGGAAGAACAGGCCCGCCGAATCGCCGAGCATAGAGAGGAGACTCCCTTTGCGGTTATCCAGGGTGTTCACATTGGCTGCCCTGCCGCCGGTTCCGTCCAGAAGCAGCGCCAGAAGCCACAGCGCCAGAACCGCCGTCCAGAATGCATTCTGCTTCCAGAACGATTTTTTCCCCTGCTGTTTTCTGGTTTTCAGGAAGTTTTTCAGCAGTCTCAGCCCCGCATAGACCGACAGCAGGATGCTTCCGTAGAGATTGGAGAAGACCGCAAAATAGACCGCCGTCACCCAGACGCTCTGCCGCAACAGGCTCTTCCCCGCGAGAGGGTTCTCCGTCTCCTCCGCCATGAGGTACATCATCAGTGCCCCGCAAAACAGCGCCGGGATCGTATAGAAGAACATGCAGCATTCATTATAGCTGTGAAACATGTGCAGGTTGCCTTCCGGTTCGGTCACATAAACCAGAAAATGCAGTTCCAGAAAGAGGATGGCAAGGCAGCATGACACAAAACGGTCCAGGCCAAGCTTCCTGCAGAGAAGCCGCCGGAACGCGCAGACGTAGATCGTGATGAACAGGCTCAGCAGGGTTCCCGCCACGGCAACCTGGCAGTGGATGAAGTGCCCGAAGCCAAAGCGGGTCAGGATTGCCGCCGTATGGCCGCAGAAGGAGGCAAGCACCTCCGGCATCATTCGCGACGGATTCCAGCCCCCCGGGATCGGGATCGCTTTTCGGACCAGCACGGAATAGATCACGTCGTCCTCGTCCATGATCGGAATCGGATGAAGAACGATGAAAAACACCATCATGCTGACCATCACCGCAGCTGCAAATATGAAATTTGTCCACCGTTCTTGTCTCTTCATTGTGTTCCTCCGCCCCGCTGTGCACCCTTTCCGGTTTCCCTTCTGCAGGTACAGCGTTTCCGGTTCTTTTCGTCGTTGTAATTTGAAATTATACCCTGTTTTTGATATAAAATCCAGCAACAATCCGGCTTCAAAAGAAAACCCGCCGTACCTGCAGACGCGGCATCAGACTACACGCTCCGGCATTTTCATCCGGAGCGTGCAGTCTGTTCTGTCGTGGTGAGATATTTTGCACAGAAGGGCTTGATCTTCCCCCGGTCATAGACATGCAGGCTGCAGCGGTGCAGGCGCTCAATGTTCAGGTTCATCGCGTCCTGAAACGCCATCGCCGACAGAGTCAGACTGCCGTGACGCAGCCGGTAGAGAAAGGTGTCGAAATCCATCTCCTCTGCGAAGTCCGCTTCGGGAGCCGGTTCCTCCGGCGGCCGCCGCCAGTGCCGGGCGACATACTCCCGGTTGTCCTTCGCGCAGCCTCTGGTGTGTGAGGAATGGGTGATGGAACTGAGGGGCTTCAGTCTCCCTCCCGGTGCAATCAGATAATTTGCGTGAAAACCGCATAGCGGGTGGTCACAGCGGGATGGCATGAAGCTCTCGACGGGGATCCCGGCCTGCCGGCTGATGTCCGCCATCAGCTGGTCCAGCGTGTACCGGTCCTCCGCCTGCGGTGCGCCCGGATAACGGCCGAAGTACGACACCGGCTGGAAGTGGATCCCCCGGACCCCCGGAGCAAGCGACACCGCGAGCCTTATCAGCTTCCCCAGGTTGTCGTCGTTGACGCCCTTCACCACTGTTGGGACCAGTGTCACGCCGACTCGGAGCCGCGAGCATACCTCGATGGCTTTTTTCTTGGTCTCCAGCAGCGGTGCGCCCCGCAGCGTCTCATAGATGTCCTCCCGGGTCCCGTCGAACTGGAGAAACACAATGTCCAGTCCCGCCTCCCGGAGCCGCTCGGCATAGGCCGGGTCCTCGGCAAGGCGGATTCCGTTGGTGTTCACCTGGGTATAGCTGCAGCCGGCTTCCCTGGCATAGCGGATCAGCTCCGGAAGATCATCCCGCAGGGTCGGCTCTCCGCCGGAAAACTGCAGCAGCGGACGGCCGCACTGAGCCGTGATCTCACGGATGGCCGCCTTCATCTCCTCAAGAGAAGGATTCTGGGCGTCGGCTCCGCCGTCGGCAAAACAGAAGCGGCAGTGCAGATTGCAGCGCCGCGTCACTTCCAGCAGCGCGCAACAGGTCCCGATCCCGTGCTCCGGGCAGATGCCGCAGGCCTCCGGGCAGTGCAGGCCGGCGTCTTCCGCCAGCGGCTCTGTCCCAAGAAGCCAGCGGTCGAAGTCCAGCTTTCCCCGCCACACCGGTACAGAGAAGCTTCCATGCTCCGGGCACTGCTTTTCCATCCGGATCGTCCCGTCCGTCTCCCGCGACAGCCACGCCGGCAGGTTTTTTCGACAGACCGGACACACCGAGCGCGTTTGGCGTATTCTCTCTCCCATCTCACTCTCCCCCGCCCAGAAATCCGGCACGGCATCCGCTTTTGCGGCTACCTGTTCTCTTCATTCGCTTTCCTCGATTCTTCTCTTGCCCCGGTAAAGGCTGCGGTCCTCGTCTGTCACCGGACGCAGGGCCCATTCCGCGGAAACAGGCGGAAGCGGTCCTTCTCCGCAGGTCAGAACCTCCAGGCACATTCGCCCCTCCCGTCTCATCGCCCGGTAATCCGCCACCCAGGGCAGAGCGAAGAGCGTCTCGTCCAGCTCGGCGATCTCCGCCGCCTCTCCTTTTCGTTTGACATTGTCGAGGCGCAGAACTGTACTCCCGCAGGGACACGGAGTCGGCAGAATCCGCGTATAATCCCCCGTTCGATAGCGGATCAGAGGCATCGCCTCCATCCCGATGGTGGTGATGACCAGCTCCCCGGTCTCTCCCGGCGGCAGCGGATTCCCCGTCTCATCGATGATCTCGGCAATCACGTGGTTTTCCCGCAGGTGCATTCCTTCATGGGCCGGGCAGCAGATCGCGCCGCCCAGGGCCATCTCCCGCGAGCCGTAATGGGGAAACAGTGCCGTTCCGAGAAGTCTCTCACAGGCTGTAATCACCGCATGGGGACAGGCATCGCCGCTGACCAAAGCCCGTTCCAGGCTCCCCTTCCCGCAGACACGCAGGATCGACAGCAGCTGCACCGGCATGCCGACAAAAGTATCCGGATGCTGCTCCGTCAGCACCCTGCGATACTCTCCGTAGCTCAGCCCCGCGCCAAGCTTCAGCGGCTTGGCCCCCAGGCCCTCAATGGCCTCGCTGATGAGCTCTCCAAGCCCGTGAGGTCCGGAGAAGGGAAAGCAGATCATCGTCACGCTGCCCGGGCCGATGAGCTCTCCCAGGCCTGCCATGAAGAGCCGGACCGTATTCCGGCAGTCCCCTTCGGTGTAGAAGACCCGCTTGGCCGCGCCGGTGGTGCCGGACGTGGCATCCGAGAGCACCCGCTGGATCTCGGCCTGAGACCGAAGCAGCAGCCCCGGCGCCTGCGCTGCCAGATCTTCCTCGGTTGTAAAGGGGAGATCCTTCAGCTCCGAGAGGCTGTAGAGCCTCTCCGGCAGGTTCCGGTAGAAGCCGTCCCGCTTTTTCTCCAACGCCAGAACGCGGTTCAGCTTTTCCAGCTGAACCGCTTCCATGTCTTTTCTGTTCAGGGTCTGCAGGCCTTCCTGCTCCATGATAAAGCTGTCGATCCGACTCCGTCTCATGCCAGTATCCGCTCCCGGTCAGAGGAGCCCCTTCTCTTCCAGAATTTCCATGCACTTGTCAAAGCTCGCCGCCATGATCTGCGGGCAGTATTCCACCCGCTTGGCGGGATCCGTGCCGATGATGTCTTCACAGTTGATGCCTCCGTAATCCGCCGTGATCTCATCCTGAAACCAGCGGGTGAACTCGCCCAGCGCCGATTTGTGCGCCGGGTGCTCGTACTCGAAATCGCCGCCTTTTCCCGTGAAAGACGAAATCAGGCAGGCGCCGCCCGTCATGCAGCCACAGCAGCCCTTGGAATAGCCCACACCCCCGTCCAGGCCGCCCAGGGCCTTGACCAGGGCGGGATTCTCCTCTCCGGTCACCTTCTCCATCAGCAGCGCCAGGATCTGGCCGCAGGAATATCCGTATCGGCCAAGCTCGATGATTTGGTCAAACAGGTCCATGTTTAGTTCTCCTTCTCCGCGATCAGCAGGCGGTATCCGCACTTTCCCCGCGGCAGTTCACAGTCACAGGTCTCTCCGCGCCAGAGTGCTTCGATGTAATACGCCTTCCACGCCGCGCTGAGATCCTCGTCAAAGAGGATCCGGAATCCGGCCTCTTCCGCCATCGGCCGCAGCGGAGTAAACTCCACATCCGAGATCAGCAGCCGCCCTCCCGGTTTCAGAAGCCGATGGGCCTCCCGCAGCGCTCCCGCCGTGTCTCCCGAAACGAAGAAGGCACACTGGCTCAGCACCGCATCGAAGCTGCCGTCCGGATAGGGGGCGGCCAGGAAGTTCCCTTCCCGGATCCGGTCCGACCGCGGTCTGAGGTCGATCCCCTCCGCGCGGCACCCAAGTCCCTCCAACAGCGTCACCGCTTCTCCCGCGCCGGCGCCCATGTCCAGGACCCTGGCCCCCGCCGGGAGCTCCGCCAGCGCCAGCATGCGCCGGGTATGCTCCGCCCCGCCGGGGTGCCCGTTCATTTGTCCTCCAGCGCCCGTTCCACGGAAGCGACCTTCCCCAGTGCCAGCTCCTCCGGCACATAGACAAAGCCGCAGACCGGACAGACCGGCAGCTCCACGGGAAAGCCGTTGTCCAGATACATGAATTTCGCCTTGCCCTTGACGAGCGGAACGTGGCACTTCATGCACTGAATCTTTCCCTCCGGGTCGATGGTATAGTAGGTTCTCTCGATGGCCATCAGCCTTCCCTCCTGACCACATTCATCCGGTGGCTGTACGCCCCGTGTACGGTATAGCGCCCCTCGTCCTCGGTAAATTTGACCCAGAAGGTCGCGTTTCCGAGGCGTCTGCGGGCAATCAGCATGCCCGTCTCCGAATCCAGAACGGCCTCGCCGTTCTCCCGGTAATCGTTCAGCACCGCGATGACATCGTCCGTCAGAATCATCCGGCTGTCCATCAGACGGCGGGCTTCGTCCGTATACGTCAGTTCATAATCCAGTTTCATCTCCGCGGTTTCCTCCTGCCAGAGTTCCCAGAGCAGCTCTCTCTTCAGATTCAGACGGTTGCAGCGCTTCTCGCTGATATCCGGCGGCGCGCCGGCGTCCGTGCCGTAGATCAGCTCCAGAATATGTCTGGACTCTCTCCCTTCCCGGGCGAAGCGATCCCTGCAAGCCATGCAGTAAGTGATATAGGGTGCATCCGTACGCTCCAGCGCTTTCCGGGTAATTTCTCCGGCAACCTCCGGATTGGCGTAGGCGGTGAGTCCCCCGTAGCCGCAGCAGGGGGAGCGGTCCCCGGAGTATTCCGTCTCCACCAGCCTGACACCCAGGCGTGACGCCAGGTTCCGGATCGTCTCCTGGGTATGAGCATCGCCGCGGGCCCCGCAGGAATCGTGCAGCGCGGCGGGGCGGTCCATCCTCTTCGCGCCCTCCGGCAAACCGATCTGCTCCAGAATATCCCAAATTCCGACGATCTCTCCGCCGATGGATTCCGCCAGCTCCTTGCGGCAGCTGGGGCAGCCTGCGATAATTACCGGGTCCCCAAGTTTGGAGAGCTCCGTCAGCAGGAACTCTCTCGTGCTCTCCTGCATCTCGAAGCGCCCGGCCCAGTCGCAGATCGCCCCGCAGCAGCCCAGCATCAGCGCCACCCCTCCGTCCAGGCGGCTGCAGAGGTCGAGATAGGCGGCCTTCACCGTCTCCGGTGCGATCGCCGAGGCCTGACATCCCGGGAAGAAGACATAGCGGCAGGTTTCACGGCCCGGCTGCGGCCGGCTGAGGAAGGCGTCGGCGTTCGAAAACAGCATGTCCATCAGCGCAAACTCATGCGGCGCCAGGGGCATCTTGTCTGTGGAGACCATGTTCCGCCGGGCTACCGCACAGACGTGGGCCATGTCGAAGCCGTTGGGACAGACCACCGTGCACTGTCCGCAGAGGGTGCAGGCGTTCATCGGCTTGTTGAGCTGATGATCGCCCATGATGATCTGGGTATTGTTATAGATTTCTTTGGAGAGGAGCCCGGGATATTTCTTATAGTGTTGCAGGTAGGCGCAGCTCTTCATGCACTCTTCGCAGTGGCACTGGATGCATCTTGCTGCCTCCTGTGCCGCCTGTTCCGGCGTGTAGCCGCTCTGCCCCGGCGGAACACGGCGGAGTGCAGAGGCCTCCGAGAGATCCGTGTAGAGTCTGCTCTCTGTGGCTCCTTCGCTGCCGCGCATGTTGCGCGGATCCAGGTTCTGAGCCAGGCGGTCCACCGTAAGGGCGGCTTTCTTCGCACCGAAGGCGGCAGCCATGACGCCCGCGCCGCAGCCGGTGACGAGGTTCTCCGCCTCCAGGATCATCAGCGCCGGATCCGCCTCTGCCGACGGGAACAGCTTCTTCGCCACCGTTTCGGAGGCGCAGAGCACATCGAAGGTCTCCCGCTGCCGGGCAAGAAAGTCTTCATCCAGGGTACAGCCGAAGACAAACTGAATGTCCTTGCCCTTCAGGCGCTTGAGCTCCAGAGAAAAGGCCTCTTCATCCAGAAACTCCGTCTCACAGTGCAAAAAGGCTTCCAGGTCTCCCTGCTCGCAGAACACCGTGGTCGGATAGGCTTTCTTCTCCAGCTCTCCCGCGAGAAACAGAGGGAACAGCCCTGAGCCCAGCACGGCGACAGTTTTCTTTTTCTTCGTCCGGAAAACGCTTCCGAGTCTGGAGGCCTGTCCGTAGCGCGCCGCAGCAGCCTCCACCGCGCGCACCGCGATCCCGTCTCCCCGCTCACACAGGCGGCACTTTGCCTCACAGGGCGCTTCACAGCCCATGGACAGGATCAGGGGGAACGGCGTCGCCTTCTCATAAAGCTGCAGGGCTTTTTTGAAGTCTCCGCCCGCCGCCGCCTTCAGAAACGCGCGGGTATCCAGTTTCAGCGGGCAGGCCGCGTTGCAGCTCGGCGGCTCTTCATAGACGCAGCGCGCCACCATGCTCTCCATTTCTTCCTTGGAGATCCGGTTGACTTTATATACGTGGGTCGAACCACGCTCCTGGATCTCGGGCATACCGGTCTCCCTCCCAATCATAGAATGGTCACAGAACATAGAGAGGTCCCGAAGGACCTCTCTATTATAGCATTGCGTCTGGTTTTTGCAAAGGCTGCGTATCAGAGTGCCCTCCGTACGGCGGGCACTCCGTTCAAAGTGCCCGGTCTGTCTCCCGCCCCGAAGGGCGGGAGACAGGATGCTCTTCTCAGAGTGCCTTCAGGGCGGCGAGCACCTTGTCCGGCGTAGCCGGGATACGGGTGACGCGGGCTCCGGTGGCATTGAAGATCGCGTTGAGGATGGCCGGGTGCGGCGCATCCAGCGGGGCCTCGCCGCAGCCGGCAGCACCGTAGGGGCCGGAGGGACGATAGGTCTCGTTGTAGACGAGCTCGATGTCATCGGGGATGTCCTTGATGTACGGGATGCCGCACTTGAGCAGGCTGGTGTGCTTCGACAGATCTTCGAAGTCTTCGGTCAGCGCAAGGCCGATGCCCTGTGCCAAGCCGCCGTAGAAGTTGCCGTCGACCAGCAGCTTGTTCATGATGGTACCGACGTCCGCCACGCAGGTGAACTTCTCAACCTTGACCTTGCCGGTCTGGGTATCGACGCAGACTTCGGGCAGGAAGATGGTGTACATGTAGGTGGCAAACGGATCGCCCTGGGCGGTGTCCTGATCGATCGGATGATCGGCGCAGAAGGTGGTGACCCAGTTGCCCTCAACCTTCAGCTTCTTTCCGTCGGCAACCATCTCGTCATAGGTACGGAAGGTGCCGTCGTCCTTCTTCATCTCGGCAACCAGCGCTTCTGCCGCGAGGCGGCAGGCGTTGCCGGACATAACCTGGGAGCGGGAGCCGCCGGCAGGTCCGGAGTTCGGAGTGTACTTGGTGTCGTTCATGACCAGGCGGATCTGCTCGGGCTTAATGCCTGCCTGGCGCAGGGTCTCATGAGCCGAGACCAGGATGCCCATGTCGGCGCCCTGTCCGTGATCCTCCCAGGAGGCGTACATGGTGACCGTGCCGTCCGGATTCAGCTCGGCGTAGGCGGAGGAGGTGTCAACACCGTCCAGGCCGCAGCCGTAGACACCGAGGGAGACACCGATGCCGTACTTATACCGTCCGTCGGAAGCGGCGTTCTTCTCGGCAACTCTCTTCTTGCCGGCCTCATACAGCGGGCGGGCCTTGTCAAACAGGGCCTCTTCGCAGTAAACCTCAGGCGGGTAACCGGTCGGGATCGTGGTGCCTTCGGATTCCTTGTAGCAGTTCATTGCACGCATCTCGAACGGATCGATGCCCATCTTGGCGGCCAGGCAGTCGATGGCGATCTCCGAGCCCATGTAGGA
>JAGAFT010000011.1 GCA_017627975.1 Oscillospiraceae bacterium
ATGGTACCGATATCCCGGTAATTGTTTCCGGTGAAGTGACTGATTTCCTTCCGGAAGGCGGGAGAGCGGAGAATGGTCAGCAGGCGGTCCGCAGCGTCCGTTTCGAGAAACTCCTTCCGGACCACGAGATCGAAGCGCTCTTCCAGCAGCGGGATGAAGTCAAGCCCCTCGATCTGCCGGGAAATCCGTTCTGTCCCGATGGCCAGATCGGCCTCTCCGGAGGCAATGGCCGCCGCCATGGTCAGGTGCGAGCGCATCTCGCGTTCATACCCTGCGACCATGCGCGAATCCAGACCCATGCGGCGGAGCTGCCCGTCCAGCAGAATCCGGGCGCTGGACCCGGGACGCCGGTTCAGAATGGAAAGATCCCGCCTGGAGAGATCGCGCCATCCGTGAATCTCCTTCGGATTCCCGGCGGCGACATAGAAGCCCTGGGTACGGTAGGAGATGTTGATGAGGGCGGCGGGGACTCCAGGCATGAGCTTCTTTACGAAAGGCGTGTTGAAGGCCTTCTCCTCGGCGTCATAGAGATGGCAGGCTGCCGCGGTGACCCGCTGTTCATAAAGCGAGAGCAGGCCTTCAAAGCTGCTGAGGTAGCAGCGCTGGGCCGTCACGCCGGCCTGATGGAGATAATTGGTGAGAATGTCGAGCACAACATCCTGCCCGGAGATCACAAGCGAAGGAAAAGCGTCCTGCTCTGGAGACAGCAGAGCGCTGTGAACATCGATCTGACGCACCGGCTGGACGCTCTGCTCATGGCGGGAGCGGGCGATGTAGCTGTCCACGTCGTCCTGCGTGAAGCGGACCTTTCGGCCGATTTTATAGGAGTTAATCTCTCCGCGCCGGATCAGGTCATAGATCGTGGATTTGCTCACGTGGAGAATGTCCGCGACCTCCTGGGTGGAGAGGGATTTGTTCTGGGCCATGGCGGATCACCTTCAAGAATCATATTCCCGATTATTATAGCGGGTTTGCGCTCACGATACAAGAGTTAGAAACATCGAACGTACAGGCGGTTTCGTACCGGTTCGTACAAATTCGCACGGAGAAAGAGACAAAGAGGTGCTGTGTTCGGGGCGTTTCATACCAGTTCGCACGGAAATGGGGTTGGAAGCTTGCCAGGAAAAGCAGGAAAAAATATAATAAAGTCACGCAGATCGAAACAAAAGAAAAATTGTTTGAACTTACCAAGAATCAAATACAGGAGGTACATGATGAGCAACGCTTACTATGAAAAAATTGCCCGCATCAATCTGACCACCGGTGAGATCAAGGTCGAACCGCTGGACCTCAAAATTGCCCAGAAGTTTATCGGCGGCCGCGGCCTCGGCACCAAGATTCTCTATGACGAAGGTGTGGCAACCGCAGACCCGCTGTCCGCAGACAACAAACTCGTCTACATCACCGGACCCATGACCGGCTCCAACTCCCCGTCTTCCGGACGGTACATGGTCGTGACCAAGTCCCCGCTGACCGGCATGATCGCCTGCGCCAACTCCGGCGGCATTTGGGGCGCCAAGCTGAAGTTCGCCGGCTGGGACGCGCTGATCGTGGAAGGCGTGGCGCCGGAGTGGAGCTACATCAACATCACGGACGACAAAATCGAGATCCTCGACGCCAGAGAGTACCTGGGTATGCTGAGCGAAGAGATGGACGACAGGCTGAAGG
>JAGAFT010000012.1 GCA_017627975.1 Oscillospiraceae bacterium
AACTTCCATGGCGGATGAAATCAGGGAAAAGGGAATCTACCCGTATTTCCACGCGCTGGAATCCCGCCAGGACACCGAGGTCATGATGGAGGGCAAGCGCCGCATCATGCTGGGGTCCAACAACTATCTCGGCCTGACGACCCACCTCGACGTGATCAGAGCGGGACTTGAGGCCATCGAGCAGTACGGCTCCGGCTGTTCCGGCTCCCGCTTCCTCAACGGCACGCTGCAGCTGCATCTTGAGCTGGAAAAGGAGCTGGCCGCCTTCCTGCGGAAGGAAGCGGTGGTGACCTTCTCCACCGGGTTCCAGTCGAACCTCGGCATCATCAGCGCCATTGTCGGCCGCGGGGATTATGTGATCATGGACCGCGAAAACCACGCGAGCCTCTATGACGGCTGCAGGCTGTCCTTCGGGAAGATGCTCCGCTTCAAGCACAACGATATGGACGATCTGGAGCAGAAGCTCAGGAGCGTGCCGGAGACCGCCGGCTGCCTCATCGTGACGGACGGCGTGTTCTCCATGGGCGGCGACATCGCGAACCTCCCGGATATCTGCCGCCTGGCAAAGGAATACGGCGCACGGGTCATGGTGGACGATGCCCACGGCCTCGGCGTCATCGGCGAGGGCGGACGCGGCACGGCCAGCTACTACGGCCTGGAGGATCAGGTGGACATCTATATGGGCACTTTCTCCAAGTCGCTGGCTTCCCTCGGCGGATACATGGCGGCCTCCGCGCGGGTGGTCGACTATGTGAAGCATTCGTCCAGACCCTTTATTTTCTCCGCATCCATCACCCCGGCCAGCTGCGCCACGGCGCTGGCGGCGCTGCGGATCCTGGAAGCGCATCCGGAACTGCCCAAAAGGCTGCAGGCAAACGCGCTGCACATGAGGGCGAAGCTCAACGAGGCCCAGATCCGCATGCGGCCTTCCAACGGAGACCTGATCCCGATCATCCCGATCTACACCTATGAACCGATCCGGACGCTGACGGTTGCCAAGGAGCTCTACGAGAAGGGAGTGTATGTGAATTCCTCGCTGCCCCCCGCAACCGCGCCGATGGAATGCCTGCTGCGCACCAGCCTGATGGCGACGCACACGGAGGCGCTGATCGACGAAGCGGTGGAGATCATCGCCGAAGTGCTGCAGAACCACAGGCTCGAAGATTAAGCGAAGAACGCCGAAGCGAAAAGAGGAGAAAAGCATGGAGAAGGTAATCATCGTGACCGGAGGCACCAGCGGGATCGGCCTGAACACGGCCCGGATTCTCGCGGAGAAAGGCTGCCGGGTCTATGAATTCAGCCGCAGAGACACGGGCGTCTATCCCAAAGTGACGCACGTTCAGGCGGACGTCACGGACGAGGCGCAGGTCAACGCCGCGGTCGGGACCGTTCTCGAACGGGAGGGGCACATCGACGTGGTCATCAACAACGCCGGCTTCGGCATCTCAGGCGCCATCGAGTTTACCGAGACGGCGGAGGCGCAGAAGCAGTTTGACGTGAACTTCTTCGGCATGGTCCGTGTCAACCACGCGGTCCTCCCCGTGATGCGGAAACAGGGATACGGCCGGATCATCAATATGAGCTCGGTGGCGGCGCCCATCGCCATCCCGTTCCAGGCCTACTATTCCGCCTCCAAGGCGGCGGTCCGCACCTATACCATGGCGCTGCAGAGTGAGGTTAAGCCCTACGGCATCGAGGTCTGCGCCATCATGCCGGGCGACGTGGCCACGGGCTTTACCGCGGCGCGGAGAAAGAACCCGGCGGGCGACGACGAGTACGGCGGGCGGATTTCCCGCAGCGTCGCCGTGATGGAACACGACGAGCAGACCGGAATCACCGCTGAGAGCGCGGGCGCGTTTGTGGCGGAAAAGGCCCTGCAGAAGAAGGTGCCGGTTCTCTGCACCCTGGGCGGAAAGTACAAGCTCTTTGTCTTCCTGACCCGCGTGCTGCCGAACAGGGTACTGGTGGATCTTGTGGGCCGGATTTACGCAAAATAATCGAAAACTGCCGGGAGGCTGCAAAGAATGAAACGGTCGGAAATCAACAGAGCGCTGAAGGAACTGGAAGCCATGTGCGAGAAGTACTGCTGCTACCTGCCGCCCTTCTGCCACTTTACCCCGGAGCAATGGCAGACCATCGGACACGAATATGACGAGGTCCGCGACTGTATGCTGGGCTGGGACATCACCGACTACGGCATGGGCGATTTTGACAAGGTGGGTTTCTCGCTCATCACCATCCGCAACGGGAACCGCTCCATGCCGGAGAAATATCCCAAGGTCTACGCCGAAAAGCTCCTGTATCTGAAGGAAGGGCAGTATTCGCCCAATCACTTCCACTGGTACAAGACCGAAGACATCATCAACCGCGGCGGCGGAAACGTCCTGATCCGGGTGTATAACAGCCTGCCGGATGAATCCATCGACTACGAATCGGATGTCACGGTGCATACCGACGGAAGAACCTACACGGTCCCGGCCGGAAGTCAGGTCCGCCTGACCCCCGGGGAGAGCATTCATATCCAGCAGTATCTCTATCACGACTTCGAAGTGGAAAAGGGGACGGGAGCGGTTCTGCTGGGCGAAGTGAGCCAGTGCAACGACGACAACACCGACAACCGCTTCAACCCTCCCGTGGGCCGATTTCCGGCCATCGAGGAGGATGAGCCGCCCTACCGCCTGCTCTGCAACGAGTACCCGGCGGCGAAGGACTGAAAGACCGTATAAAGACCGTATAAAGATACCGGCCGGAGACACGGAATACCCCGTGTTTCCGGCTGTTTTTTTTATGAAAAGACCGGCAGGAAAACGTTGCGATTTCCGGCTGTGTTTGATATAATTTTTACACAGGCTGTGCGCGCCGGAGCGCGGAGGCCGAGTAAGAAACAGGAGGAAACGTCATGGACGACGGAAGCAGTACCGGCACGGCACCGGGGCGAAGTTGCGATGAGCACGGGTGCGAAGCGTCTGAGGACGTTTCCGCCGGGAAAACTTAATATCGAACAGCTTTGACCTGGGTGTCGGTTTTTCCAACGGAGCACCGCGGCCTTTTACCGGCTGCGGAGAAATCGGAAACGAAAAGGAGGAAAACCGATGACAGAACACAAAGTTACCATGGAGAGCACCCTGAAGGTGCTGCTGGAACAGAAAAAGTATTCGACCCTGAAGGATATCCTCATCACCATGAACCCGTCGGACGTGGCGGAGCTGTTTGAGGAGATCGCCGATGAGCGTCTGCCGAGGCTGTTTCGCCTGCTGCCCAAGGAGCAGGCGGCGGAGACCTTTGTCGAGATGCAGCCGGAACAGCAGGAGCTTCTGATCCGGGGCTTCTCGGACGCGGAGCTGCGGGCCGTGGTGGAGGAGCTGTACGTGGACGACGCGGTGGATCTCGTCGAAGAGATGCCCGCCAACGTAGTCAAGCGGATTCTGGCGCAGGCGGACCCAGAGATGCGCAAGGACATCAATAATCTCCTGCGATATCCGGAAAATTCCGCCGGATCCATCATGACCACGGAGTATGTCTCGCTCCGGCCGCAGATGACGGTGATTCAGGCGATTGAACGCATCCGCAAGACCGGCGTGGACAAGGAGACCATCTACACCTGTTATGTCACGGAAGCCCGGAAACTGCTGGGCACGGTCTCGGTGAAGGACCTGCTCCTCGCGACGGACGACAGCCTGCCTGTCGCTTCGATCATGGATGAAAACGTGATCTCGGTCAGCACCCTGACCGACCAGGAGGAGGTCGCCCAGACCCTTTCAAAGTATAACTTCCTGGCGCTGCCGGTGGTGGACACGGGCGGCCTGATGGTAGGCATCATCACCTTCGACGACGCGATGGACGTCCTTGTCGAAGAGACCACCGAAGACATCGAGAAGATGGCCGGTATGCTTCCCTCGGAAAAGGCGTATCTGCGCTCCTCCCCCTGGGAGCTGTTCAAGCACCGGATTCCCTGGCTGGCTCTCCTGATGGTGTCGGCGACGTTCACGGGAATGATCATCACGGGCTTTGAAAGCGCCCTTGCGGCACAGGTGGTGCTGACGGCGTTCATCCCGATGCTGATGGACACCGGAGGCAACTCCGGTTCGCAGGCTTCGGTCACGATCATCCGCGCCCTGAGCCTCGGAGAGCTGGAATTCACAGACACGCCGAAGGTCATCTGGAAGGAGATCCGCACGGCGGTGCTCTGCGGCCTTGCCCTGGCGACGCTCTGCTTTGGCAAGATTATGCTGGTGGACCGAATGCTGCTGGGAAACACCGATATTACGACCCTCACGGCCTTTGTCGTCTGCTTTACCATGGCGGTCACGGTGCTGATCGCAAAAATGGTGGGCTGTACGCTGCCTCTGGCGGCAAAAAAGATCGGCTTTGACCCGGCGGTGATGGCAAGCCCCTTTATTACCACCATCGTGGACGCGCTTTCCCTGCTGGTCTACTTCGGGATCGCGAGCGCCCTGCTGTTTTCATAAATAAAGCCTCAGAATTCCGCTGTTTTTCGGCAAAAGAATACTTGACCTTTCGTTTGACTTGTGGTATAGTCTCACTTACCTGTCGGACGAGAGGTTTTCTTTTTGTGCGCTCTTTGTCCAATACAGGGAGGCAATGCCGGCCCGGTACGGGCGGGTAAATAAAATAGGAGGTGCCGAACTATGGCTGCAGGCGCAAGAGTCAAAATTACACTCAGATGCGAAGAATGCAAGCAGAGAAACTACAACACGGTCAAGAACAAGAAAAATACTTCCGACCGTTTGGAGCGGAGCAAGTACTGCCCATTCTGCAGAAAGCACACGAAGCAC
>JAGAFT010000107.1 GCA_017627975.1 Oscillospiraceae bacterium
ACCAGGAACTACATCGTCCGCGAGATCCTGGGCTTCGACGGCGTCGAGAACTACGGCCTCTACAATCCGATCACCGAGACCGCCTGCATGGTCGTCTATAAGCGCGGCGACCGGGCCAACATCTGAGGAGGCGCCCATGAAAAACACGCTGCAAGACCTGAACAACCACCTCTTCGAGCAGCTGGAGCGCCTCAACGACGAGGAGCTCACGGACGAAGAGCTCGACAGAGAACTGAAGCGGGCCGAAGGCATGACAAAGATCGCCACCCAGATCATCGAGAACGGCGAGCTCGCCTTCAAGACCATGGTCCACATGGACGAATACGGCTACAACAACGGCCGCCAGCAGGTCCCCGTCATGCTGGAGGCACGCACCCAGACGGGGGGGGACTAAGTAAAGGAGGAACCGATGACCAAGATCATGATCCTGATCGCCGGGCTGATCGTCGGCTGCATGGCCGGGATCCTGCTGATGCTGGTGCTGATCAGCCTCTGCATGAGGGAGTTCTGGAGGGATGGCAAATAGATGGCAGTGTACAGATACCCGCAAGAGGTCCACGACCTGGTCAAAGAGTGGGCCCCAAAACTAAGAGACCGCGAGCTGGCCGCCCTGGTGAATGACAAGTGCGGCACCAGCTTCACCGATCAGAGCATGAAGGCCTTCCGAGGCAATCACGGCTACCGGAACGGCATGAAGCAATGGACCGGCGCGGAGTACTGGAAGTACCAGACCAAGTACCCCCAGGGCATGTATGAATATATCCGGGACAACTCCTGGGGCGTGAGCTCGAAGGAGATGGCCGAGCGGGTCAAGGAGCTCTTCGGCTACGAGATGACGCCCACCTGCATGAAACAGTTCCGGCAGCGCCACGGCATCAAGTCCGGCGTGACCGGCTGGTACCAGAAGGGGCACCCTCCGGGGACCAAGGGCAAGACGATCGAGGAGATCTGCAAGCACGACCCGGAGAAGCTGGCCAGAGTCCGCTCCACCCAGTTCAAGAAGGGCGAGCGCCCGGTGAACGAGCTGCCGGTCGGCTCCATCGTGGTCAACTCTGACGGCTACAAGCTCCGGAAGAAGTCCATGGAGGGAACGCTCTGGGAGCGCTGGGAGTTCCTGCACAGGGCCGTCTGGGAAGAACACAACGGCCCGATCCCTGAGGGCATGGCCGTGACCTTCAAGGACAGCAACAAGCTGAACTGCGACATCAGCAACCTGATCCTCGTGACGAAGGGCGAGAACTGCACCCTCACCCGTCTCGGGCTTCGCTTCGAGGATCCTGAGCTCACGGAGGCAGGCCTGGGCGTCGTCAGACTGAAGCAGGCCATCAGCAAGAGAAAACGAAAGAAAAAGAGAGGAGGCAACACATGACAAACACGAAGCTGCTCCGCGAGAAGATCGACGCCAGCGGCCTGAAGCTCAACTACATCGCCAGCCAGCTCTGGATCTCTCCCAAGGCGCTGACCATGAAGATCGAGAACCAGACCCAGTTCAAACCGTCAGAGATCAAGAAGCTCAGCGAGATCCTCGGCATCGAGACCGCTGAGGAGCAGGCCCTTATTTTTTTAAGCTAAAGGTAGAAAAATTTTCTACGAAGGAGGCCACAATGGCAAGAAGCAACGAAGCTCCGGATCTTACGATGCTGGCGATGGCAGCCTATAACGCGATCCGGAAAAGCATGGAGGACACACATGAGAAGAAGACACACATGGAAGGAGAACCTGGTCAGCGCGGCGATCGGCTGCATGATCGGCGCCCTGGCGGGCACAGCACACTGGCACAGCGCGATGGAACACCAGCGCCAGACTGCCACCTCATTGCAATCTGAAGAGGCCCCGGTGATCCTGGCCACCTACTTCGAGCCGATCGAAGAAGAAACCGAAGCGCCCCTCGTCTACGAGCCGGAGCCCTACAACGACCCGGAGATCCCCGACGAGATCGAGGCCGCTGCTGAGGCAGCCGGTGAGGCCTACGGCTTCGAGCCGGAGTTCCTGGAGGCCGTCGCCTTCTATGAGAGTACATACAACACCCAGGCCGTGAACGGCGGCTGCTACGGGCTGATGCAGGTCAGCACCTACTGGCACGCGGACCGGATGGAGCGGCTGGGAGTCACCGAGAGCCAGATCTGGGAGGCGGGCCCGAACATGATGGTCGCGGCCGACTACCTCCGGGAGCTCTACGGCAGACACTCGGATCCCTACTGGGTGCTGATGACATACAACGGAGACAGCAACGCCGACGCCTATCTC
>JAGAFT010000108.1 GCA_017627975.1 Oscillospiraceae bacterium
ATCGTCCAGGGCAAGAAGTCCGTGGCCTTCTCTCTGACCATGCGCGATGAGAACCAGACCCTGACGGACGAGCACGCCGAAGAGATCCTGCGGGAAGTCCTGAAGGCCCTGAAGGAAAAGCACGGCGCCGAAATGCGCTGACCAACCCCCGCGCGGTATTGCTCATTTCCCATTTAACATTTCACATTTCACATTTCCCCGCCCTGAGGATCTGATCCCCGGGGTGGGATTTTTATTTACGGGGGAAAAAGGAGGGCCTGCGGCCATTGCCATGATTGCCGAGAACGGGGGATGGGACATAGCTTGGGAAACGGCGAAACATCCCATCGCGCCAGCGTTTTTGCCCTCTCATTGCCATCATTTCCCATACTTTTATAACATATGTATGATGTATATAGGAAAGGGGAAGCCCTCCGTATATACGCGCGCACACGTATACGTATAAGAGTTTCAGAGCTTCGGAAATACTGCTGAGCAATGGCACCGCCCCCTCCGGCCCTCACTGGACTGTGCTGACTCTTTCTCCAACTGCCTCCTCAATGGCCCGGCACACGCGCCCCAGGTGATACCGGACCTCGTAGTTCGGAAACCGCAGCACCCGAAGCCCCTCCGCTTCGAGTTTCCGGTCCCGGACCTGATCCGCGTACCGGCCGTCAAGCTCCTCGTGTTGCCGCCCGTCCAGCTCGATCACCAGTGCCGCCGCCCGGCAGTAAAAGTCTACAATGTATTCGCCGATCACCCTCTGCCGGTACCAGTGCAGAGGGTGTCTGCGCAAATATCGGTACCAAAGCGCCTGCTCTTCCAGCGTCATGGACTGCCGCAGCCCCCGCGCGGTCTCCAGCATGTAATCATGATCTGCCATTTTTGCCCCTCCTCCGACATATAGTTCTGTCCTTTTTGTTTGTGCGCGAGCTGCGGACATGTGTCTGCGAACGATGAACGCCGCTCGTGCGACCTCTCCACCCTCTGACCTGCACCGGTTTTTCCCCGAATTTCCTGTGCCCCGCAGTACGTCAGGCGGGGGAGAGGATTTCCGGATCCGCCCACCCGGAAAGCCTTTTCCCTTATGCCGCGAACCTCGCCGCGGCTTCTTCGTCCTCTTCCGTGATCCACTGCGGAAGCTTCTTGGTTTCTTCGTCCTCGTCTCCTCCGAGGATGTCCCCGGTTTCGATAAAGTCCACGATCTTGTCTCCGTGGTTGACTACTTCGCTGGAGCGCTGATAATCCGAATCATGAACCTTGACCCGGAACCAGTCTTCCGTCATCTGCCGTTCAAGGAGAGTTTCGAGGATCCTGTCCTCCTGCACGATTTGAGGTTTGCCCCGCTCATCCTCGTCGATGCCGTCCCCGCCGAGCCAGAAGATTTCGAAGCGCCTGCCCCTCGCGTTCCGGACCATGTACCCGACCCCGAGCACGGTTTCGGGAACGAAGAAGATTTCTTCCAGAACCCCGAGCTTGAGATCTCGCATGAGCAGGCGGAAGTCTCCGAGAAAATCCGCCGCGTCGTCATATTCCCGAAGCGTCTCAATGTAGCTGCTGCCGAGTGCGCCCTGTACCCACTGGCCGGCCGTGGCGCTCATGTAGAAACGGTCCCAGAATCTCCCGACTCCCATTTCATCACCCCCAGACCCGGAGGTAGCCGCCGTCCGGCTGCCGCTCCCACACCGTTGGGATCAGCCAGGGCTCTGTCCGATCCGCCAGGACCGCCCATCTCTGAAGTGCCGCCTGATAATTTCCGTAGAATTCCTCATGATGCAGGTTACCATCATTCCCGTACACTCTAAGCTTGAACATCCTTACCCCTCCTGCATTTACCGTTTTTTATTTTATTATAAACGAAAACGGAACAAAAATCAACGATAAAGGATAAACGTTAACGGAAAATTCAAAAACGATATCGTTGACAGATGTGCCGAAAACGTTTATTCTAATGTGGGAGGTGAGTTGATGGATATTTCAACGAAAATCAAGCTCGCTGCAACCTATGCAGGGATCAGCGAATCTGAACTTGCAAGACGAATCGGCATGTCTCCGCAGTCGCTCAACAAGCGTCTGAAAACAGGGAAGTTCACCTCTGAAGATCTGGAAAAATTCGCCGAAGCCCTCGGCGCCCGTTATGACTGCTTCTTTGAATTTCCCGACGGCCAGAAAATCTGAATATCGCCAGGCCTGAAAACGGCCGCAGAGCATCAGAAGCCCGATCAATCCGATCAGGCTTCTTTTTTTATGCCCATTTCCAGAATTATGTAAACCAGACAACCATAGCTGAAATCACGTGAAAACCCTGCAATTACGCTCCTGTTTCTACTCTGGGAAAAAGCTGGGAAGAAATATCGAAGCCCCCTGGCTACAATGGAACCATACCGAAACCCAACCCATCCAAGGAGCTTGTGACCAACCGTGAAAAACTCCCAGGCACAACTGGATAATCTGAAGCTCTCCGCCCCGTATCGCTTTACGAGCGAGACCGCCCGTGAAGCCGGCAAGAAGGGAGCCAAAGCTTCCCAGGCAGCCCGAAAGCGCAACAAGACCATGGCCCAGCTTGCCAAGCAGATCGCCGAAGCCCGTGTTGAGTCCGCGGACATCCAGGATCAGCTGAAAGAACTCGGACTGACGGATGAAGAAATGCAGAATGCCGCCCAGGTTGTCGCCGGTGTGTTTTTCCATGCGATCAAGGGCGATATCCCCGCCGTGGACAAGTGGGAGCAGTTTGTGGAACGTGCCAACACGGAAGAGAACGGAATCCTCGACACGGATACGCGTCGGGCGCTCGCCATCATGCGCGCCAACTACCTGCCGAATATCTCTTCCAACTTCGGCGCGATCTCCGTCTGCGCCCTGAAGCACAAGTACACCCATTATGAAGCCTCCGGCGGCCGCGGCAGCCTGAAGTCCTCCTGGGCCTCTCTCACGGTTGTCCGCCTGATCATGGAGCACCCGGACGCCCATGCCCTGGTGCTCCGCAAGATCGCCAATACCATGCGCGACTCCGTGTACGCCCAGTATCGCTGGGCCATCGAGCAGCTCGGCGTCTCCGAATTCTGGGAGGCGCGGAAAAGCCCGCTGGAACTCTGTTTCCGTCCCACCGGCCAGCGGATCCTCTTCCGCGGCGCCGACGATCCCATGAAGATCAAGTCGATCAAGGTTCCCTTCGGCTACCTGGCCATCACCCACTTTGAAGAAAAGGACCAGTTTTCCGGCCGGCCCGAGATCGACACCATCCTTCAATCCACCATGCGCGGAGGGGATGTGTACTGGAACTTCGAGACCTACAACCCGCCCCTGAGCCGCGACAACTGGGCGAACAAAGACAGCGCCGAAGAGCGCTCCGACCGCATCCAGCACCGCAGCTCCTATCTGGAGCTTGATGATCCTTCCTGGCTCGGCGACCAGTTCATCGCGGAGGCCGAAGAACTCCGGAAAAGAGATGAGCGCCGGTACCGTCACGAGTATCTGGGCGAAGCCGTCGGGTCAGGCGGGAACGTCTTCGACAATCTGGTGTTCCGTCCCGTCTCGGATGAAGAGATCGCGGCCTTTGCCGGCATCTACCAGGGTACGGACTGGGGCTGGTTTCCGGATCCGTATGCATTCGTCCGTCTTGCCTACGATCACGCCCAGGAAACCATCTACCTGCTCGATGAACTCTACGTCAACAACAAGACCAACGAGGAGACCGCCCAATGGATTACCTCTCACGGCTACACCGACACGCAAATCACCTGCGACAGTGCGGAGCCGAAAAGCGTCGCAGACTACCGAAGCCTCGGGATCGCCGCGAAACCGGCAGTCAAAGGGCCTGGCAGCATCGATTACGGCATGAAGTGGCTGCAGGGCCGCAAGATCGTCATTGACCGCCGCCGCACCCCGAACGCTGCCCGCGAGTTTGAAAGCTACGAATATGACCGCGACCGCAACGGCAATTTCGTCTCCGGCTACCCTGACCGCAACAACCATACCATTGACGCCACCCGCTATGCCCTCGAGCGCGTGATCCGCAATTATCGCTCAAATGCTTAATTCCGCTTTGCACTTTTCGGACACGGTTTCCCAGCGGACACGGGGACTGTTACCTCTGTCCGGGAGGACAGGGTGACCGTCCCCTGTGTCCGACACGCCAGACGGTAAAACAATGAGGTACCCCATTTGAATATTATCGAAAAACTCAAAGAACTCGGCTATACCACCGTTTCTCCGGATTGGTACCAGCTGATTGACCTCTGGGATGCGTGGTACAAGGGAACCGTCCGCGGCTTCCACGACTACCGTGTTTTTAATGGGATCAAGCACGTCCACTGCACCAAGCTGACTGCCGGCATGGCCAAATCCGTATCCGAAAACTGGGCGGATCTCCTGATGTCGGATAAGGTCAGCATCACTCTGGAGGGCACGGCGGAACAGAGCTTCTTCGACGCAATATGCGAGGCGAACAACTTTCACCAGCAGATGAACCGATACGAGGAATACTGTTTTGCGCTGGGAACCTCCGCCGTCGTCGCCCGCGTTACTGACATGAAGGTGGACGAAGAGGGGAGAGCCGTAAGCCCTGCGGGTGGCATCTGCCTTGACTATGTTCGGGCGGGTGAAATCTTCCCCCTCAGCTGGCGCAACGGCACCGTCCGCGAGTGTGCTTTTACCAGTTCTCACAGCTGCGGCGGCAGCAGCTTCGTTTATCTCCAGATCCATCACCTGGATGAAGATGAAAACTACGTGGTTGAAAACCACCTATTTCAGGAACTCAACGAAAACCTCCACGAAGTTCCGCTCGAATCCGTTCCGGCCTTCGCTGATGTCGCGCCGGTCTTCCACACCCACCAGGCCGAGCCGCTCTTCGTGCTGAATCGCCCAAACATTGCCAATAACCTGAATCCCGACATCCCGATGGGCGTCTCGATCTACGCCAACGCCATCGACCAGCTCAAAAACTGTGACAATATCTTTGACAGCCTGAACTCCGAGTTTGTTTTGGGGCGCAAGCGGATCATGGTAAAGCCCGAGGCCCTGAAAAACCTGGACGGTGAACCCCTCTTCGACGCCAACGATCTGGTCTTCTACCTTCTCCCGGAGGATTCAAGCAATGGCTCCACCGTCAAAGAGATCGAAGCCAATCTCCGGACAGAGGAACATTTCACTGCTCTTCAGACTGCTTTGAACATGTTGGCCATCAAAACCGGCTTCGGATCCAATCACTGGAAGTTTGATTCCGGCCATATCACCACCGCAACCCAGGTGATCGCGGACAACTCGGAAGAGTACCGGACCCAGTGCAAGCACGAAATCGTCCTCGAACAGGTCCTGACCGATCTGGCCCGCATCATCCTCCGACTCGGAAACGCATTCCTGGGCCAGAGCCTCAATGAGGAGGTCGAGATCTCCGTCGACTTTGACGCGTCCGTCATCGAAGACAAGACTGCCGACTTCGAGCGTGACTGCCGCATGCTGGAACTCGGCGTTCTGAGCAAGGAAGAGTTCCGGAGTAAATGGCTGAATGAGGATACAAAAACAGCGGCCAAAGCAATTCATGAGATTCCCGACAAAGAAACGTCGTGATCTGCGGGCTAAAGCACCTGCCCGCCATAAATTCTGAGACCAAAGCACCGGTCTCTTGTCAAAGGAGTAATCCAATGAGTTTATCCCGTACTGATCTCAAATTGATTGGGCTGAATGATGATCAGATTTCCTCTGTCATTGCTGCCCACAGCGAAACGGTTTCTGCGCTGAAGCAGAAATATTCCGAGCTGGAAACGAAGTACAGCAGCGCGAAAGAAAGCGCTGACCGTCTCCTGACCGTTCAGAAGGAATTGGACGAGCTGAAGAAATCCGACTTTAAGTCGATGTACGAATCCGAGCAGCGTGCCCATAACGCGCTGAAAGAATCTGTCTCCCGTGAGAAAGCCCGCACTGCCAAAGAAAAGGCAGCTCGCGCCTACTACGAGGGCAAAAACATCCGGGGCAATAATCTTGCCATTGCCATGCGCGGTACCGATCTGGATCAGCTGCAGCTGGACGATTCCGGCAACCTGGCTGATACTGCGGCCCTCGATGCTCTGGTTGAAGGCGACTTCAAGCCCCTGGTGACCACCCGCCGTACCGTATCCAGCGGCGGAACCCTGGCCGGTCATCCCGAGCCGACTTCTTCTTCCAATGAAGTCATGAATAGACTTTTCAGAGGACTTTAATCAACATAAAGAAATGAGGTATTTTCTATGAGTGGAGCTATTCAGAGAGACCATCTGGCGGGCCTGATCCCTGAACCCGTCACCCGCGAAATCTTTCAGGGAGTCGTGGAGCAGAGCACCGCACTGAAGTACGGACGCCGGCTCCCGAACATGACCAGCAAGACCCAGAGTATCAACGTCTTGGATATGCTGCCCATGGCCTATTGGGTCGAAGGCGACAGCGGCTACAAGGAAACCTCCCATCTGGAGTGGGAAAAGAAAAAGCTGTACGCCGAGGAGTTGGCTGTCATCATCCCGATTCCCGAGGCGGTGCTGGAAGATTCTAACTATGATATCTGGGGCGAAGTGAAGCCCCGCCTTGTGGAGGCCATGGGCCGCCGCATCGACGAGGCCATTCTCTTCGGTATCGGCCGGCCGTCCACCTGGCGCCACGGTATCGTGAAAACGGCAAAGGACGCCGGTAATGCTGTTACCGCGACGGCAGGCGGCGATGTCTATAAGGACCTGCTCGGCGAGGGCGGCGTGATTGCCAAGGCGGAAGAGTCCGGTTATACCCCGACCCAGATCCTCGGCGCAATCCAGATGCGCGCCAAGCTCAGAGACCTGCGGGATTCCAGCAAGCGTCCGATCTTCATGTCCACCATGCAGGGGGCAGCGCAGTACATGCTCGACGGCATCCCGATGGACTTCCCGATGAACGGCTGCTGGGACCATGAGGAGGCGCTGATGATCGTCGGTGACTTCAGCCAGCTGGTGTACTCCATCCGCCAGGATGTGACCTACAAGCTGCTGACTGAGGCAACCATTGTGGAACCCGCCAGCAAGAGCGTGGTTTACTCCCTGGCCCAGCAGGACATGGTAGCACTCCGTGCCGTCATCCGTCTTGGCTGGGAGATTCCGAACCCCACCAGCTCCTATCGCAATATCCTGGACAACTACAGCCCCTTCGCGGTCTATCTGCCGGCAGCCTGATGATAGCGGATTACGCTTTCTATTCTGGCGAATACTATGGGAAGCTCCTCTCCGAGGAGGAGTTTCCCGAGTACGCGACCCGCGCCGACGCCTACTTGGATCAGATGACAACCGGGAGGTATGCCTCTACGGATCTCTCCGAAAAGACTGTCCTTGCGGTGAAGTTCGCCGAATGTTCTGTTGCCGAACTATGCCGGCAGATGGCGGCTGACTCCGCTGAAAATCCTTCTTTCCTTGAGAAGGAAACTGTCGGCAGCCATTCCGTCGCCTATCGTGCCGCAAGTGACCTCGCCTCGTCCTGGTCTTCCCGGATCCGCGATGTGATCTATCTTTACCTCGCGCACACCGGCCTCCTGTACCGCGGCGCAATCCTGCAATTCAAGCTGTAATTGCTCATTGAACATTTCACATTTCACATTGCGCAGGAGGTTTCCCGTGTATTGCCCCCACACCGTTTCTCTCATAAATACGCACAAGACAGAGGGACGGTTCTTTTGTCTTCCCGTCCTGCTTTTCCCGGAGGTCTATTGTGTACACCCCCCACACCGTTTCTCTCATAAATACGCACGCTGGTCGCCAATACTTGGTCATCCTGCGCTCTGTGATGCTTCAGGCCCTGAACGGCCAGAGCGTCCAGCGCCGCGGAGATCAGGAAGAGACGAACGCAAATCTTTACGTCCCGCTCTCCGTCCGCGCGGAGAACGCGGCAGGGGAGCCCCTGACCTTCCTTCCGCCGCTGGAATACGCCCGCTGCCCGGAACCGGAAAAGCACTGGACCCTGCAGCCGGAAGGGCAAACCGCCGGCCGCTGCAGTTTCTTCGTGAAGGGTGAGATCCCGGAAGCCTGCTCCCTGGCCGAAGCGCGTGAGAAGTACGATTTCGTCTACATCGTCGCCGGCTGGCAGCTTCACGACTACGGAAGCCTTGCGCTTCAGCACTATGAGGTCGTGAGCAAGGTCTCTTCGAGGTATTACCAGTATGGAAATTGACCTGATCCTTTCCTGGCTGGAACAGTGCCCGTCCCTGGGCGGCGAGAAGCTGAATTGGAACTATCTTCCAAGCTATTCCGGCTGGTCCCTCTCGATTCCGAAGGCCGAGACGCGAACCGATATCCTCGGCAACCGCCACGAGCGGTGGCAGCTGAAGATCACCCGACGATATACGATACAGTCAAACGAAGACCGCCTCGCCGTCGTCGAAGCGCTGGAAGACCTCGCCGCCTGGGCAAAGGCCAACCCGCCGGAGAATGCCCGCCTGAAAGTTGCCGGTCTCCCTGAATTCACCAGCCGAAACAACTCCGGCATCGAAGACATTTCAATTACCATCCAATTGGAGGAATCCTAAATGGCCGAACTTACTTTTAACACTCCCTCGGGCCAGACCATTGCCCGCGAACTGCTCATCGCCTATCTCAACACCGGCACCGCTTCTGCCCCGGTCTGGAGCCCCATTGGCAAGCGTGTGGAGGACAGTTCCACGGAACTCGACTGGGAGAGCGAGATCTCCCGTGACATCCTCGGCGCAACCTACGGCACGCTGAAAAAGCCGAAGATCACCCAGACCTTCGACCCGTGCGACCTGGACGGCGCGGACGCCGCACAGCTGAAGATCTGGAACCTGGCCGTCAAGGATCAGGACGCCCAGGCTCTGGCGGCCCAGGACATGCTCATCGTCCACTTCTACGCCGGTGAATCGGCCTCGCCCTTTGCCGAGCGCTATGCCTCCTGCATGATCGAGGTCACCGGCCTCGGCGGCGAAGGCGGCGGCAACGTGGGTATGCCCATCTCCATCACCTACGGCGGCACCCGCACCACCGGCACCGCCTCGCGTAACGCCGAAACCGGCGCCGTGACGTTTACGGCGTCGTAACCGTCGGACACGGGGACTGTTTCATCTGTCCGGGAGGACAGTGTGACCGTCCCCTGTGTCCGACTCACCCTCGGTAATTCCACTTTTTATCTTCTGAAAGGTGAAAAACCATGAAGACTCTTTCGTTTCAAGATGGCCTTGAGGACTACCTCCTCGCCGGGAAGGTGGCGGTCTCGTTCAACCCCACCGACATGAACTTCCTTGAACGCCTCTCCCGCGCCTTCTCCGAACTGGACGCCCTCCAGGAAGAAGTCCGCCAAAGCCGTGAAAAAATCACGGACGACAGGGAGGTGTTCCCCATCGCCCGTGAGCTGGACGGCAAGATGCGCGGGATCCTGAATGATCTTTTCGGAAAGGAAATCTGTGAGCCGCTCTTCGGCTCCATGAACCTCTTCGCCTCCTCCGGCGGCCTGCCCGTCTGGGCAAACCTGATGCTCGCCGTCACGGATGAAGTCCAGAGCGCCCTCCAGGGCGAACTCGCAGCCCGTAAGCAGCGCATCGCGAAATATGTGGAGAAGTATCAAAACAAATAAAAATCGGGGAGTGTTTAAAGCTCCCCGACAAACCGGAATGATGTCGAAAAATACGCTCTGTTATTCATAAGAGCTATGAAATGGGCCAGGCTTATGCCGCTTCTTCCACCAGGGTGCTCATACCACAGAACATTGCTGTCTTCTTTTTGCAGCGAACAAGAACGATGAGCTCATAGATCAGCAGGGCCACATAACCGATCAGGGCTCTGATCATGCCGCTCACCTCACCCCTCATCAGACTGGAGTTGAAGGCAGTGCATACATCGCACAACGTATGGACGACAATGGGAACAAGAAGAGCCAGCACATAGTTGAGAACAACGGTGCCCTTACCGTTCAGTCTGTTGAACTTCGCCCTTCCCAAAAACTCCGCCATGACCATGTTGAAGGTCATATGCGCTGGGACGGAAATCATTCTCCCGATTGTGGAGACGATGGTCGCATCGTCTGCACCATAAGAAAACTCCTCAATAATGGAAAAGCCGATACCCACGCACGCACCGATCAGAATGTACTCATAAACGTTTTTAACCTTTTTGCGAAAGATGAGCAGTATAACGATGATCAGGATCAGCTTGACAATCTCCTCCAGACCGCCGGCGAGAATGAGGGCACGCTCCAAAGACTGGATCAAGTTCATTTCGGACAGCTTCACAGCATTCGGGTCCGCCGCCATTGCCTTAAGGTAGCCCATGGAAAAGGGAATCGTCAACGGAAGGGAGAGCAAGCCGATCGCAATGGGGAGCAGTGCCTGCAGCCAGCCAACGGGCTCCGGGATTTCTCTCTTGACCATTCTCCAATACAGGAAGCCAAGAAAAAGAACGGTAATCACAGTTGAAAGAATAGACATGGGGTTCATACGCGTAGAATCCTCCTTGTAATTTTCAACTATTATAGCACAGAATCTGTTTTTGGGAAGATGCGGTTTGTTCTCCAATAAGACCTGATTCTCAGCACGATTCTACCGCTGTGATTCCTATTTTATCTGCATAGCGCGATTTGTCAAGATCATTCTGTTTTGATTCCCATCTCAAATCAAATGAAATATTTATGTTGAACTTTATTTTTTCCCTCCCGACAAGTGTTGCAGCAGGGGATAAGAGCTATAGTGTCCGCACCGACTTCCGCGTGATCCTCGAGATCTTCGTCATGCTCGATGATCCGGATCTCACCGATGCAGACAAGACCGCAGCCCTGCTCCGGATGTTTTATGTAAACCGACCGCCTGACGCAGAAGCCGCTCTCCGGGCCTTCACTGACTTCGTTGATCCGCGTCATGGTAACCAGGGCAAGAAGCCTCCCGGCCGTCTCATAGATTGGTCCCAGGACTTTGACCTGATGGTCGCCCCGATCAACCACATTCTCGGCTTTGAGTGCCGTGCAGCGGATTACCTCCACTGGCGAACCTTCCTGGCCGCCTATTTGGAGATCCCGCCGGAGAGCGTCTTCGCCCGTGTGCTCCGCATCCGGGAAAAGCTTCGCACCGGCAAGAAGCTGGAGAAGAACGAGCGCACTTGGTACCACAAAAATCGTGACCTGGTTCATCTCAAGCCGAAGTTCTCCAAGGCGGAAGAAGCAATCCTCTCCGAATGGGCTTAATAATAATCGCGGAAGAGCCCAATGAAATGGGTCTTCCGCGAAAAGGACGAGCAGCGGAGGGAGCGAGCTTTCCTGACACCTCAGGGAAGCGAGACGATCCGAAGCTTGTGAGGACGCAAGAGCCCCAGCGATTTCTCACCAGGGCTACTGAGCAACAAACTGGAAGTTATCAATGTGTTAGCATCGAGAGCTTTCTTCCACAGATGACCCCCAGTAAGCAGAATACTACACTTAGAAGCATATAGCTTCCACCTGCAAGATATGCTTTCTTCTCAATCAGATTGAAGGCTTCAAG